>NZ_JAMOKM010000017.1:0-83754 GCF_023656665.1 Parabacteroides sp. B2-S-102 | reverse complement strand
AAGTAGCCGGTATCGATGATTTGTAGTTTCATGGTTTCTGCATTCTTTCTTTGGGGGAGTAAAGGTATGGTTTTTATCATACTCAATAGTATAATAAATGTAAAAATGACTGGTTTAAACGTTGGTTTAGACTAGTCATTTTGATGGATGGGATAGTGCATTTGACACAATTTTAATATTGGATGTAATGTATTGATTATAAGTCTTATTACTAATAGAATCGAAAAATGATTTAAATGAATGTTGCTTAATTTAAATTAATGGTTAACTTCGCGGACGACTAGTCTAAACGAACGTTTTAGCTAGTCATTTTTATTAGGGACTGCGCTCAGAGATAGCAGAAAGTAGGTTTTTGGTGTTTGAATATTGTTAATCTCAATTAATTATAACCATTTAATAATAAAGATGGAAAAATGTAGTAAGAAGAGCAAGCAATTGTGTTTAAGCTTGTTCAAACCAAGTGTTATGATGCTTACCACGGGATTCCTATGTATGGCCTCCTTTCAAGGATTGGCGGCTGTGGAACCCTCGCACAACTACGGACCGAATGTTGAATCGGTCATGCAAAATGGTAAGACTGTTACGGTTAAGGTTTCAGATTCAATGGGTGAGTTGATCGGCGCGAACGTGTTGGTCAAGGGAACTACTATCGGTAACGTAACCGACATGAACGGCTCGGTTACGTTGCAAGATGTGCCCGCAAACGCTGTTTTGGAAATCTCTTATATCGGTTACACGACCAAGGAAGTCCCGGTTGGCAGTCAAAGTGTTATAAATGTTACGTTGTCGGAAGATTCCCAGGCTCTTGAAGAGGTCGTGGTCGTAGGTTACGGTACGATGGAGAAGAAGCAAGTGACCAGCTCCGTTACCTCATTGTCTGCCGGCGATATGATGAAGGGTGTGGGTGGTGCCGATATCACCAGCTCTTTGCAAGGTAAGATCAGCGGTTTGATCTTGCAAAATAATGGTAGTGCCAATGGTACGACCACGATCCAGTTGCGTGGTTTGACCTCTATCAACTCTGGTAAGGCTCCATTGATCGTTGTCGATGGTTTCCCGGGAGGTGATATTCGTGCCTTGAACCAAGACGATATCAAATCTATCGATGTGCTGAAAGATGCTTCCGCTGGTGCGATCTATGGTACACGTGCTGCTTCGGGTGTGATCTTGATCACAACGAAGAGTGGTTCTAACACGAATGGTAAAGTAAAATTGAATTATAGTACTGAGCTTTCGAAGAAACAAAACTATGGCCGTCCAGATATGATGACCGCCGATGAGTATCGTAATCGTACGGACGTGAATATCATTGATTACGGGCAGAACGCTGATTGGTGGGACGCTCTTTTGCAGAAGGATAACTTCTCGCAAAAACATCACCTCTCTTTGGAGCTAGGTACCGAGAACGCACAAGTGTACACCTCTTTCTTCTATGAGACCAACGAAGGCATCACGATTAAGGATAACCGTAAGGACTATGGTGGACGCTTGAATGCAAACTTTAAGCTGTTCGATGGTTGGTTAGAGATCCGTCCGATCGTGGATTATCGTCAGACTGCTCGTACTTCCGATGGATCGGATGAGGATAAGAAGGCAAACTTCAAGCAGGCGTTGTATAATAACCCGACTCGTTCCCCATTTGACCCGGAAAGCCCGAGCGGATATAACGTATGGACCGGAGAAACTTTGGACTACAATATCGTAGCGGATCGTATGCTTTCCGACTACGAGGGCTTGGATAAATGGTTTAAGCCTGAGGTGACGATGAAATTGAACATCAAGCCGATTGAAGGTTTGAGCTATTCTCAGACATTGGGTTACGAGAACCGTCAGTGGGAGTTGCACCAGTTCCGTTCTCGCTATCACCGAGAGGAGGTGACAAACAACCGCGGTGGTTGGGCGAAATTGGAATTCTCGAAGACCGAACATCTTACTTCTGAGGGTTACTTCACTTACCTGAAAGAATTTAAGGGAGGTCATAGCTTAAATGCCGTTGCCGGTTACTCTTATTTCGAGAAGAATGGAGAGAATTTCAATGCGGAGAACTATGATTTCGGTGTAGAAGGCCTGAAATATTGGGACTTGGAATCCGGATCTTATTTGACCGACGGTAAGGCAAAGATGGGATCTAAAAAAGATATTACGGAACGTTTGTTCGCTCTTTATGCCCGTGCCAATTATTCATATAATGATAAATATATGGTAACGGCTACGATCCGCCATGAGGGTTCCTCGAAGTTTGCCGCAGAGAACCGTTGGGGTAATTTCTGGGCGTTGTCTGGAGGTTGGCGTGTATCTGGTGAGGAATTCATGAAAGAGTTTGATTGGGTAAATGACTTGAAGATCCGTTTCGGTTATGGTGTGACCGGTAATAACGACTTCGATGCTTCCTATATGGCTAATACGTTAAGTCGCGACCAATATTGGATGCTTCCGAGTGGTAGCTGGGCGTTTGTTTATGGACCGAGCTCTAACGTGAACCCTTATTTGGGATGGGAAGAGAAGAAAGAGTGGAATATCGGTGTGGATTACTCATTCTTTGGCAACCGTATGTATGGTAAGTTCGATTACTATCGTCGTAAGATCGATGGCATGATCTACGAGGTGAATGTTCCACAGCCACCGTATCCAAATGGCAAACAATGGCAGAACATTGGCGAGATGGAGAGTAAAGGATGGGAGTTCGAGGTTGGTGGTGACATCATCCAGAATAAGGACTTCACTTGGACTTCCAGCTTGAATATGAGCCATAACTCAGGTAAGATCCTTACGATGTATGGTAACAATTCACGTATGGATGGTAACGCTATGGATGAACCGGGATGGCCGGGCGATGCCTCTCGTATTGAAGAGGGGGCAGAGATCGGTGCGTTCCATATGTGGAAATTCGCTGGATTCGACGATAAAGGAGACTTCCTTTTGTACAATAAGGATGGTGAGGTTATACCTGCTTCCCAAAAGAGTGTAGACGACAAACAATATATCGGTAATTATCTACCTAAGGTGATGATGGGATGGAACAATACCTTTACCTATAAGAATTTTGACTTGGGTATTAATATGCGTAGTTGGATAGGTTTCGATGTCTTGAATACTTATCCGATGTACTTGGGTATCCAGGGACAGAGTGGTGCCGGCCAGTGGAATCTTTGGAAACCGGCGCTTGACGATCCGAAGTATAAGGACATTCGCGGCGTGAAGCAGCTTTGTGACTACTTCTTGGAGGATGGCTCGTTCTTGAAAATTGATGCGATTACGTTAGGTTATACATTGGCGTTGAGTAAGTATACAAAATGGGCAGAGCGCCTGCGTGTATATGGAACTGTCGGCAATGTAGCGACTATTACAGGATATAGCGGACATAATCCGGAAGTGAATATTACCGGTTGGGAAGGCGGTGTCGATAAGGTTTGGAACTGTGATCCGATAGTTCGCACCTATACGTTAGGTATTCAAGTAACATTCTAAAAAGGTAAGAAGAAAATGAAAATTAGCAAGATAACAAATTGGTTGGTAGCCGGAGCTGCTTGCTTGCTGCTGGGTACCTCTTGTGACGTGGATCCTACGTTCTATTCGCAGGTTGTTCCCGACACGTATTATACGAATGCAGACGCGGTTTGGTCGCGTTTTAATCGTCCTTTTACGCATTGGCGTTGGTGGGTAGCTCATAACGACGCTCGTGTGCGCTTGATGGAAGTGGGAACTGATGCTATGTGTGTGCCTACTCGTGGTAATGACTGGTTTGATGGCGCCGTTTATCAGAACATGCATCATCATCATTTTATGGATGATATGAGCCCGATGAAGGATGGATGGGACTTGACGACGATGGGTGTGGCTCAGTCGTGGAGTGCCTTGGAGGATTTGGAGAATATTGATTTCGTATCGGTGGGTTTGACTGAGGAGGATCGTGTATCAATGATTAATCAGTTGAACGTATTGGCTGCCTCTTTTTATTTGGATGGTTTGGACATGTTTGGTGGTATGCCTCTTTACACATCTACGAAGGAGGATGTGAAGGCTCGTGCTACAGATGTGGAGACTTTCCATTTTATCGACTCCTTGTTGGATGTATCTATGCCGAATCTTCCGTTGAAGGAGACCTTGGGAGCACCCGAGACGAACGTTATCCATCGTGCTGTGGCTGCGGCTTTGAAGGTTCGTTTGTATTTCAACGCTGAATCGTATATCAATAAACCGATGTATGAGGAGGCCGCTAAGATTTGTCAGGATATTATCGATGGAAAGTATGGTCAGTATAAATTGGCCAACCATTTCACCGAGATCTTTGGTTGGGGTAATGAGACTTGCCCGGAGATTATCTGGACAGTACCTTCCGAGAATGCCAAAGGTGAGACGGATGGTGGTTTGACTGCCTTCACTCTTCCCTATAATTTCAAGGATTTCTTAGGGGGCTTGCAGGATGCTAGTGGTAATAATGGGCTTTGCCTATGCCCTAGTCGCGATCCGGAGGGTAACTTGTATAAGTTTAACGTAGGTAATCCATACGAGACATTCAACGACAAGGATATCCGTAAGCAGCAGTATGTATATGAGGGTGGTCGCAAATACCGTGGTATGTTTATCGTTGGTGAGTTGCAAAACCCGGATTTCCCCGAGTATAAATGTCTGGGTGCCCGCGAGTATGCCGGCAAGGTCTTGAATGTCGTAGACCAGATCGCTCATATCAGCCAGGTGGGCAATACGGTAGCCAGTCTTAAGGATCTGACTTCTACGATTGCCGATGCAGAGGAGAACTCAGGCGTGCGTGTTCTTAAATTTAGTCCTCTGCCTAATCAAGATGAGTTCAAGGAACGTTTCAACCCAGATTGTCCTGTAATTCGTCTGACAGAGATCTATTATACTTTGGCGGAATGTAAGATGCGTTTGGGCGATAAGAATGGTGCGGCCGATATCATCAACTCCATCCGTAAGCGTAACTTCGAGGGTGGAAACGACCCGGATCCTGTTACCGCTGCCAATTTGGATAAATACCGTATGCTGAAGGAATGGATGCAAGAGTTCTTGCGCGAGGCCCGTCGTCGTACGGACTTGATCCGTTGGGACGCATATGTGACAGAGGATTGGTGGGATCATAAGGCTACGAACGATGAGAAATACAATCGTTATCCATTGCATCAATTGTCATTGGGTGCGAACCCGTTGTTGGAACAGAACCCGGGATATTAATAAGTTAGACTTAATATAAAAAAGGAGGTATGTTGCAGAGGCATACCTCCTTTTTCTGATATGGCGTGGAAAACGCAGTAGTACTTACTTGACTGGAGAATATATACTTCATCGGGCAAATAAGTATATATTCGTAGACGAAGTAAGTACTACTGCGTTTTCCGGCATATAATTTTGATTGATTTATAACGTGATGAAACAACAATTAATTAGCTTGTTTTTTTGCGGTGTATTATTATTGCAAGGGTGTACCGAAAAGAAAAATGAGGCACAACTAGAGAAGACTCTATCTGTCTATCAAGTAGATTTGAAGTCGGAATCACCCAAAGAAAGTATTGATAGATTTCTGGCCGGTATGGAGATCCGGTTGTTACCTTTGGAGTCGGGAGACAGTATCCTGTTTAAAGGCTCCGCCTCTACCATCCATTTGGCAGATGATGATATATTCCTTTTAGATGCTTCTCAGCGTGTGATTTTCCGTTTCGGCAGGGATGGTAAGTTCAAGAACAAGATCTTTCGGAACGGGCAAGGCCCGGAGGAATATAACGTGCTATTCAATATGGCTTTGTTTGACAATAAGGTTTATGCTTTGGATAATACGAAGATCCAGCTGTATGACTATGAGGGTAATTATCTCAAAACTGTTCCCCTGAAAAATGATGGTCGTCAGGTAGCTGTCGCTAAAGATGGCACGATAGCTGTCGCTTCCAATTATATCCAGCCTTATCAGCTAACCCTATATCGTCCGGATGGTACGATCTCCGAATATTTACCTAGCGATAAGAACTTATTGAAACAGCAAATCTCTCAGTCCACCTATCATTCGTTGAAGAGATATGGCGATCGGATCTTGTTGACAAATTATTTTGATCCATCCATCTATCAGCTGGAAGATACCGTGTCTGCCTTCGCCACGCTTGACTTCAAAGGCATGAATATCCCCTCCAATATGTTTAGTGGTACGGATGAGGAGATCGCCAACCGGTTCCGTGAATACCGCGAGGGAGATAAGGCCATTCTCTCATTCGATCGCTTGACCGTTACGGACGACTGGGTTGTGTTTGCGCCTTCTTTGATCTGGGATCCATGTGTGGTTTATTATAACCGTAAGTCGGATACTTATCTTCTGAATAAGAACTGGGGGCAACCTTACGATTTGTTCTTCGGAGGCTACAGGGCACCGGACGGATATGATGAGAAGAGCCGGGAGTTTTACCAACTGGTCAATGCCGTAGAGCTGAAAGAGGTCGTAGGGGAAATCGCCAAAGCGGCCCCGAATTATCAAGATACCTATCCGTTTTTGAAGGGTGTGGATGTATCCCAAATAGATGATAATACGAATGATTGGATTGTATTCTTTAAGTTACGGTCTTAGAGGATATATAACTTGTATGGGAGAATATGACCGATCTCTGTATTATCTTCAACGATGTGATCTGCTATTAGTTCTTATTCAAAATGGGAGGAATTGCGTTTGATCAAGCGTTTTTTCCTGCCAGTCAAGCGTATTGTCAAGGAAAGTTTTTGAGATCATATGTTCTTATCTTGTTCCGATAAAAAGGAATGTCTATCTTTGTTCATGGTAAGTATATCTAAACGATCATCGTTATGAGTCAGACAATTTATCCTATCGGCATACAGAACTTCGAGAAGATCCGTAAAGACGGTTATCTCTATATTGATAAGACAGCTTTGATTTATCAGTTGGTTAAGACCGGAAGTTACTATTTCTTGAGTCGTCCGCGGCGTTTCGGCAAGAGTCTCTTGCTATCTACGTTGGAGGCCTATTTCCAAGGAAAGAGGGAGCTGTTCGAGGGGTTGGCGATGGAACGGTTGGAGAAAGACTGGGAGGTATATCCGGTCTTGCATCTGGATCTGAATACTCGTTATTATAAAGACACTGCCGCGCTGACTAGTATCTTGAATGAATTCTTGGAGAAATGGGAGGCTCTGTATGGAACGGAGAAACAGGGACGTGCCTTGGAGGAGCGTTTTAGCTATGTGATAGAACAGGCTTACCGCCAGACCGGGCATCGCGTGGTGATATTGATTGACGAGTATGACAAGCCCTTATTGCAGAACCTGCACGATGAGGATATGCAGGATCAGTTGCGGAACATGTTGAAGCCTTTTTACGGCGTGTTGAAGACGATGGATGGAGCCATCCGTTTCGCCTTGCTGACTGGGGTGACGAAGTTTGGAAAGGTAAGCGTGTTTAGCGATTTGAATAACCTCATGGACATATCGATGGACGATCGTTACGTGGAGATATGTGGCATCACGGAGAAAGAGATACATACTTGTCTGGAAGATGAGGTGAGGGAACTGGCCGGAGCGCAAGATATGACCTACGAGGAGACCTGCCTGAGACTCAAAGAATGCTATGATGGATACCATTTCGTGGAGAATTCCATCGGTATGTATAATCCTTTCAGCCTGCTGAATACGTTCGCTCGCCGGAAATTCGGCGATTATTGGTTCGAGACCGGTAGGCCCTCTTACCTTGTTGAATTACTCAAGCATACCCATTACGACCTTTATGAGATGGCGAACACGGAGACCGATGTGGATGTGTTGAACAGTATTGACTCTGCCTCGATAAATCCCGTCCCCGTGATCTACCAGAGTGGCTACTTGACGATCAAGGATTACGATCCTGAATTTGGTATCTACCGGCTAGGTTTCCCGAACCGGGAAGTGGAAGAGGGTTTCGTGAAATATCTCCTTCCATTTTACACGAGTGTTAGTGCGCCCAAGACCCCTTTCGAGATCGGGCAATTCGTACGAGAGATACGCTCCGGTGATTACGATGCGTTCTTCCGCCGCTTGCAAAGCTTCTTCGCTGATACACCCTATGAGGTGATCGCCGGTCAGAAGCCGGAGCGTGATACGGAGTTGCATTACCGGAACGTGCTTTTTATCGTATTTAAGTTGGTTGGACTTTATACGCAGGTGGAATATCATACCTCACAAGGGCGTATTGATCTCGTTTTAAAGACCGATCGCTATATCTACGTGATGGAATTCAAGCTGAACGGCACCGCCGAGGAGGCGTTGCGCCAGATTGAGGAGAGACAGTATGCGCTTCCCTTTGCGAGTGATCCGCGGCAAGTTTTTAAGATCGGCGTGAACTTCTCCTCTGTGACCCGTAACATCGAGCGATGGTTGGTGGAATAATAATCTATTAAGTATATGAACTGGAAACAAACGCTTTTCTGGTCTTTTTCGGCAGCTGCTATTTTTTATTATTTCCTGCTTTTTGGCGTGTTTGTGTTTGTCGGTCAGGAGGAGATGCAATTGTTTATACCTGAGTGGTGGTATATCCGGGAGTTCCTTTTTCAGCCGGGAGGATTTTGCGCTGTCGCCGGGCAATGGATCATTCAATACTACCGGCAGCCTATGTCGGCGGTGGTTTTCCATACGGTTTTACTCGTTGGTTGCGGATTTATGGTCTATAGGATCTTGCGTTGTTTTTCTGACAAGACCTACCTGCTGTTCCTTTCTTTATTGCCGGTCCTGTATCTGGTTAAGATGAGTATTCATGGGGAGTATTTGGTGGACGGGACGGTTGGCGTGGTTTTGATGCTTTTAGCTTTGTCGGTCTCGCTAAAGGTGCGGAGGGCGGGTTCTATTGCCGGATACGGAATTGCCTCTACACTTTTTTTATGTGGGCTGACCGGGCTTCTATCTGTCTGTTACGCTTTCTTATATACGCTGTTAGCCTTACTCCGCTACAAAACGTCGCGGCAAAGATTGGCCGCCTCTGCCTGCTTGATCCCAGCGCTTTTTATATATTTGTTTAGCGGATGGTTAGGGATTCCTGTACCTTTGTCTGATGGATGGATGCCGGAAGCCTATCTGGAGATACAGCGATTACCTCATTATTATATGTATCGTGTATGGACTTTCTTTACCCTTTCGATTGTCGGTGTTGCTTTATTCGCTCGCTTTGTTCCGGTGATTGGCGAGAAGAGTAAATGGATGGATCGGGTAGCCCTTGTTGTTTGTCTGATCACGGTGCTGGTATCCATACGGTTTTGCCTGCCGGAACCTTGGCATGCGCAACGCATGATGCTTGACGAGCTCTCTTTCTTAGCCCGGGAGAGGCAATGGGACGCTATTATTGATAAGTACCGGGGAAAGCAGATCTATAATTATGTTAGCTTAAACTATTTGAATATGTCGTTGGCCCATAAGGGAGAATTGGCCGACCGGATGTTTACTTTCGATCAGAAAGGAACGAAAAGCTTATGTGCCGATTGGAATCAGACCTTTTACATGGATCGTTTATTGAGCGATGTTCATTTTCTTGTTGGCGATGTCTCTTTGTCTGAAAGTTTTGCGATGGACGGATTTACGCAAGCCAAACGTAAAGGGAGTGCCCGCATGTTGCAACGTTTCGTGCAAGTTTGTCTGATTAGGGGTGAGGTGGCGCTGGCCAAGAAATATTTGGACTTGCTTGCCGCTATGCCATTCTATAAAGATTGGGCTTGCCGTTATGCTACCTATCTGGTACATCCGGAATTAATGGATAAAGATCCGGAGTTGAGTGACAAATATATGCCTGTTGAGAAAAGGGATCGACTGAGTTTGTCCGTACCTGTCGATTCCTTATGGAGTGGATACAATCTTCCGGATCATCGGATCAGTTGGGAATACCGGGGATGTTATTATTTGTTGGGTAAGAAGCTGGATGCATTTGGCCGATTCTTGGAAGAAACACCTTTCATGAAGGGGGAACCGATACCCCGGCATTTCCAAGAAGCCGGATTGTTGTTGGCGGACAAAGACAGTATATCGCTTTCCTCCTATTCCATACAGCCGGAGATCGTAGACCGATACCGGGAATTCAAGCAGGTTTTGGGACGATCTGCCAACCAAGTGGATGTGTCCTCGATATATCGACAATTTGGAGATACCTATTGGTATTATTTCTATTTCAAGATCTTTAAAGGAGAAGAACAATGAAGCGATTATCTATCTGTTGGATTATAGGTTGTCTTTTGGAACTTGTAGCTTGTAGGCCGGAAGTTCCTACGCAAGCGGAACAAGGAGAAACTGACGTGTTTCCGGATTACAGGGAAGTTACTGTACCGGTCAATATGGCCCCTCCCAATTTCAAGTTGGTTGATCAACAGCTACAGGGGATAATTCGGTTGAAAACTATGAATGGGGAGTTGATAATCGCAGCCGATCATGGTGTTTTCAACCTGCCGGAAACGGATTGGAAGGTCTTATCGCAGGACGCACAAGGAAAACAAATAGATGTGACGGTTTATTTTCGAGAACCTCAAAGTGATTGGAAACAAATGAGTTTCCCTATCTATGTGTCAAGAGATTCCGTTGACGCTTATTTGGTGTATCGCCGTATTTTTCCCGGATATCGGATGTGGAACGAGATGGGGATTTATCAACGATGTGTTGAAAACTATGTTGAAAAGTCTATTCTTGATAACCAATCGACAAATAATAGTTGTATGAACTGCCATGCCTTTTGTGAGCGACAAGGGGAACAAATGCTTTTTCATCAGCGGGGTTCTCATAATGGGACTTACTTGATTGATCATCGGCAGGTAAAGAAGATTGCGTTGGAACGGGACGGTAAGCCGGCTTCGTTCGTTTATCCGTATTGGCATCCATCCGGCCGGTATGTTGCTTTTTCTACCAATGAGACCCACCAGGACTTCCATCTTTCCGATGAGAATCGGATTGAGGTATATGACGTGGAATCGGACGTGCTGATCTATGACACGGAGAAGGAGAGGGTATTCAGTTCGCCATTATTGGCTTCTATGGCGTGTTATGAGACTTTTCCCACTTTTACTCCGGATGGCAACTATCTGCTGTTCTGTTCGGCGGATTCTGTCTGTATGCCAGAAAATTATCGGGATGTCCGGTATAACCTGTTACGAGTCGCTTTTGATCCGAAAGACGGTTCGATTGGAACCCAAGTGGATACCTTATATAATGCGAGAGAAGCGGGCCGGAGTGTTAAGTTCCCGAGAGTCTCCCCGGATGGGAAGCGGCTACTTTATACGGTGTCCGATTATGGCAATTTCTCTATTTGGCATAAGGATGCGGATTTGCATATGCTGGATCTGTCTACCGGGGCAATCGATTCTTTGCCGGAAGTGAATAGCCCGGATGTAGAGAGCTATCATTCTTGGAGCGGCAATAGTCGTTGGTTTGTCTTTTCCAGCCGGCGGGGCGATGGGCTTTTCACACGTCCGTATTTGGTGCATGTGGATGAGCGGGGGCAGTGCGGCAAGCCCTTCTTGTTACCGCAAGCGTCTCCGGATTATTATGAGCGTTCCCTGTTCTCTTTTAATGTCCCGGAATTTATACGGACTCCGGTTCTAATCTCGAAGGAAAGGCTGGTCGAGGCCTCGGGAAAAGAAGAGGTCACGACCATTAAACGTATCGAGGGCATCTAATTTTTCGCTTCTTTGTGCCGAAGGTATTTATAAAAGTCGTACTTTTGCGCTAAAATCAAAACGATGCGAAAAGTTCATTTGATCTCCGTAACCGAACCTTTGGTTTTAGATCTAGCCCTAGCACTTCGAGAAAAAGGATATGAGGTAAGCGCTTCCGGTTGTGGTCTGACTGAAGAGATGATAGGAAGACTTCATAACGCAGGCTGTACCTGTTATGGGGATGGGTGGTTTCCGGAGAAATTAATAAAAGATATTCACTCGGTGGTTTTGGGTGCTAAAGTAAAGCAAGATAACCCGGAATTATTGCGTGCGAAGGAATTGGGGATGTTAATCCAATCCATTCCGGAATTTATATTTCAACGGACTCGGTCGAAAACTCGGGTTGTTGTGGCGGGTAGTCGTGGAAAGAAGACAATTATTTCCATGATGGTCTGTGCGTTGCGCCGGCAAAAGTTGGCGTTCGACTATGCGTTGACTAGCAAGGTGGACTCGCTTCCGAATCGGATACATTTGAGTTATGAGGCACGTATCGCTTTGATCGAAGGAGATGAGCATATCACCTCTGCCTTGGACAAGCGTTTCCAATTGGAATTCTATCGTCCGCATATCGCCATCCTGACGAATTTATCTTGGTCTACCGAGACGGATCATGCGACTCCGGAGGCCTATTTATCCACTTATCAATCTTTCTCCGTTTCTATTGAGCGGGAAGGGAAATTGATTTATTTTGGAGGTGATGATACTGTCAGTCAGTTGGCAGGGGACGTCCGGAGCGATATCACCGCTATCCCTTTTGAGGAACATCCGGTCGTGGAGAAAGACGGGCAGACTTTTCTGCATACTCGCTACGGAGACTATCCGGTGCGGATTCCCAATCGCTATTTCTTGATCAATCTGAATGCGGCACGTTTGGCTTGCCGGCAGTTAGGCGTTAAAGACGCGGATTTTTATCAAGCGTTATCGGAATATAGTTTATCTTTGCCGATATGATAATAGCTAGACAAAAAAGAAAAGAGAATATCGCTGAATATCTGCTTTATATGTGGCAGGTTGAGGACTTGATCCGGGCGAATAAGTTCGATATGGATTCGATCAACCGCACGGTGATCGCCCATTACGACCAGCCCGAGGAGGTGAAGAAGGAAATCGCTCAATGGTATGAGGAATTGATCGAGATGATGCGTAGCGAAGGGGTGATGGAGAAAGGTCACATCCAATTGAACAAGAATGTGATTATTACTTTGACCGATTTGCATCTTCGTCTTTTGAAATCTCCGAAAGAGATGGTTTATAGCGCAGCTTATTATAAGACGCTTCCTTATATCGTACAGCTCCGGGCTAAATCGGGTGGAGAGGATCTGCCGGAGCTAGAAACTTGTTTCGCCGCCGTATATGGCTATCTGCTTTTGCGTATGCAAGGGAAAGAGGTGAGTGCGGAGACGTTAGAGGGTATTAAACAAATCAGTTCCTTCTTGGCGTTGCTCGCCGAGAAATATCGGGAAGATATGAAAGGGGAACTTAAACTAGAGGATTAATAATAGATATAGACATGAAGACAGTTTTGGTAACCGGAGCGAACGGTCAATTGGGAAATTCTATCCACGCTCGTATCAGCCAGTATCCCGGCTATAATTTTCTTTTTACGGATATAGATACGTTGGATATTTGCGACAAGGAGGCCGTCCGGAAATATGTCTTGGAAAATGATGTTCAATATGTCATGAATTGCGCCGCTTATACGGCGGTGGATAAAGCGGAGGAGCATGAGGATCTGTGTATGCGCATCAACCGGGATGCGGTACGGAACTTAGGTGAGGCCGCTCATGCCGTGGGTGCGAAGGTGATTCATGTATCTACCGATTATGTGTTCGATGGAACGAGTTGCCGTCCTTATCTGGAAAGCGATGCGACTTGTCCTGTTTCCGTATATGGACGTACGAAACTGGCGGGAGAGCAGGCCTTGATGGAGGTGTGTCCGGATTCCGTGATTATCCGTACGGCTTGGTTGTATTCCGAGTATGGAAACAATTTTATGAAGACGGTATTGCGTTTGGGAAAGGAGCGGGATGAGTTGCGTTTCATATTCGACCAAGTGGGTACGCCTACTTATGCCGGAGATTTAGCGGTCGCTATGCTTGCCGTGCTGGAACGTGCCGAGGCGGGTAAATTTATACCGGGTATCTATCATTTCTCGGACGAGGGGGTGTGTAGCTGGTATGATTTTACGGTAAAGATCTTGCAAATAGCAGGTATGAATAACCGGGTGATACCCATAGAGACCAAGGATTATCCGACACCGGCCAGCCGGCCGCATTATAGCGTATTGAATAAAGGTAAGATAAAAAGCACGTACGGACTGACGATTCCCCATTGGGAGACTAGCTTGGCCTACTGCATGAATAACAAAGTGTAACTGATAACAATATATACATATAAAATAGAATGAGCCAGTATTCAGAAGAGATTGAAAGAAGAAGAACGTTTGCCATAATCAGCCACCCGGATGCCGGTAAGACTACGCTTACCGAGAAATTATTGTTATTTGGTGGCGCTATCCATGTAGCGGGAGCGGTGAAGTCTAATAAAATCAAGAAGACTGCCACGTCCGACTGGATGGAGATTGAGAAGCAACGCGGTATCTCCGTAGCTACCTCCGTAATGGCTTTTGATTATTCCGATCATAAGATTAATATCTTGGATACACCGGGCCACCAAGATTTCGCCGAGGATACGTTCCGTACCTTGACGGCGGTGGATAGCGTTATTATCGTGATCGATATCGCTAAGGGAGTAGAGGCGCAGACTCGTAAGTTGATGGAGGTTTGCCGTATGCGTAAGACTCCGGTGATCGTTTTTGTCAACAAGATGGACCGTGATGGTAAAGATCCTTTTGATTTGCTGGATGAGATAGAAGAAGAATTACAGATAAAGGTACGCCCATTGAGTTGGCCGATCGATATGGGACAACGTTTCCGGGGCGTATACAATATTTTCGAGCAGAAACTGAACCTATATACCCCGAGTAAGCAATATGTGACGGAGAATGTGGAATTCAAGGATATCACGAGTCCGGATCTCGAGACTTATATTGATCCTACGCAAGCCGCAAAGCTTCGTGAGGATATAGAGTTGATAGAGGGGGTTTATCCCGAATTTGATGTGAATACGTATTTGGATGGGGATATCGCTCCGGTATTCTTTGGCTCCGCTCTGAATAACTTCGGTGTGAAAGAGCTATTGGATTGCTTTATCCGTATCGCTCCCTCGCCACGTCCGATCCATGCGGTAGAGCGTGTGGTAGACCCGAATGAGGATAATTTCACCGGCTTTATTTTCAAGATCCATGCGAATATGGACCCGAACCATCGCAGTTGTATCGCTTTTGTGAAGATTTGTTCCGGTCGTTTTGAGCGTAACGCGAACTATAAGCATGTACGTTTCGGTAAGATGATGCGTTTCAGTAGCCCGACGGCTTTCATGGCTCAGAAGAAAGAAGTGGTGGATGAGGCGTTCGCGGGTGATATTATCGGTTTGCCGGATACCGGGAACTTTAAGATAGGGGATACGTTGA
Source organism: Parabacteroides sp. B2-S-102 (assembly GCF_023656665.1). Taxonomy (NCBI): domain Bacteria; kingdom Pseudomonadati; phylum Bacteroidota; class Bacteroidia; order Bacteroidales; family Tannerellaceae; genus Parabacteroides; species Parabacteroides sp. B2-S-102. The sequence goes on along the minus strand of NZ_JAMOKM010000017.1, from coordinate 68,559 downwards.
CTTCCGGAGAGGAATTGCATTTCAAGGGGTTGCCGAGCTTCTCGCCCGAGATGTTCAAATATATAGAGAACGCCGATCCGATGAAGGCAAAGCAATTGAACAAGGGCATCGAGCAATTGATGGACGAGGGTGTCGCTCAGTTGTTTACCAATCAATTCAATGGCCGGAAGATTATCGGTACGGTGGGACAATTGCAGTTTGAGGTTATTCAATACCGCCTGTTGCATGAGTATGCCGCTCAATGTAAATGGGAGCCGATCAGCCTATATAAGGCTTGCTGGATCGAGAGTGATAACCAACAGGCATTGGAGAATTTCAAGAAACGTAAGGCGCAATATATGGCGTTGGATAAGGAAGGCCGTGATGTTTATTTAGCGGATTCCGGCTATGTATTGATGATGGCCCAACAGGATTTTCCGGATATTAAGTTCCATTTTACATCAGAGTTCTAATATGAAAAGTCGATTCTCCATCCTTTGCTTACTTGTTAATATCTTGTTGATAAGTTGTGAACAGGCTCCCCAATACTATGAGGTATCCGGAAGGCTTCATACACCTTATCATATTAAGTTTGAGCATACTAAACCATTGGATAAGGAGATTGACGAGCAGTTGAAATATTTCTACCACCTGTTTAATGCTTTTGATTCTACTTCGGTAATCAGTCAGGTAAACCAGAACCGTGACATACGGGTAGATACGCTCTTCCAAAAAGTCTTTAAGAAGGCACTGGAAGTATCTGCCGAGACAAATGGGGCCTACGACGTGACTTGCGCCCCGTTGATCAACCTTTGGGGGTTTGGCTTCAGCCGGAAGGATAGCGTAACCCCTGCCCATATCGACAGTGTCCGTCAGTTTATCGGTTTTCAGAAAGTGCGTTTAGAAGGGGATCGCATCGTGAAGGACGATCCTCGCTTAATGATGAACTTTTCTTCTTTGGCGGATGGAACGGTTTGCGATATGATAGCCCAAATGCTGGAGAAGAAAGGGGTCCGTAATTATTTGGTGGAGTTTGGTGGCGAGATGCGTGTGAAAGGCGTGAATCCCTCGGGCATGGATTGGCGCTTAGGGATCACGAAGCCTACGGATGACGCTGCCGGCATGAATCAAGAACTCGAGCAGATCGTTAGCTTCCCGAAACCGTTAGGAATGGCTACATCAGGCAATTATCGTAATTTTTATATAAAGGATGGACGTAAATACGCTCATACGATCGACCCCCGTGAAGGTTGCCCTGTACAGCGGGATATCCTTAGTGCTACGATTGTCGCCCCGGATGCCATGACCGCTGATGCGTATGCTACCGCATTTATGGTCTTAGGCTCGGAGGAGGCTAAATCCTTATGCGCTAAAGTGCCGGGTCTTGAATATTTTATTATTTGTTCCGATTCGATAGGAGACGGGTATCATCCGGAATACTCTGAGGGCTTTCGTCAATATCTGGTGACTGCCGATAAGTAATCGATTTATTTATAAGCTGTTAAGATGTTGTTCTTAGAATAGGCATTGTAAGATCTTTATGATGCCCATTCTAAGGAGCTTATAATGCCCATCGTAAGCATGCTATAATGGGCATTGTAAGAAAGGTCTGTTTATAGGATGGATTTGATCTCTTCCAGAGAGCGGACTGTATGGGTCGGGTTGAATCCATCGGCAGGTAATCCTTCAGGATTCAACCATATCTGGTCGATCTTGGATTGATAAGCCCCAATGATATCTGCTTCCCAGCTATCCCCGATCATTAAGCTCTCGGACCGGCGTGAGTTCGTGTTCTTTAAGGCGAAGTCGAAAATACCTTTATGGGGTTTTTGTATATTAGCGTCCTCGGACAGGATCATCCGTTCGAAATAAGGAGCCAAGCCTGCGTTGCTAAGTTTCTTGAATTGTACCTCACGGAATCCATTTGATAAAATAAATAACCGATAGGAAGGGCAGAGATATTCCAATAATTCAATGGCTCCGGGCACTAATCGGGTTTTGGTGGTCGTGCGTTGCAAGAAATCATTATTTACCGATAAGACGGTTTTCTTATCTTCTATTCCTAACGGACGAAGTACATAGAGAAATCGATCCAAGATTAAGGTTTGCCGGTCTATTTCCCCCGAACGGTACTTGGCCCATAAGTCTAGATTATGAGGCATATAAATATCAAAGAAAGCCTCGAAGGAGGCATAATACCGATTAAAGTGGTAATCGGTATATAGCTCTTCAAGGCATTCTTTATTGTTATGGTACGTATCCCAAAGGGTATCGTCCAAATCGATAAATATACTTTTATAAATCATTATCCAACTTCGATCACTAAATACTTGCCTAGGCTCCAGAAAGCCTTCTCGTCATTTATTTTCAAGGTCAAGTTTCCGTCTTCATCCTCTACGAACTCATAAGATCCTTCCGGATGATTGGATTTTAGTTTAGCCTTGCTTGCGAACAAAGGAATTTCTTTTACCTCACGGATATCGATAGAGATGAAATAATCCTTGTTGAAACCACTCTGCAATACTTTAGATTTAGAGAACAGGCCACCACCGGATAAGATCTTCTGTTCCTTCAATTCCTTGGAAGTACCGAAACAGTAGTAAGCCGTGTGAAGGGCTTTATCTTGAGCGTTCAATTTCTCGGATTGAGCGGCTGCGGTAGTAGCCAGACTTTCCACATCCTCATTCAAGGAACTTACCATCTCGTCCAATTCTTGGATACGTACGTTCTTCTTTGCCAAATCCTCTTGCAAAGCGACAATCATCGTTGCCTTTTGATCCAGCTCGGAGGAAAGACGATCGATCGTCTTTCGTAATGCGGAAGATTGAATACCGCTTTTCTTCAATTTCTCCTCCAACTGGCTGATTTGCTCCTTGTTCTTCTTCAAGGTCTCGCTGATCAATTGCATGTTCTGCTTGATTTGATCTCTGCGTGACTGATTTAGCTCACCGCCGGTTTGTTGTTGGATTGTCAAATAATTCTCGGCATCACGTATAGATTGAAAATCAGATTCAATATCATTTAGGGTGGAGAGCATATCATTAAGCTCATCCGTGTTCTTCGTATTCTCGATACGTAGAGAATCGTTCTCAGCCTTTAGTTTCTTGTAATCCGCTGAATTTTGGCCGCAAGAGGCCAGCATGGCTGTGCAGACACATACTAATAATACTTTCTTCATGTTCTTTTTGCTTGTTAAGTTAAACATCTTTTTCTGTCTCTTTGTCCTTTTTATCTTTTAAGCCTGCTAATACAATAACAATCTCACCCCTTGGTTCGTTCACGGTAAAATGCTGAATTACTTCTTCTAAGGAGCCTCGTACGGTTTCCTCGTGTAATTTGGATATTTCCCGGGATACTGATACTTGGCGGTCCGTACCGAAAAACTCGGCGAATTGTGTCAAGGTCTTGAGCAGACGGAAAGGTGATTCATAAAAAATAATAGTCCGGTATTCCAAAGCCAATTCTTTTAGCCGGGTCTGCCTTCCTTTCTTTTGAGGGAGAAACCCCTCGAAACAGAACTTCTCATTGGGTAATCCGGACGCTACCAAGGCGGGCACGAAAGCTGTAGCTCCGGGCAGGCACTCTACGTCTACCCCTTGGCGAACACATTCCCTCACCAACATGAATCCCGGATCGGAGATGGCCGGCGTACCGGCATCGGAAACAAGGGCGATATTCTCGCCTCCCTTGATACGGGCCGCGATTTGCTCCACCGTCTTATGTTCATTGAACTTGTGGTGGGACTGCATCTTGTTTTGTATCTCGAAATGTTTCAGCAAGATGCCGGTCGTACGGGTATCCTCCGCTAAAATAAGATCAGCTTCTTTTAGCACACGGATCGCCCGGAATGTCATATCTTCCAAGTTACCAACAGGGGTTGGGACTACAGTCAATTTTGCCATATCGTATATTTATGAGAAGCGTTTTTCCAATAGCTTGATGAAATCGGCTACGGAAGCGTCTTCTATATTCCAGTTCAACACCTTGTTCAGATAAGTGACCGATTCCTCGTACGAGCTAAGATCGTTCAGGTCTGAGATCGCCTTATTCATTTTCTCCTCATTTCCTCCGAATAATTCCCTTCTGAAGCGGAAACGATCATTTAAACTGAATGCCTTACGGAAATCAGAAAGATTCTTTTTCTCCAATATATCATTCAGTGAAATACTGGATTTATCCGCTAATATAGTTTTATGTGGAATCTCTATCTCTTTCAAGGGGATTGTCTCTTGTACGATCTTTTCTTCTGGGATCACTTTTTCGACAATTGGTTCTACTACGATAGGTTCCTCAACGACCGGTTCTTGTACCTGTACGACCTCGATCGTAGGGGATACTTCCGGAGCCGGTTGCACCTCCGGCATCTGTAAAGGTTTACTTACGGGAATAGAATCGATAAGTCGTTGATGTTCCTCCATTTGTTTACGCAAAGCCTCTAACTGAAACTCCTCCAGCGTATGAAGCTCCTTCAATACCTTGTGGGTCAACTGGAAGGTCTGGTTGAAGAAAGAGGCGGGATAAATTTCCGCGTCCCTCATTCCGGCTACCAACTTCTCCAGCTCCCTGATATCGATCAATAGATAATCTATTTTTTCCTTGTTTGCCATTTCTATATGTTTTTCAGATGCTATAAATCATCCGGACATACGTATGTTTTGCAACAAAAATAAGTATTTCTTGTCAATGTTGCCAGTTTCGATCTTAAAATATTGTAAATCATTCGACGAACTCGTCCGGTAAATTCACCAGATATAGGTGATGGGCCGCCCGGGTAAAAGCCGTGTAGAGCCACCGATAGAAATCCTCACCAAGCATTTCCTCCGTGATGTAACCGATATCGAGAAAGACGTTCATCCATTGGCCGCCTTGGGCTTTATGGCAGGTTACCGCATAAGCGTATTTTACTTGGACGACGTTGTAATGAGGATCTACCTTCATCTTTTTCATTTTTCCCGCCTTGCTAGGAATGTCCTCGTAATCTTCCAATATGGTGTAAAAGAGCTTGTCGTTTAGCTCCTTAGGGAGGGCGGGGGAGTCGGTCTGTAAAGTATCTAATAGGATTTTCAAATCGATTTCCAGATCATAATCTTGAAAACGAGCCGTGATGTCGGCAAAGCGGAAGCCATACATCTCCGTGACACGGCGTACTCGCATGACTTGAATGATCTCTCCGTTCGCTATAAAGTCCATCTCCTTGCAATTCGCTGTCCAATAATAATTGTTCTTCGCTACCATTAAATGATCGCCGGACGATAGCTCTTCTTCCCTGTATAGGATACGGTTACGTATGCCGTTATTATAAATCGTTGCTCGTTTATTCGAGCGGGAGATAATCATTGTCTCTTCCATACCGTCGCGGCTATAGGCGGAAGATATTTCCTCAATTAGCTCATCTCCATTGACTTTCGTGAAATCGGAGAAGCCTTTTAATTGTAATTTCGGAAAGATCTCGACCGTGTGGTTTCGTAGTGCGTCTCGTAGCCGGGTTGCGTTGAACAGGATTCCCGAGTCCTCGCTTTGGCGTACGACTTGAGTTAACGCTATCTCCCAAACCTGTAGGTTGTAACCCCGTAATATCTCGGGATTCAAGGCGGGACTCTCCGTTTGCATCACCGGAGGAAGCTGTGCGACATCTCCCATTAGGATAAGACGGCAGTTTTCCCCGGAATAGACATACTGGATTAAATCGTCCAACAGGCGTCCGGAGCCAAAAACAAATGAATCCAATCCCTCGTTGGCGATCATAGAAGCCTCGTCGACGATAAAAAGTGTATCTTTATGTAAATTATCTGCCGGCATGAAGCCCGTCGGCTCATTGGAAAACGCCCGTTGACGATATATTTTTTTATGAATTGTATACGCTTTTTGGCCAGCGTAGCCCGAGAAAACTTTAGCTGCTCGTCCGGTTGGAGCCAACAAAAACGTTTTTTGCTTTAGTTCGTTAAGCGTTTTCACCAAAGCCCCGACCAGAGAGGTTTTTCCGGTTCCTGCGTAGCCTTTCATCAGTAGAAGGCTGTCCGGTTCCTCAGACAAGAGAAATTCGGTAAGCGTATGAAGCGCTAAAAACTGATCATCCGTCGGTTTATAGGGGAAATTTCGTTCGATTTGCTGGCTTATGTAACTATTTATCATTTTGATCGCAATAATTTTCGCGATAAAGGTAGTGTATTAAATATTCTTTTTTAAATTTGCCGAACGAAATAAATTCAAAAAACAATACAAACCATGAAAGTTACATTAAAGATTTTATTAGCTGCCGCAGTTGTACTGCTAGTTTACATGTGCTACAAGAGCGTCACTGGTCCGATTGAGTATGATGATCAGAAGACTATTCGTGACAATGCGATCATCGCCCGTTTGATTGAAATCCGTAAGGCTCAGATCGAATACAAGAACATGTATAAGACTCATGCCGGAAGTTTCGACGATTTGGAGAAATTCTTGAATACGGATAAGTTGCCGTTCTTGATCAAGGAAGGTGTATTGACGGATGAGCAGTTGGAGAAAGGTATGACAGAAGCAGAGGCTGTTAAGAAAGGTTTAATCAGACGTGATACCATGTGGGTATTGGCGAAAGATACTTTGCTGGGTAAGAACTATGATGTAGCGGCTATGCGTTATGTTCCGGCCGTTCCGGGTGAAAAGATTACTTTCAAGATGGATACGGCTACGTTGAAATCTGGTTCTGGTTATGAGATCAAAGTATTCGCTTGTGAGGTTCCTTACAAAGAATATTTGCGTGACATGGATGCTCAGTTGACTTATAACTTGATCGACAAGGCAGAGAAACAAGGTAAGTTCCCGGGATTGCGCGTAGGTTCTTTGGAAGAAATTAATAACAACGCAGGTAACTGGGAATAATCAGCGGCTCATATGACTATCAGCATTCCTGATACGTTAACTACTGATAATTCGGAAAAGTATATAGTGTCCATCCGGCTTCGGTCGGGTGGACTTTCTTTTTCCGGGTATGATCCCTCGGCTGGAGGAAGTTTCTTTTATCGGGAAACGGAATTCGATCGGGCGGTCTCTTTCATTTCTTCCCTTAAGGAGTTTTTCTTCGCTCATGAGTTTCTTACGTGGACTTATAAACGGATTAACGTGATCTGTGTATCTCCGGAATATAGCTTGGTCCCTGATAATTATTGGGGGGACGGTAAGGAAGGGCGTTTATTGGATTTCAGCTTTTCTACACTGGAATTGCATTGCTTAACCGATACTTTAAAGGAACAACAGGCTAAGTTGGTGTTTGGTGTGGACGAGGAGGTTTACGAATTTTGCTCCCGTTCTCTTTTGCATCCTTTTTTCTCCCACTACATGACTTCTCTGCTAACGCTATGGACAAAAGAAAGTAGTGCTAGCTTACCCCGGCAAATGTATGTCGTGATAGAACGAAAGCGGATGGATGTGGCGTGCTATGCTCAAGGGAAACTCTTATTTGTGAACTCTTACCCGATCGACCAATCGGACGATATAGTATACTATATATTATATGTATGGAAACAGGCGGGATTGAACCAAGAAAAGGACCAGTTGCTTTTAGCGGGGGAATCTTCCTCGCGAATGCGGGTTCTGGAGCGATTGCGAACCTATTTACGCCATGTTAAGCCGGTGGAGATCCCTTCGGAAGCCTATTTGCAGGGAACGGATGTAACGAAAGCCCCTATGGATTTAATATCATTATTAATATGCGAATAATAAGCGGTATATACGGTCGTCGGCGTTTTGACGTGCCCTCTTCGTTTAGCGCACGTCCTACGACGGATTTTGCGAAAGAGAATATTTTTAACGTAGTAAATAATTTGGTGGATCTGGAAGGTATGGATGCGTTGGATCTTTTTGCCGGAACCGGAAGTATCTCTTTTGAGTTGATCTCACGAGGATGCCGGAATGTAACCGCCATAGAGAAAAATAACGCTCATGCCTCTTTTATAGCCAAGGTAGCGAAAGAGCTGAAGACGGATGCATTGGCTCTGATTCGTGGGGATGTTTTCCGTTATTTGAATTCAGCCCCTAAGCAAAGTTTCGATTTCATCTTTGCCGATCCCCCATATGCCTTGCCGGAGTTGCCGGAAATACCCGCCTTGGTTTTCGAGCGTGATTTACTAAAGAATGGAGGGATATTCATCATGGAACATCCTAAGACCAATGACTTCTCATCTTTGCCTTATTTTTATCAGCACCGGGTGTATGGCTCCGTGAACTTTAGCATCTTCCTTAAAGAAGGGGAGAAAACAGACGCATAAATGATTCCGCCATGCGTTGCTTGAGGGGGCGCTTTAACCAGCGGGAAGGGATCAAACGCTCACAGTGATGCATGTCGTGTGTAAAGATGCGTTTCATTTGCAGGGCGAATTCCTTTTGATATACGAAAGCGTTAATCTCGAAGTTATGCTCAAAGCTACGGAAGTCCATATTGGCGGACCCGATGCTTGTCAATGCGTCGTCGGACACGACTAGCTTGGAATGCAAGAAGCCCGGTTTGTAGAGGTATACTTTTACGCCGGCCTTTACCATCTCGTCGATAAAGGAATGACTGGCCATATTCGCTGAACGTGTATCGGAACGCTTAGGCAGCATCAAACGAACATCCACTCCCCCTAAGGCGGCGGTTTGCAACGCTTGGTTTAATCCTTCGGTAGGCAGGAAATAAGGGGTTTGTATAAAGATATACTTCTTGGCGTTGGCGATCATGAAAATGGTCGCTTGCAACAAAGTTCTCCATTGACCTACCGGACCGCTAGTGGCGATTTGCATAATATTATCGCTATAGATTTCGGCAGCCGGATAGTAAATCCGATCGTTCAAGAGTTTTTTACTAACCACGTACCAATCGATGAGGAATACGGATTGAAGCCCGTGTACTCCTTTCCCTACGAATTTGAAATGCGTATCCCTCCATGTGCCCCAAGAGGTTCCCTTATCGTATCGGTCGGCTATATTCATGCCTCCCATAAACCCGACTTTACCGTCTATCACGATAATCTTGCGGTGGTTCCGGTAATTCACCTTACTGGTGAAAACGGGGAACGCTACCCTCAAGAACGCATATACCTCGATACCCGCTTCCTTCATTTCTTTAAAGAAGCCGTCTTTTACATTCCAGCAACCCACATCATCATAAAGTACACGTACCTTCACGCCTTCTTTTACTTTCTTGATAAGGAGTTGTTGCACCTGTTTTCCTATCTCGTCATCACAGAATATATAATATTGTATATGGATATGGTGAGTCGCTTTCTGGATCTCTTCCAGCAAGTCTTTGAACTTATCGGTACCATTCGTATAAATCGTGATTTGTGTTCCGTATAGGAGGGAGGATTGGTTGGTGTTAGTCAACAAGGTCGATAAAGGTTTATAGGGGTCCGGAACTACGCAGGCGTCTTGAGGTAATTTACCCTCTTGCGGCCTTTTCATGATGCGTTTATAGGTACGCCTCGATATGATCCGTTGTTTCCGGTTATCTTGTCCAAAGAAGAAATAGAAAAGCAGTCCGATACCGGGTGCTAATAATAAGACGATTACCCAAGGAATTGTCTTTAACGGATTCCTATTCTCTGTAATGATAACTAATACCAGTCCTAATATAGTGACGCTATACAATATGATAAATATCGTACCAACGATTAACTGTATATGAATGGCTGCTAACATGAAACTCTCTCTTTGCTATAATCTGCTAAGATAAGAATGCTTTCCGAGAATAGCAAATTTCCGTATTCTTTTTGGGCTGTATAGAAGGGCCAAAAAGTAAGTTAACTTAAATGGCAAAGTAAGCTAACTTAAATGCCCAAGTAAGTTAACTTACTTTGCCAACGAAGCTAGCTGACTTTGGAAGCGGGGTTATGTACATCTTAAAATAATGAGGTCGTTCTCTAAATATAAAGTGTCATTTGTTGATTTTGGCGCAGACTATTATGAGAAGTATCTATGATAACAATAAAAATATTTAGATTATAAACGACTGTAAAAAACGATCGTTTCAATTAGTCGTTTGCAAAGGTAGGCATTTCTTCGAGACCGGCAACCTTTTCCTGTTAAATTTTGTCCTGCTATATATCTTCTTCTCAATAGGATAGATTAATCAAAGTGTCACGAATATGAGAAAAGAGCATCATCTTTTTGCTTTCTAAAAAAATGCAAGATCTAAACGATCGTTTTCACTAGTCGTTTTTTATGTGGAAGGGTAAGAATAAGAAAAACAGTAAACCAATGATAACTTGGAATCAAACTCTAGAGATATGAATAGAAAGTCTTCTATACGAGCCATTTTACTCCGTAAGGAATGCCTTTTATTCTTTTTGCTACTATTGCCTATGTTTACAAAGGCCCAATATAATAAGGTATATGCGGATATCACCTCGAATATGCTGGTCGATATGGGTTTTGAGAATGTTGTCTGGTCGGAAGACGAGAAAGAGAGAGTGTATGTCTTGGAGAATACCCCTTGGCGTTTGCAGGGTGTGGGACTGGCCCATGCCATAGACCGCATCCAGAAAACAGGCTTGCCGGAGAAGGGCAAATCCTGCCGTATCGTCGTATTGGATAATAATATACCGCAGATCTCATTGATCTATACGGCAAATCCGGACAGCTTGAAGGCGGCTCCCGGCTCCTATGCGGCCCGTTCCGCCTGGGATGCTACTTACGATCTGGGCGATAGCTGGGATAAGGTGAAGAAAGAGTACCGTATGAATAGCTCCTTATTTAAAGTAGACGTGGTGGTTTATCCGGAGTTGTATCTGAAGAACCTCATTATCACGCAAATCTACCAAGTATTATTCAACCTCTCGCCTGCGATCGAGGTCTCTTTCTGGAATGGGATGAAGCTGACGGCGCAGATGGTGTTTCCTATATATAATGATGGATATGGTCCTTGGGCGGGTAAGATTCACCCGGGCATGGTTACCCTTTCCCAATCTTTTCGTTTACCTTATCGTACGTTTGCTAGAGCCAGTATCGGTTTGTTCAATGCGGATCGTTATGGCGTGGATTTAGCGGTAACCCATCATTTGAAGGATGAACGTTTTTCTTTGGAAGGACGTATTGGTTGTACGGGTACGGGATCTTGGCATAAGTTCGAATATCATTATGGGACTCATCAGCGGGTCACTTGGTCGTTGGGAGGTAGTTTTTACTGGTCCAAATACAATACACAGGTCTCTTTGAAAGCCGAGCAGTACTTGCTGGGAGAGGTCGGTGGACGGATTGACTTGATCCGTCATTTCCGCCATTGCTCTATCGGTTTTTATGCGATGAAGGCGCAAGGTGCTTTGAAAAACGGAGGTTTCCGGTTTCAAGTGGCTCTTCCTCCTTATAAATATAAACGTAAGAATGTGCGGGTGCTTCCTTCTGACAACTGGGGTATGTCTTACAACGCCGGTAATGAACGCTATTATTATAAGGGGTATAAAGCCTCACCGAATGATAACATCATGCAACAGAATCAATTCAACCCGTACTTTATAAAGTCGGAATTACTCAATTTTTAAATAGTTTTATTATGAGAACAATTACAAAGTTACAGACCTTATTGGTCTTGTTCCTTACGACAGCCATGATTGGCTTCGTTGGTTGTAAGGATGACGATGATGATGTGCCTACTCCGGATGGTGGTGGCACTGTTGCCACCTATGCGATTGGTGGTACGGTTATGGATGCCAGCAACAACCCAATGGCTGGCGTTAGCGTAGCTCTTTCTGGAGCTCAATCTCTTAGTGCTACGACGGGTTCTGATGGAACGTACTCTTTCGACTTGAAAAGTACACCAGGCTCTTACAAAATCGCCTTTAAGTCGGAAGGCTATGCAGACAGAAGCTATGATGTGGATGTGAAGAAGATCGAATCGGGTGTTGGACAGTATGTAGTAAACGCCGTCATGGTAAAGGGCACGACTCCCGATACTCCGAAAGAGTATAAGAAGGCGAAGTACAATCTTTCCGTATCGATCGAGGATGTTGTGGGAAAAGCTATCTCTACTTCCAGCCTTTCTGTTGTCGTAAAATACGGGGATAAAGAGATCGCTAAAGAGAATAAACCTAATTTTAAGGTCTCTGATGTGACTCCCGGTATCTACGACGTAGTAGCTACAGCTTCCGGATATACTAAAGCCGTGGCTAAGGTTGTCGTTTCAGCCGTTCCGGATCAAGAAAAGAAAGAGGGCGAAGGTGATACATTCGACGTTGAGTATCCAGCTATTATCGTGATGAATGTCGCTCCTTCTATTCCAGTAGACCCGGATGATCCTTCTAAGCCGACAGATCCTTCTGACCCGTCTGATCCTTCCAAGCCAACAGACCCGTCTGATCCTTCCGATCCTTCCAAACCGACAGATCCGTCAAAAGCGACTTATATCGTATCTGGTATAATAACAGACCTATCTACGGGCGCAGACATCAAGACAGCGGAAGTCACATTGATGTTAGGAAGTGAAGAGTTATTTATTTCTAAGAATGAGAGTGAGTTCTCTTTCAATATCGCATCATCAAAGGTTACGGAGGATGCTCAATTTATCTTGAGTGTTAAAGCCGCAGGTTATACGAGCTACTCTCGTACGATCATCTTTAAGGTCGGTCAGAGTATGAACTATGTATTTCCTATCACATTGAACCCTATAGGTACAGGTGGAAATACGGAGATTGATTTTTCTAAATATGGTGTTCAGGTTCCGGAAAAAGAAGCGGAAAAAGTAGCGGATGAGATTAAGAATGCGATTAACGCAGGCGGAACCGAAGAGGTTAAGGTGTCTGGTGTCACTTATGTGGATGAGAATAATGTTGAGCAAAAAGTAGACGTTGTCATTCCTGCTAATGTCTTAGATAACTATAAAGGTGCGGATAATGAGGTTCAAGCTCCAGTTATTAAGGTTTTGAATCAAAGTGATGCTGAGAAATTGACAGAATCGATAGGAGTGATTGAAAGTACGACCGCTGATGGTATAAAAGAGAAAGATGAGGTAAGTTTGGTCGCGGAAAGTGGTAAGCCTGTCGTTATCGTTATGCCGGCAAGTAGTAATCAAACATTGGTGATTGAACGTGATATGTCTGCGGAAGCTCTGCAATCCAATAATGTGACTTCTGATGCTGGTGCGGTAGCCAGTGTAAGCCGTGTATATAAAGGCGAGCCTAGCGGTACGGTATTCTCTCCGGCTTTGAAGATCTCGTTCGACGCTCCGAAGGATTTGGTTTCTTCTACACAGCCTATGGCATTGTTATATGCGACCACAGGCATAGATAATAAGGAGATCATGAAGATTGATCCTACGGCGGACCCTGTTTATATCAATGGTACTGGTGCGGAAATGTCTGTCGCTCACTTCTCTAAGTTTGCCGCAGGTTTTGAGTTGGCATTAGCGGAAACTGAAGATATCAGTACTGATACTACAATCGTAGAAAAGGTTGTTGACTACTGCTCTGATGGTAAGGCAGGAAACATTCCTGTAGTTGTTACAACTACAAATGCTTATGTTGGAGAAAACTTGCAGGATCTAGTCGGAAAATCTAACGTAGATGGTCAAGTCGCTAAGAATGCGGTTTATAACCGAATCTCTAATCGTTTGCAAGCTGATGGTTATCAGATAGGTATCCAAACATCATTGACAACATCCGTTCCTACGGAAGCTGATCGTACGGTCGCTTCTATGAGCTTGAAGAAGACATATACTACAAATACGTATGTATTTAAGTTTATGACAAAGGGTAAAAAGGTGGAAGAGATTCAGGTTGTAGCTAAAAAACTTATCAAGATAGAAGGTACTCCTGTTTACAAGCAATCCCACGGTCACGGACATGGTGATGGCAATAACGCCGGTGGCGGTATCATCATCCCGGATTAATGCTTGATATTTGAAGCTTGATTAAATAATGTTGAGCCGGAAGTTTATAAGTAAACAAAGAAAAATGAAGAAATTACTCTTATTGATCATATTCTTAAGTTGCTGGACGATACTTCCGGCTCAATTATCTTATGGCACGACAGGGCTATTGCATGCCCCGTCCGCCGATATGCAAAAGGACAAGACCGTGATGCTTGGCGGAAACTTCTTGCATCAAGAGCTTACGCCTCCCAAGTTTAATTTTAATACGTGGAATTATTATTTGAACGTGACGATCTTCCCGTTTCTGGAAGTAGCGTATACTTGTACGCTGTTTACGGCCGAGAGCCTTGGATTGGATAAGCATGGCTATTCCGGATTCACGAACCAAGATCGTTATTTCTCCGCCCGCTTACGTGTGTTGAAAGAAAGCAAATACATCCCCGCTGTCGTGCTGGGGACTTCGGACCCTTTTACGTCATCCGGGCATAAATTCGCTTCAGCCATAGGGAACGGCTATTTCTGCCGTTATTATCTGGCCGCTACCAAACATTTTCAGCTGGGAAGGGGAACCTTAGGCGTTCATTTATCCTATCTGTATAATCGCCGTGAGGATTATCCCTTGAACGGTGTGGCGGGAGGTATCACCTACAATCCTTCATTCGCCCCGCATTTGAACGTCATAGCCGAATACGATTCGAAAGACTTCGCTATGGGAGCCACTTACCTGCTATTCAATCATATACATTTTCAATTCGAATTGCAGCGAATGAAGTATTTCTCCGGTGGACTATGCTATAAGATTTATTTGAGATAAAAAGAGGTTCAGCCTTTGTCCGTTTTTAATCCGCTTGGAGGCGAACGGTTAGGCTGAACCTTTTTATATCTTGTTACGCTGTCGCGCCAGCCATATCTACGGCTTTATTCCCCGATGAAATTCTTGCGTATCAACTCGGCGGACTTGTACTCCTCTTCCAGATACGTCTCAATATGCCGTTTCTTCTTATCCTCTAATATCTCGTTAATAGCGATTAAGATACCCGTTTCTTCCACCTCTCCAAACTCATGGTTGATCGCTGTGCCGAATACACGCATCTTAGGCGACAAGCTCATGTAAGCATTTACCAAAGGAGGCACGTTGATACCGAATTTACGAACCTCTTGGTTCAATACCTTGTAGTTATCCTTGAAATTATCGTGAGGGAAAAGAGATCTCATCTTCTCTACATCCATATTAGTCTCCAAAGGATATACCGGAGTGATCAGTTGGTCTGCGTCCGGGAAATGCAATCCGAGGAAGTATAAGATCATATTACGGGCCTCTTGGTTGTACGTATTGTACATAGTCACCTTCCCGAAATAATACCGCAAGCTCGGATCAACCACGGATAAAGCCCCCAATCCATCCCACAGGTTATCCAACACGAATAAGCCTTTCGCCCCGGAACGGGTGGATTGATACTCCAGAGCCACGAACGAGCGTCCCAACTCTACCGTATAAGGAAGGATCTCCTTGATAAATTTCTCTGAGAAATTAAACAAGTGCGAGGTCGCCAAGATCGGTTTACCATTCTCGTCGAACTTAACGTCCGAACCGCAAAGGAAACGGTATCCCCCCAAGATCTGCTCATCTTCCGGGCTCCAGACAATCAGCTGGCGGTAAGCGTCTTCCATCGTGTCATACTCATCGATATCCACCGGGAATCCCGTGCCACCCCCGTAATAACGGAAAGCGACCTCCCGCAGACGCCCTATCTCTTGCATGACATTGGGTGAGTCGTGCGCCGTGACGATATAAATCTCATTCTTCGATTTATTGGTACTTCTCAACCTCTTCTCTTTGGTCAATTCAGCCTTCAGTAGTGCCCTGTCTATGGGATTGATAATGTCTTGCATATGTTTCGTCTGTTAATCCTTGAGTTTGTAAACCTTGTTTTTTATCCACTCAGCCCATTCGGCGGGTTTCTTGCTATTGTCGAATGTCTGCCAAGGGATAGGCTTCCCGAAGTAAATCCGGAAGGTCTTATGTTTGCTCCGGAACATCTCGTCCGGTAAATAAATCATCTCATAATTCATCTTTATACCCAACGCCTTGCGTATCCGGGCGAGGTTGTAGAAGAAATTGGAATTCTTCCCGTCGAAATAGACCGGTACGATATCCCGCTTGTATTGCACCGCCTTCTGGATGAACGATTTCTTCCACTCCAAGTCTTGTATCTTGCCACCAATCTTGCGAGAGCATAATCCAGCGGGGAAAGTGATGATCTGGTCGTCCGAGGCAAAAGCCTCCTCCAGCATCCGTGCGTTGTCCTTTCCTTGGGTGCCGTGTTTGTTGATCGGTACAAAGATGGATTTTAGATTGGAGAGATAAAGTAATAAATCATTGACCGGATACTTGATGCGGCCTTCGAACCGGGAACCGATAACGGCGGAGAGACAGATACCGTCCAATCCTCCGAGCGGATGGTTGGAGGCGAAGATATAGCGCCCTTCGGTCGGGATGTTCTCCGCATGTACCAGATCGAGGGTAAGGTCAAAATAGCCGATAAGCTCACGCATGAAATCTACCCCTTCCTTATCGTGGTAACGGGTTAATATATCATTCAGTTCCTCTTGATGAACCGTGCGAATCAAGTAGTCCACGATAAATCCCGGAATCTTGCGTGACGCCTTGGGCGCCTTTTGTGCCAATACTTGCTTAATATCTATCTTTGTCACACCTTGTTTTGCCATCTATATAAGCTTGTCAAGGGGCAAAGATAAAGTTAATAATTAAAACGAGAGAGGTTTGAGTGAAGTTTTTGCTTTTTCGCCAGCTATCTTGGCCTTTTCCCCTTGATCTTTTAGCCGCTACCATTAGGGAGGTTAGTCCCCGGGAGCTTGACTATCGGTTATCTAACGGCTGTTGGACGATCATGCACCAACTGTTAGAAGATCATCTACCAACTGTTGCATGATCATCCAACGGCCGTTAGAAGATGAAGGTGAAAGGAAGAATTGGTTAACGGATACCGGTGAAAAGCGTAAGAGATAAGGACGAAAAGACGAAGGGTTAACGACCTGTTGATAACTTTTTCCTACTTTTCTTATATAAATGTTGGCGGGTAATTTTGGAAATGTGTACTTTTACCCACCGATAAGGCATGTGCGTGCGTATCAAAGGAGTACGGCGCTTGATTTTAAGAGGAAGTTTAACGTAAGAACGACGAATGGAAGAAAAAGATAGTTGCTATCATGTACCGGTAATGCTGCGGGAAAGTCTGGAGGGATTGGATATCCGTCCCGACGGGATTTACGTGGATGTTACGTTTGGCGGTGGAGGACATTCCCGCGAGATCTTGAAACGGTTGGGTAGCGGGGGCGAACTTTACGGCTTTGACCAAGACGCGGACGCGGAGCATAATATCCCGGCAGATCCACGATTCACTTTCGTGCGCAGTAATTTCCGTTATTTGTATAATTTTATGCGTTACTATGGAGAAAGCGGGGAGGTAGACGGTCTGTTGGCGGATTTAGGTGTCTCTTCCCATCATTTCGACGATAAGGATCGCGGTTTCTCTTTCCGTTTCGACGGGACGTTGGATATGCGGATGAATACGCGTGCGGGGCAGACCGCCGCCGATATCGTGAATAATTATACGGCGGAGGCGTTGGCCGATGTGTTTTATCTATATGGCGAGCTGAAGGTGTCACGGAAATTAGCCTCTGTGCTGGTGAAAGCCCGTGAGACAAAGAAGATAGAGACGATCGGGGACTTCTTGGAGGTGATCAAGCCGTTTACGGGGAAGGACAAGGAGAAGAAATTCTTGGCGCAAGTCTTTCAAGCGCTTCGTATCGAGGTGAACGATGAGATGAGGGCGCTGAAAGAGATGCTGCGGAGTACCTTGCGGGTGTTGAGGCCGGGAGGACGTTTGGTGGTTATCACG
Source organism: Parabacteroides sp. B2-S-102 (assembly GCF_023656665.1). Taxonomy (NCBI): domain Bacteria; kingdom Pseudomonadati; phylum Bacteroidota; class Bacteroidia; order Bacteroidales; family Tannerellaceae; genus Parabacteroides; species Parabacteroides sp. B2-S-102. Next base: position 50,841 of record NZ_JAMOKM010000017.1, on the reverse strand, counting down.
TATCACTCCTTGGAAGATCGTCTGGTAAAGAACTTTTTGAAGACCGGAAACTTCGAGGGGAAATGCGAGCAGGATTTCTTCGGGAACGTACGATCGCCTTTCCGCTTGGTCAATAATAAGGTGATCGTCCCGACCGACGAGGAGGTGGAGCGGAATCCCCGTTCCCGGAGCGCCAAGTTGAGAATCGCTGAGAAGGTATAAGGAGAAATAGATATGGAAGAAAACGGACAACATAAGAAAACGAGGAAGAAGGAGAAGCGTCTTTCGTTCTGGTATATACTCGGTGGCGGCGTGCTGAAAGAGGATTTTATCTTGAGGCATACGCGCATGATCGTGTTACTTGTCGTGTTGGCGTTTTTCTTTATCGGTAACCGGTATACTTGTATGCAAAAGCTGCGTGAGATCGACCGGTTGCAACAGCAATTGAGGGATGTGCGTTTCGAGGCGTTGTCGATCTCATCCGAGTTGACCGGCAATAGCCGCCAATCGCAAATCGAGTTGCTGATCGAGGAGCAAGGTATTGATCTGGAGGGTGCGAAAACCCCTCCTTATGAGTTATATAAGTGAGATAAGGTGTAAATGGGTATGTCTGAAGAAAACGAACCGAAAGAAATAGAGCCTAAAAGTAGCCGGATTTTATTCTGTTACTTCGTGGTCGTGCTGTTGCTGGGGCTTGTGGCCGTAGGAATCCTGTTCCGTGCCTTTGATACGGCCTTCGTGGAGAGGGATAAATGGATGAAGGTGGCCGAGAGCCAGAAACGACCGAACCGTTTGGTGTTGCCCGGACGTGGCAATATCTATTCGTCGGACGGTAAGTTGATGGCTACCAGCGTGCCTCGTTATTATATGTATATCGACTTTAAGGCGGATGCGTATACTCCGGCTAAGGATGCCAAGTATAATTGGCTGGATACGTTCAAGACGTCCAAGAAGGATGGGGTGGACTCGTTGGCGTTTTATCTTTCCCGTAAATTGAAGGATCGTACGCCGGCGGGCTATAAGGCTTATCTGCTGAAAGGGCTGAGCGGTAAGAGTCGCCAGTTCCCGATTTACGCGGGGAAGGTCTCGTATTCGGATTTGAAGGAGATCCGTAAGTTCCCGTTCCTTCGTCTGGGACGTTATAAGAGCGGTTTTTATACGAAGGAGATGGTGCAGCGCCAGAAACCTTTCGGGACCTTGGCGTCTCGTACGATCGGTGATATCTACGGAGAGATCGAGGAGGGTGGAACTACGAAGGGGAAGAATGGATTGGAGTTGCAATACGATTCGCTCCTGCGGGGGCAGGCCGGGTTGAGTTCCGTTCGTCGTGTCGGTGGAGGCTGGACGAACGTGATTGAGGTGGATCCGGTGGATGGCATGGATATTCGCACCACGATCGATATCAATATACAGGATATAACCGAGAAATCGCTGGTCGATAAATTGAAGGCGATCGATGCCGAGTCTGGTACGGCTGTCGTGATGGAGGTCGAGACCGGAGAGATCAAGGCGATCACGAATATGGGGCGTATCCGTGAGGGCGTATATGGCGAGACGAAGAATCATGCCGTGGCGGACGAGATCGAGCCGGGCTCTACTTTCAAGGTGGCCTCTATCATGGTGGCCTTGGAGGATGGTTTATGCAATCCGGGAGATACGGTCGATGTAGGCAATGGTATATATATGTATAAGGGTGCCCGCATGACGGACCATAATATGAATAAAGGCGGATACGGTCGGATCTCGGTGGAGCAGGCGATTTGGTATTCCTCCAATATCGGTGTGGCCAAGACGATCCTGAAAGGTTATTCGGATAACCCGACAAAGTTCGTGGAGGGACTGTACCGTATCGGTATGAACGCGGATCTTCGTTTGGAGATACCGGGGGCGGGACGTGCCAAGATACGTCGTCCGGATGATACGACCCGTTATTGGTCCAAGACCACTTTGCCTTGGATGTCGTTCGGCTACGAGACGCAGGTACCGCCGATCAATACGCTGGCGTTCTTTAACGCGATCGCGAATAACGGAAAGATGGTTCGCCCGATGTTTACGAAAGAGATCTTACATAACGGCAAGACCGTGCAGAGTTTTTCCACGGAGGTGATCAACTCTTCGATCTGCTCGGATCATACGCTGGCGTTGATAAAAGATATGTTGCTGGGAGTCGTGGAGAAAGGGACCGGTAAGGCGGTTCATTCGGATATTGTCCGGATCGCCGGAAAGACCGGTACGGCGCAGATCGCTACGGGCGGTGTCTACCGTACGAGCGGGCACCAAGTCTCTTTCTGTGGCTATTTCCCGGCCGATCATCCGAAGTATTCTTGTATCGTGGTGATCCGCCGTCCTCGTATCGGTTATCCTTCGGGTGGTACGATGTCGGGAGGCGTGGTGCGTGCGATCGCCGAGAAGATATACGCCAGCCATATGTCGTTCGATGTCCGGGATATGGAACGGGATTCGATGGCCGTGATGGTACCTCGTGTGAAAGGCGGCGACCTGAGGGCGGTAGAGGAAGTATTAGATGAATTGGATATTAAGGCGGATACGGACAGTTTGGAGACAAAGTGGGTCGTAGCCTCCGCCGAGCAAGAAGAGAATAAGGTAAAATTAAGCGATCTGACGATTCGTGAGGGACTGGTACCCCGGGTAGTCGGCATGGGTGCTAAAGATGCGGTTTTCTTGTTGGAGCAAGCCGGTCTGCGTGTCTCTTTGTCGGGTGTCGGACGGGTCGTTTCGCAGAGTATTCAACCCGGACAGCGAGTGTCTAAGGGGCAGACCGTATTATTAACATTGAAATAGGTATGGAACTAAGGGATTTAATCGGTGCGTTGGAAGCTCCTATGTTGATGGGGGCGGATAATGTGGATATCACGAATATTCAATCAGACTCTCGTCGGGTGACGAAAGGGTCTTTGTTTGTCGCTGTGAGAGGTACGGCCGTGGATGGCCATGCCTATATGGACAGCGCCATAGAGAAGGGGGCTGTCGCTATCGTATGCGAGGAGGCTCCGTCCTATTTGGAGGGGAGATGCTCGTTTATCGTGGTGAAGGATTCGGCGGAGGCGCTGGGTCTTTTGGTTTCCCGCTGGTATGGTGATCCTTCCGGGAAATTGGTGTTGGTAGGCGTGACGGGTACGAACGGGAAGACTACGATCGCTACCTTATTATATGAGATGTTCCGGAAGATGGGGCATAAGGTGGGATTGCTTTCCACGGTATGTAATTATATAGATGGCGAGGCGGTACCGACGGATCATACGACACCGGACCCGCTTACGCTTCATTCCTTGATGGCCCGGATGGTAGAGGCCGGATGTGAGTATGCTTTTATGGAGGTTAGCTCTCATTCGATCGATCAGCGGCGCATCAGCGGCTTGTCTTTCGACGGGGGGATTTTCACGAACCTGACCCGCGATCATTTGGATTACCATAAGACCGTGGAGAATTACTTGAAAGCGAAGAAGAAATTCTTCGATGACCTGCCTGCCGGGACTTTCGCCTTGACGAATGCCGATGATAAATCCGGCTTGGTGATGTTGCAGAATACGAAGGCGAAAAAGCTGACCTATTCCTTGCGTACCTTGGCCGATTTCAAGGGAAAGATATTGGAATCTCATTTCGAGGGTACAGACTTGATCATTAACGGTCGGGAGGTTATGGTGCATTTCGTGGGACGTTTCAACGCTTATAACTTGCTGGCCGTGTACGGAGCCGCGGTTTCTTTAGGGAAAGATCCCGAGGAGGTGTTGATCGTGCTGAGCACGCTTCGCTCCGTATCCGGTCGCTTCGAGACGATCCAGTCTCCGCTCGGTTATACGGCGATCGTGGATTACGCTCACACGCCGGATGCCTTGACGAATGTACTGAATGGCATTCATGAGGTATTGGACGGGAAAGGACGTATCATTACCGTCGTGGGTGCCGGGGGAAACCGGGACAAGGGGAAACGCCCGTTGATGGCGAAAGAGGCTGCCAAGCTGAGCGATCAGGTAATTCTGACTTCCGATAACCCGCGCTTTGAGGAACCGGATGATATTATTAACGATATGGTAGCCGGATTGACGAAAATGGATATGGAACGTGCCTTATGTATCACGGACCGTACGCAAGCGATCAAGACCGCTACGATGTTGGCGAAGAAAGGGGATGTGATCCTTGTTGCCGGAAAAGGCCACGAAGACTATCAGGAGATCAAGGGGGTGAAACATCACTTTGACGACCGTGAGAAGTTACGCGAGATTTTTTCGACACAACAATCATAATATTTAAGACGACATGCTTTATTATCTTTTTAATTATTTGGATCAGTTGGATTTCCCGGGAGCGGGTATGTTTAAGTACGTATCTTTCCGCTCGGGGTTGGCCTTGATCTTGTCCTTGTTTATCTCTACGGCGATCGGCCGGCGTATCATCGATAAGTTGCAAATGTTGCAGATCGGCGAGACGGTGAGAAATCTTGGGCTGGAGGGCCAGATGAGCAAGAAGGGAACGCCAACGATGGGAGGTATTATCATTATTATCGCTATATTGATCCCGACTTTACTGTGTGCCAAGCTGAATAATATCTATGTGATATTGATGTTGGTGACTACGGTTTGGCTGGGAGCCTTGGGATTCGCGGATGATTATATCAAGGTGTTCAAGAAGAATAAGGAGGGCATGCACGGACGTTTCAAGATCGTCGGGCAGGTAGGACTGGGCCTGATCGTTGGCTTGGTATTGTTCATGAGCCCGGACGTGGTGATCAAGGAGAATATGGAGGTGCGCCATGATAACGTGATCGAGGAGGTGCGTTATCATACGGTGGAGACCAAGTCGACAAAGACGACCATCCCGTTCTTGAAAAACAATAATTTCGATTACGCCAACTTGGTGAACTGGGCGGGCGATTATAAGGAGGAGGCCGCATGGCTGGTGTTCGTGCTGATGGTGATCTTTGTGGTGACTGCCGTGTCGAACGGAGCCAATATGACGGATGGATTGGACGGCTTGGCTGCCGGGACATCGGCGATCATCGGGGTGGCGCTCGGTATTTTGGCCTATATGTCATCCCACTTTGAGTTCGCCTCGTTCTTGAATATCATGTTTATACCCGGCGCGGAGGAGTTGGTGGTTTATGCCGCTGCCTTTATCGGTGCCACGGTCGGTTTCTTATGGTACAACTCGTATCCGGCCCAAGTATTTATGGGAGATACGGGTAGCTTGACCTTGGGAGGTATTATCGCCGTTTTCGCGATCATCATCCGTAAGGAGTTGTTGATTCCGATCCTTTGCGGTATTTTCTTGGTGGAGAATATATCGGTCATGTTGCAAGTGGCCTACTTTAAATATACGAAGAAGAAGTATGGGGAAGGTCGCCGTATCTTCAAGATGGCTCCTTTACACCATCATTTCCAGAAACCGGGAAACGCGGGTATACAGGCGTTGATCCAAAAGCCGTTCAATGTCGTGCCTGAATCGAAGATCGTGGTCCGTTTCTGGTTGATCGGTATTATTTTGGCTGTTATGACGATAGTTACGTTAAAGATGAGATAAAAGATGAGTAAGAGAATGGTTATATTAGGGGCCGGGGAGAGTGGCGCGGGAGCCGCTGTCTTGGCGAAGGCGAAAGGATTCGACGTGTTCGTGTCCGATAAATCGTCTATCAAACCTAAGTATAAGGAGATGCTGGACAACCACGGGATTCGTTGGGAAGAGGGACAGCATACCGAAGCCGACATCTTGAGTGCCGACGAAATTGTCAAGAGCCCGGGTATTCCCGACAAGGCTCCTATCATACAGTTATTGAAGAAGCAAGGTACGCCGATCATCTCCGAGATCGAGTTTGCCGGAAGGTATACGGACTCGAAGATGATTTGCATCACGGGTAGCAACGGCAAGACGACAACGACGATGCTTACGTATCATATACTGAAAGAAGCGGGCGTGGACGTGGGCTTGGCCGGAAATGTCGGAAACAGCTTGGCGCTTCAGGTTGCGGAAGATCCACATGCGGTCTACGTGATCGAGTTGAGCAGTTTCCAACTGGATAATATGTACGACTTTAGAGCGGATATCGCTATTATATTGAATATAACACCGGATCATCTGGACCGTTATAACTATGAGATGCAGAATTATGTAGACGCTAAGTTCCGCATCTTGCAAAATCAGACGAAGGACGACGCCTTCATTTTCTGGAACGATGACCCGATCATAGCCCGTGAGATCGCCAAACGGCATCCTGAGGCTACTCTTTACCCATTCGCCGAGACACATGAGAACGGCGTGAAGGGATATACGGAAAATAATCAAGTAGTTATTGAAACGGCAAACGGAACATTTACGATGGAACAAGACCTATTGGCATTGACTGGTACGCATAACCTGTATAACTCTTTGGCTTCGGGGATAGCGTCCAAGATCGTGGACATTCATGATGAGAAAATACGTGCCTCACTCAGTGATTTCACGGGTGTTGAGCACCGTTTGGAAAAGGTGCTTCGCGTGCGTGGTGTTGATTATATCAATGACTCGAAAGCTACGAACGTAAACTCTTGTTGGTATGCCTTGCAGAGCATGACGACTCCGGTCGTTTTGATCTTAGGGGGCACGGATAAAGGGAATGATTACTCGGAGATCGAGGAATTAGTGAATAAGAAGGTACATTCATTGATTTTCATGGGTGTGGATAATACGAAACTGCATGCGTTCTTCGACGGGAAAGTGGCGAATATTGAAGACGCCCGCTCGATGGAGGAGGCTGTGGCGAAAGCTTATAAGATGGCTCATAAGGGAGATACGGTATTGCTCTCTCCTTGTTGCGCCAGCTTCGACCTGTTCAAGAGCTATGAGGATCGGGGCGATCAGTTCAAGGCTTGCGTACGTAATTTGTAATAAAGGATAAAATGGATCTGGCGAGTAAACTGTTTAAGGGCGACCGGGTGATATGGATCATCTTCATGTTCCTGTGTCTTATATCGGTGGTGGAGGTGTTCAGCGCGACCAGTACGATCGCTTATAAGAACGCGAATCACTGGGCGCCTATCGTACGGCACGCCACCTTTTTATTGGGGGGTTTCGTCATGGTATTGCTGTTACATAATATACCGTGTCGTTTCTTCTCTGCGTTTATTATATTATTGCCGGTCTCGATGTTGATGTTGATCGTGACGCCCTTTATCGGCGTGGACGCTAATGATGCGCATCGATGGCTGGAAATCATGGGAATACAGTTCCAGCCTTCGGAGTTCGGGAAGCTGGCTTGTGTCGTGTTTGTCGCTTTCTTGCTCAGCAAGCGGGGGAAATTAACGGAGAACCAGATCTTTAAGTATATACTGATTGGAGTAGGACTCACCTGTGTCTTGATTCTGCCAGAGAACTTCTCTACGGCGTTTATGCTATTCGGGGTTTGTTTCCTGATGATGTTTATCGGTCAGTTGCCATTTGGTAAGTTGGCGAAGCTGGCGGGCATCTTGATGTTGGCGTTGGTATTGTTCTTGGTGTTGCTTAAGTTTACGCCAGCCGCTATTACTCAGTATTTGCCGGATCGATTCGTTACTTGGCAGGGGCGTTTGGAGCGTTTCTTCGACGGGCATAAGGATAATTTGGATGAGAGTGGTACGTATAAGATAACCGATGATAATTATCAGGTAACCCATGCGAAGATAGCTATTGCCAGGGGAGGCGTATTAGGACAGATGCCCGGACATGGCCAACAGCGTGACTTCCTGCCACAGGCGTATTCAGATTTTATCTATGCGATTATCATAGAGGAACTGGGTATCGTTGGGGGGATCTTTGTACTGTTGCTTTATATAATGCTGCTAGTGCGGGTCGGGATGATCGCCCGGAAATGTGATAAATCATTCCCGAAATTCCTAGTGTTGGGATGTGGGTTGCTGGTGGTAGTCCAAGCCTTGGCGAATATGGCGGTAGCCGTGAATTTAGTGCCCGTTACCGGGCAACCGATGCCGTTGGTGAGCCGGGGGGGTACGTCTACGCTTATATCTTGTATCTATTTCGGGATCATATTGAGCGTAAGTCGTTTTGGAGCCAATATCGGAAATGAGGATGAGGAAGAGGAGGATACGGAGAATCCAGAGAATCCTTCCGACGAGCCATCCGGAGAGACAATAAATCAGGCGGTCGAGGGAGAGAAAGAAGATAATCCGCTATCGGCTGTCGAAACGATAACTGTAGAGTCAAAAGTATGAGAAAGTACCGGATCATAATAAGTGGTGGTGGTACGGGAGGCCATATCTTCCCGGCCATATCTATCGCTAATACTTTCAAGAAACGTTTTCCGGATGCGGAAATCTTATTTGTGGGGGCGGAAGACCGCATGGAAATGGATAAGGTTCCGGCAGCTGGTTATAAAATCGTAGGTTTACCAGTGAGTGGGTTTGATCGTGCCCACTTGATGAACAACGTGAAGGTCATGGCTCGTTTAGCGAAAAGCTTGCGCTTGGCGAGGAAGACGATCCGTGAGTTCAAGCCGGATATAGCGGTCGGCGTGGGCGGTTATGCCAGTGGACCGACTTTATGGATGGCGGCTTCGCAAGGTGTTCCTGCGTTGATACAGGAACAAAACTCATATGCCGGTGTGACCAATAAGTTGTTGGCGAAGAAAGCGAGCAAGATTTGTGTCGCTTACGAGGGCATGGAGAAGTTCTTTCCGGCGGATAAGATCGTGATTACGGGAAATCCGGTGCGACAGGATTTGGAAGAGGCGCTGAGTAAGAAAGAGGAGGCGTTGGCGTTCTTCGGGCTTTCTCCGGAGAAAAAAACGATCCTTGTGGTAGGTGGTAGCCTTGGCGCACGGACGATTAACCGGAGTATTCAAGGGGATCTGGATAAGTTCTTCGCCTCGGATGTACAGGTTATTTGGCAAACCGGTAGGTATTATTACAGCGACGCTTCCAAGCATTTGAAGGCGTACCGGGGAATGCCGGTTTGGTGCTCAGACTTTATTACCCGTATGGATTATGCTTATTCAGCGGCCGATTTGGTGATATCCCGTGCGGGGGCTAGTTCTATCTCGGAGCTTTGCTTATTAGGAAAACCGGTGGTCTTGGTGCCTTCGCCGAATGTGGCGGAAGATCATCAGACCAAGAATGCCTTGGCCTTGGTCCATAAGGATGCCGCCGTTATGATCGCCGATAAAGACGCGGAAAAGGATTTGGTGCCTACTGCCTTGAAGATAGTTCATGACGATGAACGTTTGCGTACGTTGAGCCGTAATATCGAGACCTTGGCGCAACGCCATAGCGCAGACCGTATCGTGGATGAGATTGTTAAGATTATAGATAAGAAATAAGGAATATGGATATAAATAAAGTGACAGCGGTGTATTTCGTAGGTGCCGGGGGTATTGGGATGAGTGCCTTGATCCGTTATTTCCTCGCTAAGGGAAAACGAGTGGGCGGATACGATAAGACCCCTTCCGATTTAACCGAGGAGTTGAAAAAGGAGGGAGCCGATATTCACTATGAGGATAATGTAGCTTTGATCGGGGAGGCGTTCAAGTCGCCCGATGATACGCTGGTGGTTTATACGCCGGCGGTCCCGGAGTCGCATACGGAATTGACCTATTTCCGGGCGCACGGTTTTGAGGTGATGAAGCGGGCACGTGTCTTGGGAGAGATTACGAAAAGCAGCCGGGGTTTATGCGTGGCGGGAACGCACGGCAAGACAACGACCTCTTCTATGCTGGCTCATTTGCTGAAACAATCGCCGGTGGATTGCAATGCTTTCCTCGGAGGAATCCTAAAGAACTACGAGAGTAATTTGATGTTGTCTGATACGAGCGACTTTACCGTGATCGAGGCGGATGAGTTCGATCGTTCTTTTCATTGGCTTACTCCTTATATGGCAGTGATTACTTCCGCAGATCCAGATCATCTGGATATTTACGGTACGGCGGAGGCTTACCGGGAGAGTTTCGAGAAATTTACCTCCTTAATTCGTCCTGATGGTTGTCTACTGATCAAGAAGGGAATCAACGTAACGCCCCGTTTACAGGAGGGTGTCAAGAAATATACCTATTCCGTTACGGAAATAGCGGACTTTTACGCTGAAAATATTCGTATTTGCGACGGAAATATTACCTTTGACTTCGTTGGTCCGGAAATCCGTATTCCTGATGTGGAATTAGGTGTTCCCGTAAAGGTTAATATAGAGAACGGGGTAGCGGCTATGGCGATCGCTTGGTTGAACGGAGTGAAACCGGAGGATTTGAAAAAGGGTATGGCTACATTTGCCGGACCTCGCCGCCGTTTCGATTTCCATTTGAAGACTGATCAAGTGGTATTGATCGATGATTATGCCCATCATCCGGCCGAATTGCGACAGAGTATCTTGTCGGTGAAGGAATTATATGCGGGTCGTAAGGTGACAGGTATTTTCCAGCCGCATCTATATACCCGTACCCGGGATTTCGCTGGTGATTTCGCCGCGAGTCTCTCTTTATTGGATGAGTTGATCTTGCTGGATATCTATCCGGCTCGTGAGGAACCGATTCCGGGGGTGAGCTCTCGGATCATTTTTGATAAGGTGACGATCCCTTCCAAGACGCTGTGTAAGAAGGAAGAGCTTTTGGACGTGGTTGCCGCCGGGAAATATGAGGTAGTATTAATGGTAGGCGCCGGTAATATCGACCGTTTGGTGGAGCCTGTAAAAGAGATTTTATGTAAACAAATAAGGAAACCGTGATCCGAATAATTTCCATAGTAGTAGCCACGTTGTTGTTCTGTTACATCGTGTTTGTGTCGTTTTTCTTTCGGGAAATACGTCAGGACTCTATTTGCCAAGATCTGCAAGTCGTGGTGAAAGACAGTCTGGATAAACACTTCGTGAGCGAGAGTGACCTTGTGTCTATACTGAAGAAAGCTGGGCTAGATCCGATCAAGCGGTCAATGGCCGACGTGAATACGGATCGGATAGAGACGGAATTGCTTAAAAATGAGATGATCGCCCAAGTGGAGGCGTATAAGACTCCTTCGGGTATTATCAAGCTAGAGGTCATGCAAAAGATGCCTATCCTCCGGATTATGGGCGTAAGAGGTAGTTATTACGTGGATAATCTGGGAACCACCATGCCGATCAGTCGTCGGTATGCCGCGCATGTGCCAATTGTGAGTGGATATGTGGAAAAAGAGCTTGCGGTGACCGACTTATACAAATTTGCATTATTTTTGCAAGAGAATGAGTTCTGGAATGACCAGATTGAACAAATCTATGTCTATCCGGATAATGATATAGAACTTATTCCAAGAGTGGGTAACCACCGGATCATGTTGGGTACTTTGAATGAATTCGAAGAAAAGCTTGCGAATTTAAAGCTTTTCTATGAACAAGCGATCCCTAAAGTGGGTTGGGAAAAGTACAGTATGATTAATTTAAAATATAAGAATCAGATTGTTTGTACTAAAAAATAGATGATATGGCATACACAGACTTTATAGCAGCTATTGACCTAGGTACCTCCCATATGGTAGGAATGGTGGGGACTAAGAATGCGACGGGCGCTCTTTCAATCATCGCCTACGAAGTTGAGAACTCCGGCACCTGCATACGAAGAGGATGTGTATATAACGTGAAGGAGACGGCGAGTAAGATAAAACGCTTGATCCTCAAGTTGGAGAATAAACTGGGGGGGACCAAGATCGGGCAGGTATATGTGGGACTGGGTGGCCAGTCACTCCGTTCTATCGAGCATACGGTTTGCAAGGTATTGGGAACGGAAGGTGTGGTCACGGAGGAGATCATAGACTCTCTTTATCAAGAGTGTAAGGATTATCGTCCGGATATGTTGACCGTTCTTGACGTGGTTTCTCCTTCCTATTTTTTAGATGATAAGCCAGAGTCCAACCCGGTGGGCGTGCCTTGTAGCCGTATCGAGGCTCGTTACAAGTTGATTGTTGGACGTCCTTCCTTGAAATTAAATATTGTCAATAGCATTTCGGAACAAGCGAAAATCGAGATCGCCGGTATTCTGGTGTCACCCCTCGCGTTGGGAGATGTTGTCTTGAGCGACAATGAGAAGGACTTGGGTTGCGCCTTGATCGGTTTCGGTGCCGGCGTGACGACGATATCTGTCTATAAGGGTGGTAAGTTGGCCAGCCTTTCCGTTGTTCCCTTTGGAGGTAATTTGATAACAAAAGATATAACCAATCTCAGGGTCGTAGAGTCTGAGGCGGAACGCTTGAAGATCACTTATGGTAGCGCGAAAGCGGACCGGGATAATGATATGACCATCCAAGTGAGTTTAGCGGATGGAATGGGCTTGCGTGAGATTAAGCTGGCCGAGTTGAACGGCGTGATCGAGGCCCGTATGGATGAGATCTTAGAGAATGTATATGCTCGTCTGGAGGCTACAGGCTTGATGAGCGTTCTCGGTGCCGGCATCGTGATTACGGGTGGAGGCGCCGCTTTGAAGAATTTACCGGCTGTTATGAGCGAACGCTTGAAGATGGAGGTTCGCTATTCAGCGGTTCGCAAGGGGGTTGTCGCTAGTGGTGATTTAGTGGTCGCCAGCAATCCCGAATATGCGGTAGCCGTCGGCCTCTTGGCGAAAGGAACTAAGAATTGTGCGTTATATATACCTCCTAAACCCGAACCTAAACCGGAGCCTAAGGTTGAGCTTGAACCGACAGTGGAACCGATAGTGGAACCGGAACCTATTAAGGAAAAACCGAAGAAAGAGAAAAAGGAGAAAAAAGGTTTTGGCTGGAAACCAAAGACTTGGATCGATACCTTTGGTAAAACCCTCTTCGATGACGATGATAACGAGAGTAAATAACGTGATCTACGAATGTAATAAAACCGGAAGACAATGGACGATACAATATTAAATTTTAATTATCCTACGGATACTCCCAAAATCATTAAGGTGATTGGTGTTGGAGGCGGTGGCGGAAACGCTGTTACTCATATGTATAAGGAGGGCATACACGATGTTACATTCGTGTTATGTAATACGGATAATCAAGCCTTGAACCGTTCGGATGTTCCTATCAAGTTGTTGCTGGGACGTGAGATCACGCAGGGATTGGGCGCGGGAAATAAGCCGGAACGTGCGATGATGGCGGCCGAGGAGAGTCTGGACGATCTTCGAGGTATGTTGAACGACGGTACGAAGATGGTATTTATTACCGCCGGTATGGGTGGTGGTACCGGTACGGGTGCCGCTCCGGTTATCGCTCGTATCGCGAAGGATATGGGAATATTGACGGTAGGTATCGTAACCATTCCTTTCTTGTTCGAGGGTGAGCGTAAGATTATACAGGCCTTGAATGGTGTGGAGGAGATCGCGAAGAACGTGGATGCCTTATTGGTGATCAATAACGAGCGTTTGCGTGAGATTTATTCGGACCTTTCCGTGATGAACGCTTTCGGCAAGGCCGATGATACCTTGACGATCGCCGCCAAGAGTATCGCGGAGATCATTACGCTTCCGGGTATTATCAACCTCGACTTCGCCGATGTTAACACCACGATGAAAGATGGTGGTGTCGCTTTGATGAGTAATGGTTTTGGTGAAGGAGAAGGACGTGTTCGCCAAGCGGTGGAAGACGCTCTGAATTCTCCGCTATTAAGCAACAACGACGTAAAGAACGCCAAGAAAATCCTGTTCAACGTATATTTCAGCGAGGAAGCCGAGTTGCGCATGGAGGAGATGAACGACGTGCATAACTTTATGTCCGAGTTCAACCGTGATATAGAGGTTATCTGGGGTACTGCCGTGGATAATACATTAGGTAATAAAGTGAAAATGACGATCCTCGCTACTGGATTTACGATGGATGATATTCCATTGATCGCTGATAAACGCAGGAATGAAGCCGCTCAGATGACGGAAGAAGAATTGCGCTTAGAAGAAGAGCGAATCGAGAAAGAGCGTAAGGAGCGTGATTTGATTGGTAAATATTATGGTGCTTCCGCACAAAAGGCGGGTCGTTTTACCTCTCGTGCGAAAGCGGTAGTTTTGACTCAGGAAGAGTTGGATGATGATGCCTTGATCGCTTTGATAGAGGATAATCCGACTTATAACCGGGATCCGAAGATCGTAGCCCGTGCCCGTTCCAAAGTAGCGGGAGAGGATATTCAAGTATCGGCTCCGACAACGGCGAAGCAACCGGCTAACCAACCTCGCCAAGATTCTCAGCGGGGGGGTAAACAAGTGATCAGTTTCCGATAGTTAATAATATAATAAGGATATGGATTTATTTGAACAAGTCAGTGAAGACATTAAAAACGCTATGAAGGCGAAAGATAAAGTCGCCTTGGAGACATTGAGAAATGTAAAGAAATTTTTCTTGGAAGCGAAAACCGCTCCGGGAGCCAATGATACGCTGACGGATGCGGATGCCTTGAAGATCATGCAGAAGTTGGTGAAACAAGGGAAAGATTCTGCTACGATTTATGTGCAACAGGGCCGTCAAGACCTAGCGGATGTTGAGTTGGAGCAAGTAAAAGTGATTGAGAAATATTTACCTCAACAAATGTCTGCCGAGGAATTGGAGAAAGAATTGAAAGCTATTATCGCTCAAGTCGGTGCCGCTGGCCCGAAAGATATGGGTAAGGTAATGGGTGTAGCCTCAAAAGCATTGGCAGGAAGAGCCGAAGGACGGATGATTTCCGAGACGGTTAAGCGTTTACTTAATTAATTGATTCATACGAAGACCGCACTAAGGGCATTCTGACAATTACTCGTTAGAATGCCCTTGGTACGGTTTTCTCGTATATACCTTTTCCTTTGACAATTTAATTCTTTAGAAAACCATGATTACTTTTACATGTTGTCTGATAGCCCTTATCGTTGGATATTTTACGTATGGTAAATTTGTCGAGCGGGTGTTTGGCGTAGATCCCTCCCGGGTTACTCCCGCTTTCACAAAACAAGATGGTGTTGATTATATACCCTTGCCTACTTGGAAGATTTTCATGATCCAATTTTTGAATATAGCGGGTCTGGGACCTATTTTCGGCGCTATCATGGGGGCTAAATTTGGGGTAGCTTCTTTCCTTTGGATCGTATTGGGAAGTATATTTGCGGGTGCTACCCATGATTTCCTATCGGGAATGCTTTCGTTGCGGCATGATGGAGAAAGTCTTCCTGAATTGATCGGACGGTATCTGGGGAACAACTTTAAGCAATTTATGCGGGGCTTTACGGTTATCTTGATGATCTTGGTGGGTGCTGTTTTCGTAGCTGGGCCTGCAGGGTTGCTGGCTAAACTGACTCCGGAATATCTAGATGCTACGTTCTGGATTATCGTCGTATTCATTTATTATATACTGGCTACTCTATTACCTGTTGATAAGATTATCGGAAAGATCTATCCATTATTCGCCATCGCTTTGCTATTTATGGCCGTAGGTATCTTGGTTATGTTATTTATTAACCAGCCGCCGTTACCTGAGATTACGGATGGACTTAGTAATACGCATCCGGGAGGCTTGCCTATTTTTCCGATCATGTTTGTTAGTATCGCTTGTGGCGCTATCTCTGGCTTTCATGCTACCCAAAGTCCATTGATGGCCCGTTGCATGAAAAGTGAGAAATACGCCCGTCCCGTATTTTACGGAGCGATGATTACCGAAGGTATCGTAGCCTTGATCTGGGCCGCCGCCGCTACGTATTTCTTCCATAATAACGGAATGGAGGAGAACAATGCCGCTGTCGTAGTAGACAGTATCACGAAAGAGTGGCTGGGCGCTGTCGGAGGTGTATTAGCGATACTGGGTGTGATAGCAGCTCCGATTACTTCTGGCGATACGGCTTTCCGCTCGGCTCGTCTGATTGTCGCAGACTTCCTGCATATGGAGCAAAAAACGGTGGTCAAACGTCTGATGATCTGTATTCCCATGTTTATCGTTGCGATAGGAATCTTATTATATAGTCAAAAAGATAAGGATGGCTTCGATATGGTCTGGCGTTATTTCGCATGGAGTAACCAGACGTTGGCAGTATTTACTCTATGGGCCTTAACCGTATATTTGGTACAAGCAAAGAAATTATATGTGATAACCTTGATTCCCGCCTTATTCATGACGGCGGTATGTTCTACCTATATTTTTGTAGCTCCGGAAGGGTTTGGTCTTTCCTCCGGTTTTTCTCAACTTTTGGGGCTACTAGTTACATTGATCGTTTTCGGGATCTTCTTAGTCTGGAAAAGAAAGAAAGTATAAAAAAGGCTGGCTTACATTTAGCCAGCCTTTTCTGTCGTTATTGTTCAAGTGAATTAAAGCACTTGTATGCCTTCCTCACGGGCTTGTTCCTCCCCGGAAGGAGTGATTAATTTATAACCCTTGCCGTGGATGTTGATGATCTCGATACCCGGATCGTCTTTCAACAATTTACGTAATTTCGTGATATAAACGTCCATGCTACGAGCGTTGAAATAGTTATCGTCTACCCAGATTGTCTTCAAGGCGTAGTTACGCTCAAGGATCTCATTTGCGTGGGCGCACAACAAGCTTAATAATTCGCATTCCTTCGTAGTAAGTTTCGTAACCTTGTCGCCGATAGCCAACGTTTGTTTTTGGGTATCGAACAAGAAGTTTCCTAACTTGTAGAAAGGAATATCTTTCATCTTCTTACCTTTCACACGGCGAAGGATAGCCTCGATACGAAGCAATAGCTCTTCCATGCTAAACGGTTTTGTCAAGTAGTCATCCGCACCGATCTTGAATCCTTCCAAGATGTCTTCCTTCATAGTCTTGGCTGTAAGGAAGATAATAGGGATATCAGGATTGATAGAGCGAATTTCTTGTGCCAAGGTGAAACCATCTTTCTTTGGCATCATGACATCCAACACACAAAGATCGTATTTACCTTTGGTAAAACCTTTGTATCCGGCTTCTCCGTCAGAGAATAGGTCCGTTACATACCCTTTAGCTTGTAAGTATTCTCTTAAAAGCATTCCTAAATTCTCATCGTCTTCACAAAAGAAGATCTTTAGTTTTTCTTCCATAACTAACTTTTTATAAGAGGTAAAGTAATAATAAATTTTGTTCCAATGTTTCCGGCACCACTTTCAGCACGGATCGTACCTTTGTGGTCCTCAATAATTTTGCGTACGTAAGCGAGTCCGAGACCGAACCCTTTCACGTCATGTACGTTGCCTGTCGGTACGCGGAAGAAACGGTCGAATACCTTTTTCAGATATTCTTTCTTGATGCCGATACCATTATCTTCCACGGAGATCAACAGCTTTCCGTTCTCGTTCCAAGTGCGTGCCATCAATGTAAGCGGAACTTCCGGGCGGCGGTATTTAACCGCATTATCCATCAAGTTGAACAATACATTGGTGATATGCATTTCATCCACATATATATCCGATTCTGTAGCTTGCAGGTCTATATCCATTGTACCGCCGTACTTCTCGACCTTTAAAACGAAGGTGTTAGCCACGTTCGCTACCAAATCATTCGCGTCAATTTCTTTCAGTTTAAGCGCCGCTTTCTGTCGTTCGAACAAAGACATCTGTAGCACTTTCTCGACCAAGAAACCCAATCGCTTCGTCTCGTCGTTGATTACGCCGGATATATGCTTGAATACGTCCGGACTCTTCGTTATATCCGAATCCTTCAACATTTGGGCGGCGAGCGAGATCGTGGATACCGGTGTCTTCAACTCGTGCGTCATGTTGTTGATAAAGTCGTTTTTCATCTCGGATAACTTCTTCTGACGGAATACGATGTAAATCGTGAAGACGAAGGTTATCAACAGGATCAATGAGAATATAACCGATGGAACGATGAAAGTAATAGAGCTTGAGATATAATCCCCTTTCGTCGGAAAATAAACTCTCAGGTAGTTTAGTTTCGATGGGGGATCGTTCGGGAAAAGCACTTGGGTGATCACGTCAGAGGCGATCGGTTGCTTTTGGAATTCTCCGCTCTGGTATACTACATTTCCATCTTTGTTAATAACAGAAAACACAAACGGCAAGTTCAAACCGTTGTTAATAAATTCTGTTTTTAAGTAATTGTTTAGCTTTTTAAAATCTACACGTTCCTCGATCGGTTTTAGGTTCGCGGTGTATAAGATGTTGTAAATCACCTCCTCGATCAGCCCACCTTGGTACTGGTAACGTCTTTTCAGTGTCTTCTGTAAATCTTTAGATGTGTTTACGATGCTGTTGGCAGACTGCCGTTTTGACAAGGAAGAGAGTGGCTCGAACTTGTGGGAACTAAAACTTTGCATCTCTATCTGTTGAACGGTTCCATTAGAATCCTTGATCTGTAATTGGTATTTCTCATGGTTGATCACTTGTCCTAGGCTTTGGGCATCCGGGGCATTTTGATACATGAAATTTGTCTCATCCCGGTTGATATCATCCTCGAGGTATTTACGGGTCTCATCCAATTCCAGATTCTTAGATACTTGGCGCAGGCTTCTTTTGACAGTCTCATTGAACTGTTCGCTGCGTGTCTTAAGTATAATGCTCACATAGTTTACCTGTAGGTATAATAACCCGGCGAAGGCAAAAGCCATAACTACCGCAAGCAACCAAATTGTCGACTTCCTCATATCAATATCTTTCTCTTAATATTGCAACAAATAACGTGTGTTTTAGTTTAATATTTACACAAAAAAGGTAAAAATAATCCGTTTAAAATGTTAATAATACTTTGTGAGCATAGAGAATGTATGCTAGCTAAGCATTGAAACTCCGCTGTTAATGCACTAGTTAGCGTTATTTTATCCTAAGTTTTTTATATATTATCCTACGTAAAAACAAGTCCGGTGCGTTCTTTGTTGCGCCCGGACTTTATAAAGTCTCCACTTAGGGGATTAAAATCGATGTCCCGGAGGAGGACCCATCGGACCTCTTCCCCGTCCGCTTCTACCCGGCGTTTTCACGTCGCTGGCACTGGCTCCACCTTTGAAGATGCTGAACCGATAGATGAAGTGTACCATGAAATAACTGCCTAGCGTGTTATATTCTGAGTCTTGTATATAGCTAGCGGTAACGGAACGGGAGATATTGCTTCGTTGTTGCAGGATATCGTAGATCTTGAAACGGAGCGTCCCTTGGTTATTCTTTAAGAAAGACTTGGAGGCTGAGGCATTCCATAGGACTTCGTTCTGTTTGAATCCGTCCCCGTAGCCAGAGTTGGTAGACCAGTTCACGTCACTCTCTATCTTGAAATTGAGGGGCAGATAGATTGTCGTGTAACCGCCGGCTCCGTAATTGAAGGTGTTTTGGTTATTTTCCTTTTGCAGGGAGTTGCTGGTGGCATTGTAACGAATATTCCCGTTTACGCCCAGATCCAGATAAGAGGAGCGGAAGTCGATACCACCACGTTCGGACAATATGAGATTCCGGTTCGTATTCTTCTCCTCGTTGATATATCCGTTGCTATTAGCGAACGAGGCCATTGTCATGGAGTTGATGGAGAATTTCTTATTCTTCAAGGGGGTGTTCAACATCATACGGACGTTGCCACTATAGTTGCCATTTACGTTTTTGTAAGTGGTGGTCTTTACACCTGTCTCTTGGTTATAAGAGGTATAACTTACGATATCGTTGATGATATAACTACCGTTTGCCATGATCATGAAGGCCCGTTGTTTCTCCGGCGTGAACTGTTGGAAACGAATAAATACGTTGTTCGTATAGCGGGGATTCAAATCCGGGTTACCGATCGTGATATTCGTCGGGTCCGAGATATCCGCTACCGGTTGTAATTGAGTCATGCTCGGTTGGCTGGTACGGCCATTATACATGATACGAAGATTCGTACGCTTATCGAACATATAGTTGAATTGAGCCATCGGGGAGAGGTTGACCACCTTACGGGTTATCTTGGATAAGGTCGTGTCGCCAACGAAATTCTCGCTGCTGGAATAGGATGGGTCCAGATTCAAGCCGATCGTGTAGTTGAACTTTTCCCGTTGAGACTTGAAGCTCAAGCTGGCCCGCTGGCTGATAAAGTTATTGCGATAGCTTTGGCTGTAGGCGGAATCTAATACATTATATATACCATCAGCGTCTTGGTTGTAAACATTCTTCAAGGCTTCTTGTTTCCGTTGGCTGATGCTATAAGTGGCTTGGATGAAATTATTATGCCCGATCGGTTCTACCCACGATACGTAGGCCCGGTAATTGAAACCTTTGTTGTCGTAACGTGAGCGCTGGTCGATAATGCTATTCTTCAAGGCATCAGTCTGGTTGAAATAAACGATGTCGGAACGGTTCATGCCGTCACTGTACGAATCGCTATTGCCTCCGGAAAGGGTGGCGCTGAACACACGCCCTTTGTTATTGAGCTTACGGCTGAAATCGATGCTGGCATTTAGGTTGTACCCGTTACTTTCCGAGTAATTGCTGGATTTGTTGGTATTGACCGTATCCCGTTCATTATCCAAGGTGGTAGCATCACTGAAATTGTCATTCATGCTATGGCTGAGGCTGAAACTCGGGCGGAAGATAAGTTGAGTCATCGTGTCCGGTTTCCATTCCAAGCGAAAGTCTACGCCAAAGTTATCGCTCTTCGTACGGCTCATCGCCTCGCTATTATCGTAGGAGGAACTATCTCCGGGAAGAATATTCTGCCGGTCGCTCTTGCTGCGAGCGTCATTGTCGGAATGGGAATAACGAGTATTTCCCCCAAGAGTTAGTTTATCCGGCTTGAATTCCTTGCTGAAGTTCAAACCTGCGTTTCCGGAAGAGGTGATACCGCTACCCGCTCCGAAACCTCCTCGTCGGCCTCCACCGCCTCCCATACCGGAGAACATTGTTGAGGCTAGATCGGAAAAGCCCATATTATTCGTGTTATTCGCTCCCCCCATGAACGTGATCTGGTCATTATTCACGAAACGATTGACCATGGCGTTGCCTTCATACCGATCTTTACTTCCGTATCCGCCATATGCGTTGCCAAACCAACCTTGCTTCATGCCGGGTTTCACGGTTAGGTTGATGACGGTCTCTTCCTCTCCATCGTCGAAGCCAGTCATTTGGGCCATATCGCTTTTTTTATCAAGTACCTGTAATTTATCGATCATCTTGGCTGGAAGATTCTTGGAGGCCACTTTCGGGTCATCGGAGAAGAACTCCTTTCCGTCCACCATTACCTTTTTCACCTCTTTTCCATTGACGGTGATCTTGCCTTCGCTATCTACCTCCACACCGGGCATCTTTTTCAATAAATCCTCCAAAACGGAGCCTTCGGTTACTTTATAAGAATCCGCGTTGTATTCCACTGTGTCGTTGCGAACGGTAACCTCGGGTGCCTTACCTATAACTACGGCTTCTCCCAACTCGATCGCTCCGTCGCTTAATTCAAGTTTACCTACGTTTACGGGATTTTTCTTTCCGGTGATTTGCAAGGGTTGGTACAATGGATCGTATCCGATGAATGTGATGTGTAGTAAATAACTTCCTTTCTTTACGTTTTTCAAGGTAAAACTACCATTACGGGCGCTCACCACACCTCGTACCATGGCACTGTCTTTTACGTTCAGCAATCGTACCGTTGCTTGCTCGATGGGGGTATCACTACCTTGCTCAACGACAGATCCGGTAACATTAACACCGCTTTGTTGTGCGAAAGCCATCGGTGAAAAAAGGATCATCAACAACATCAAAAGGCACTTTCCCGATTTCATAACTATATGGATTACATTGTTTACAATTACGAAAAGATAGACAAGGTTCACTCAAAATAGTTTAATATAACTTTTATGGATTTGATATTATTAACAATCGTGCAGGCCTTTGGATTTATGGAGAGTATTCTTAGAACAAGAACATTATAAAAGGTAAATAGTCCTTCAATTTAACCCGCAATATTTTCAAGGATTGTGTAATCCGGTATTCCACGGTTTTGATAGAAACCCCCAAGGCCTCTGCGATTTGGGGATTAGATTGCTCTCCGAATCGGCTAAGTTTAAATGTCTCCCGGTAATTCTCAGGCAATTCTTCGATCGCTTTCGTGATATTCTCTGTAAGCTCGTTTACGAAATAGGTATCAGGATTCTCAAATTGATCTTTAATCTTATCATAAATCAGGCTATGTACTCGCTCATGATACAATTGCCTTTTGATCGCATTGAGGCAACGATGCTTAACAGCCATAAAAAGATAGGATTTCAAGGATATCTCTACAAATAAGGAATTTCGGTTTTCCCATATAAATAACATTAGCTCCTGAATAAGTTCTTCGGCATCCTCATCAGAAACATATTGGGAAGCATATTCGCATAGTGGCGAATAAAATTTGATAAACATCTGTTTAAAAGCGTCTTTACTTCCTAATTGTATTTGTTCAATTAAAGTAGAATCATCCATAGCACCTTCTTCATCCTTTCTTTTCTGTAAGCAAAGATATATTTTATCTTGGATATTCAAGGTTAAAATTAGGGTAACCACATCGAAATATCACTTTTAGGACATCCTTATCACAAGATATACTTACTTTACCGATGAAGTACTACTTACTTTACTGATGAAGTATATATCCTATGGAAAAGTAGGTAAGTCTAAAGTCTTCCGTAAAAAAATGCTTTTTAGTTAAGGGTGTGTTCGTTCAGGATTGTCTTAGTTATAGAAACAGATAAGAATGAAAACTGAAAATAGACATATTAATTTCCAAGAGCCGGAAGGTATGATGCTTTTACGGTATATAAAGGACACAGCTTCCAATGAGGAAAAATCTTATATTGAAGCTTGGCTGGAAGCGGATGAAAATAATAAGAGGATCTTATTACAGACCGCCCGTATATATTATGCGAACAATGCGATGGAACGGATCGCTAGCCGAAATCCATTGATTGCCTACGAAAAGCTGGAACAACGATTAGCAAAACGGACCCGTTTATATTGGTTGAAGAGGTTCTCTGTCGCTGCGGCTTGTATAATTGCTATCATTGGACTATCAACCTTATTTTCCCATAGAAAGGTTGATTCTGAATTTGGAGATCCTCAAATTATAACACTTCAGGCAAATGCGGGAGTCCGTACACGCTTTAATTTACCGGATGGTACTGTTGTTTATCTAAATTCGGGTAGTGTTTTATCCTATCCGATGTCTTATGACCAAAAAGAAAGAAAAGTATATTTATCAGGAGAAGCCTATTTTAAAGTCACTCACAACGAAAAACAACCTTTTATTGTCAGTACTTCAGGAGATCAGCATAGGGTTAGAGTTTTAGGCACGGAGTTTAATATACAAGCTTATGGGGATGAGAATATAATTTCGACTACTTTAGTGACGGGCTCCGTAAATCTCGAGGTGAAGAATAAATCAGGGAATGTGAGTCATAGGACGTTACTACCATCCGAAAAAGCGATTTGCAACTTGGATAAAGAAGAAATTTCTGTGATGAAAATAAACACGATGTATGAAACCGCATGGATGGATGGCAAACTGATGTTCAAGGATACGCCTTTACCTGAGGCTTTGAAAAAATTGTCATATTACTATAATGTTGAATTTGTGATTCAGGATGCGGAGATTAAAAGCTATTGTTTAACCGGTATTTTAGATAATAGGTTGCTATCTCAGACACTAGACTATTTGAGAATATCTTCAAATATTGATTATCGTATAGAAGATATGAAGACAGATGACAGCAAAGGTACTAACCGTACTCGAGTTATACTTTGGAAAGGAAAATAAAGAAAAATGTATAACAATTAAATAATATGGGCCTATGGAATAAAAGAACAAGAAAGTAGACTTGGTCTATCTAAAAAACATACGGGAAAATGTTACCAGCATCTTCCCATATGAAACAATTTGATAGAAGGTCTTTAAACCGACTAAGAAATTTATTTTTTAATCTTAAATCAATTACAAAAATATGATGAATAATTTATATTTCCAACTTGATGGAGATAAATCAGCGTTTGTCAGGTTGGTATCTAAAATATCAAGAATTATGAAGTTGACCTTATTTCTTGTATGTTTATCAATTAGTATGTCATTTGCTATGACAACAAATGCTCAAAGCACCTCACTTTCTTTTAAAGCGACAGATCAATCTATAAAAGAAGTTTTGGAACTGATTGAAAGTCAAACTGATTTCCACTTCTTTTATAATAGTAAATTAGTTGATATCAATCAAGTAATATCTGTTGATATAAAGGATAAAGATGTGTTCACTACATTAGATCATATATTTGAGAATTCGAATATACGATATAAAATAGTAGGAAAAGATGTGATTCTATCAGTAAAAGGCAGTAAGTCTGATCAAGATGAAAAGACAGTAACAGGTACTGTTGTTGATGAGACGGGGGAGCCTATTATTGGTGCAAATATTGTAGAGAAGGGTAAAGCAAATGGAACTATGTCTGATTTGAATGGTCATTTCTCTATTGTAGTGTCTTCCGATGCGGTACTCCAGATTTCTTATATTGGATTTTCTCTTCATGAAGAAGCCGTGAAAAATAAAAATGTACTTCAGGTCATTATGAAAGAGGATACACAAAAATTAGATGAGGTAGTCGTTGTTGGTTATGGCTCAGTTGACAAAAAAGAGTTGACTTCTGCTGTAACCGCTGTTTCTAGTAAAGACTTTTTACAAGGAGCATTTACAAGTCCGCTGTCAATGATCGATGGAAAAGTATCAGGCGTTAATGTCTCGAATGCGGCGGCGGCAGATCCTAACTCTTCTCCTAATATCCAGATGCGAGGTGCTTCTTCCATAGAGGCAGGGAATTCGCCATTGGTTATTATAGACGGAATGCCGGGTGCAGATTTAAGAAGTGTCGCTAACCAAGATATTGAATCAATTACAATATTGAAAGATGGTTCGGCTGCAGCGATTTATGGTTCACGTGCAGCGAATGGAGTTATTTTGGTGCAAACAAAAAAAGGAAAGGCTGGAAAAGTTTCTATATCTTATGATGGCTATATCGATCATGATATGGTAGCTAATCAACCAGAAGTACTTTCTGTGGATGAGTTTCTTGCGCATGAAAGAGATGTAGATTTTGGTCATCGGGTGGATTGGTATGACAAATTGTTGAATAAGAGTAATCTGGGTCAAAGTCATTATTTAGCTGTTTCAGGAGGAGGTGAAAATTTGACCTTTAGAGCTTCAGCCAATTGTAAGAAGAAAGATGGCTTGGATATAGCGTCTTCTAGAAAAGAGTATGGAGTTAGAATGGGATTCACCGCAAAGACATTAGAAGGTCTGCTAGAGATTCAAGGAAACTTGTCCACGCGAGTTATCAATGAGGAATATGTGGATTATGGCGTATTTCAGCAAGCGGTAAAATTGAATCCGACTCATCCATTGATGGATGAAAAAGATCCTTCTAAATATAGTACTCTGTATGGGTTTGATACCTATAATCCTGTAGGATGGTTGAAAGATAAGGAGGATGGAGGTGATAGACAGTTTTCCCTTGCTGATTTTAAAGTGAAACTAAATATTTTACCGACGCTAAATACTGAATTATCTCTAGCTAGACAGAGTCAAGAGTATTTTAAACGTATATATGTTAATTCAAATCATAAGGAATCTATAGATAATATGCGTTCCGGACGAGGAACTCTGCAGGAAGAAAATTATACGGATTATACATTGGAATGGATCGGTAATTATTTTACGACAATTGACAAGCATACAATTAAATTAATGGCTGGATATTCGTATCAAGAGTTTAATCATCGTAGTTTTTCTTCAGAGAATGCAAATTTTCCTTCGGATGCGATGTCCTATAACAATCTGGAAGCTGGAGATTGGAATATGGCAGCAGGTCGTTTAGGGGTATCTTCGTTGAAAGAAAAAGAAAAGACAATAGGTTTTCCTGCGCGATTGATTTATAACTATGATGATACTTACTATTTGACGGCTTCTGTTAGATATGAAGGAAATAGTAAATTTGGGGCAAATCATAAATGGGGATGGTTCCCTGCAGCCTCTGCGGCATGGCGAATGTCAAGTTTGCCTGCTATTAAAAATATTGAGGCCATCAATGATTTAAAACTCCGTTTTTCATATGGAGTTACAGGGCGCTCTGGTTTCCCAAAGTATTCAGCGTTGGCTCGTTATGAGCAAGGTGGGTATTGGCTAGACGATAATGGACAATGGACCCAAGCGTGGGGACCTACGAATAATCCTAATCCTGATTTACATTGGGAAAAGCAGATATCTTATAACTTGGGTGTGGATTTTTCTCTTTTAAAGAATAAGTTATCAGGTAGTTTGGATGCCTATGTAAAACAAGGTAAAGAAGTAATTTCTAATTATGACGCTCCACTACCCCCTTTTATGTTTGATCAGATATTTACAAATGTAGCTTCTACTAGTTCAAAAGGTTTGGAACTGACTTTAAATTGGGATGTTGTAAACATGAAAGATTTTAGTTATTCGACTAATCTAGTTGCTTCTTTTACGAAATCTAAACTGGATAAATTCTCGAATGGTACATATCAGAAAGGATATATGGATCGATATTTACTGCCAGCTCCCGGAAATCCCGGCTATGCCCAACGCTTACAAGACGGAGTGGAAATTGGTTCTTTTTATGGCTTAAGATATGCGGGAGTTGATGATAATGGCAATATGTTGGTTTGGAAAGACGCTAAAATTGGAGGAGAAAAAATACTCGCTAATGGTGAAGCTAGTGATACAGACAAAGATTATATTGGCCATGGAACACCTAGATATTCTTTGTCTTGGGGGAATACATTTCGATATAAAGGATTTGATTTAAGTCTATATTTCCAAGGGCGCTTTGACTATCAAATATTGAATATGTATCAAATGTATTATGGATTAGTTGCTGAACCGGGTATGAATTTATTAGAAGATGCTTATGGAAAGAATGGGCATATTAAGTCAGGAAAAGTGATGTGTGATTATTTTTTGGAGGATGGAGATTATTTTAGGTTGGATAACATAACTTTAGGATGGACTCCAAAATTAGATACAAAGTGGATTAGCAATTTACGGGTATATGCGACAGTTAAAAATGCGTTTACTATTACGAAATATTCAGTAATGGACCCGACATCTGTGGATATAAATGGTCTAGAACCAGGTATTAGCGGTCTAAATGTGTATCCTATTGCCAGATCATTCACATTTGGAATTCAAATTTCATATTAATCTTAATTTCATTTATTATGAAGAAGTTTAAATATATAATAGTTCTTTTCGTAATGGGATTAATCTCATTTTCTTGTACAGATTTAGATGAAGAGATTTTTAGTGAGATTACAACGGATAACTATTATCAAAATAGCAATAATATTTATGCGGCGTTGGTGAATAACTATGCTAAGGCTTTTAGTACGGGTTGGTCTGATGCTCGATACTTTTTACAGGAAGTTACTGCCGACCAGTTAATGATTCCGACAAGAGGAAAACATGGTTATAATGGTGGGGAGTATGTTCGTTTGCATGAGCATAAATGGACTGTGGAGGAGAATTTCGTATATAATGGTTGGGCTGCTCCTTTTCAAGGTATAGCATTATGTAATAATACATTGTCTGATTTTGAAAATCTAGATTTCTCTACGTTTAAATTGACGGAAGAAACGAAAAATGAATATATAGCCGAATTAAGAGCTCTTCGGGTTTGGAATTATATGTTTTTAATAGATTTCTTTAGGCATGTACCAATTGTTACAGATATAGAAGAAGTGAAGGCTCAATCTACACCCCTAGAAGTATTTAACTTTATGGAGTCAGAGCTTTTAGCTATATTACCGGACTTACCTAAAAATAGGGGGGTATCTAGGTTTGATCAAGCAGGAGTAGCTTCTATACTTGTCCGTTTATACTTGAATGCGGAAAAATGGATAGGAATCTCAAAATATGATGAATGTGAGCAAATGGCTCAGGCTATATTAGATGGAAAATATGGAGAATATAGTATTGACCCTGATTATAGAGGCCCGTTCCGCTCGGGGATAAACGGTTATAGATCTAAAGAGAATATTATGGAATTTGCGATTAAGAAAAATTATTTTGAGGCATCTTGGCTATATAATATGTGGATGCACTATCAAGATCGTTATTCCTTGGATAATGACTGGCAAGGTTGGAATGGAGGTAATTTAGCACCGTCTCGGGACTTATATGGAAATTTATACCAAGATAAATTAGGTATGCCGTTTGAAAAATTCCCGGATGGAGATATCCGAAAGAAAGCTTTTAGAGTTATTTCAAATGATGGAGATTATGAGGGCTTTTTCTTGATGGGAACTCAATATAAATTTGATTATGAAAAAGGGTATGGATTTACAGATGAAGTAATAACTGGTACGGAAGAATATAATGGTAAACCTCTAGTTTATGTGGATCAAGTTGGACGTTTTTCGGAGGGAGAGACTGGTTTAGCCAAAGGATCTCATGTAATTTACGGAGAAGAGAATACAGGATATCGTTTGATAAAATTCCCTTGGTTACCTCAATCGAAAGATTTGTTCCAAATGAACTCTATTCCAGAGATCAGATTGGCAGAGATTTATTATTCGTTAGCTGAATGTAAATATAGATCAGGGGATAAGATAGGGGCTGCTCGGTTGCTGGATGTGGTTAGGAAACGTTATTATAAAGCGGAAGATTGGTCTAAATTTAGTTACGAATCTAATATCTCGAAATTAACCGATGATGAATTTGTCGATGAATTAGGTCGTGAGTTCATAGGAGAACGTCATCGTCGTATTGATTTAATACGATGGAATCGTTTTAGTGAAGGTGCGTGGTGGGATAAAACTCCGGATGCGACGAATCAAGACGTATTTCCGATTCCTTATCGTGCATTGAATGCGAATCCTTTGTTAAAACAAACAACAGCTGGCTTTTAATAAATAGAATCGATATATGAAACAGTTTATAAATGTAAAAAGAGTATTTACCGTATTGATTATACTTTTGTTATTAATATCGTGTAGGGTCGAAACTGATTATAGACCATTATTTGACAAAGATTTATCAAATGCTGATTATGATAGTTCGGTTTGGACCTTTAAAAATGGCATACTTACTGCCACAGCCGATCAATCTATTTGGACAAAGGTGCAGTATGAAAATTTTATCTTGGATTTAGAATTCAAGACAGATGTGAATACAAATAGTGGGGTTGTGATTTATTGTACGGATAAGGGTAATTGGATCCCATCTTCCATTGAGATTCAAATAGCCGATGATCATCATCCTGAATGGCAATCATATCCAGAATATTGGCGTTGTGGTTCTATTTATGGACATAAAGGAGCAAATGAACAATTGGTCGTGAAGAAACCGGGAGAATGGAACCGAATGATTATCACTGCTAAAGGTCAGCAGATAGATATCGAATTGAATGGAAAACATATTGTTTCGGCTAATTTAGCAGATTGGACTTCTGGAACAACAAATCCAGATGGAACAGAGATTCCGGAATGGCTACCAATCCCGTATGCGAATATGCCAACAAAAGGTTATATTGGTTTGCAAGGGAAACATGGAGAATCTAATATTTGGTTTAGGAATATTCAACTGAAACAACTTTAAAATCATCATTATTATGAGACATATATCAAGAAGAGATTTTTTGAAGACAGGAGCTTTAGCAGCAGGTTTAACGATCGTACCAAATTCTGTTTTAGGTAAAACGCATGGGTTTACTTCACCAAGTGATAAATTGAATATTGCTGGAGTTGGTGTCGGTGGAATGGGCCGTGGTAATTTACGGAATATGAGTACAGAGAATATTGTGGCTTTATGTGATGTAGATTGGAGATATGCAGAGAAGACTTTCAATGATTATCCAAAAGCAAAAAAATTTAAAGATTGGCGTGTTATGTTCGATGAGTTCGGAAAATCAATTGATGCGATATTGGTTGCTACTCCAGACCATACACATGCAGGAGTTACTGCTCATGCTATTACATTAGGGAAGCATTGTTATACTCAAAAACCTTTAACTCATTCTGTTTATGAATCTCGTTTACTAGCAAAACTCGCTAAAAAATATAAAGTAGCGACGCAAATGGGTAATCAAGGAAATTCTTTTGATTGGTGTCGTCAAATAGCAGAGTGGATTCAATCCGGTGTTATTGGGGAAGTATATGAAGTTCATTGTTGGACAGATCGTCCGATTTGGCCTCAAGGATTAATGCGGCCTAGCGATAATCCGAAATGCCCGAAGACTCTTGATTGGGATTTGTTTATTGGACCGGCGCAAAAAAGACCATATAATCCAGTTTATACACCTTGGAATTGGCGGGGATGGTGGGACTTTGGAACGGGTGCTTTAGGAGATATGGCTTGCCATATTATGGACCCACTTTATTGGGCACTTGATTTGAAGTATCCGATAAGTGTGATAGGTAGTTCAACCTTGAGTAATTTATATTCGCCACCTCATGCACAAATTGTAACTTATACGTTCCCGGCTCGTCCCCCAAAAGGAAACACAAAAATGCCTGAGGTTAAGGTATATTGGTATGATGGAGGTTTAATGCCTCCTCGTCCGGAGGAATTAAAAGATGGACAAATGATGGGAGATGAAAATGGTGGTATTATTTTTATTGGGACAAAAGGGAAAATCATGACTGGCTGTTATGGAATGAATCCAACTTTATTGCCCGTATCTGATATGGAACATTTTAACCAGCCTAAGCCTTCAATACCAAGAGTTAAAGGAGGTAATGGCAATATTTGGTCTACGAATGCCCATGAGCAAGATTGGATTCGTGCTTGTAAAGAATCTCCAGAAAACCGAGTAGAATCATCTTCAAATTTCCAATTCTCCGGACCTTTTAATGAAATGGTAGTAATGGGAGTTCTTGCGGTACGTCTTTCTGGTCTTCATGGGCTACATAGAGAATTGTTATGGGATGGAGAGAATATGAAATTTACCAATATATCTCCTACTGACACAATTAAGATTGTAACAGTTGATGATTTTAAAGTTGTTGATGGTGATCCTCGTTTTGATCGTCGTTTTGCGGACTTTAATGCTCTTGATGTTGCGAATGAGTGGATTAAGCATACTTATAATAATGGGTTTAGTTTACCCAGTATGCCATTCTGAGAACATAGAAAGGTCGTGAACTTCTGTTGGATGTCATTTAGTTAAAGAGTATCTGTAGTAGATAGAGGTTATTTCTTTTCAAGAGGAAATAACCTCTTCTTATTTTTTTATTTTATATTTGTTCGGTCAATATGTGCTAGAGGAGATGGATGTAGAACGGATATACCTAGAACGATTACGAAGCGGTTCATACAGAGACTTTACGAAACTGTATGAATCATACGCTTCACGCCTATATGCGTTCGCATTGCACTTGACTCATTCTGATGCTCTTGCAAAAGATATTGTACAAGAGACATTTATCAAAGTGTGGGTGCGGAGAGAACAAATTGATTTAGATATGTCTTTCAGTGCTTTCCTATTTACGATGGCCAAGAACCAATTATTGAATGAGTTTCGTAGGCAGGCAAATAGTCCGCTTTTTTTGGAAGATGTTGTACTGAATGAGTCTGGAGATGGAGAGGAAACAGCGATTGAACGTAAATTATCTTTTGAGGAATTTAACCATAGACTGGAAATAGCGAAACAAAAGTTGACACCTCGCCAACGAGAACTGTTTGAGTTAAATAAGGAACAAGGTATAACTATAACAGAAATAGCGGCTAAAGCCTTAATTTCAGAACAATCTGTGCGTAACCAGTTATCGCAAGCCTTACATGTTTTAAGAAAGGAGCTCGGTAAGTATGCTTTGCTGTTCTCTCTTTTCTTTATCGGATAAATAAAATTGAAAAATAATATTCTTATGTTTTATAACATCTAAAAAGGCATGTTATAAATTAACGGCTCATGTGTATACCTTATAAAAAGGATATTATGCAGGAATCACATACATATTATTTGCTCTCAAAGTACATGGATCATACGATCTCTACGGAAGAGTTGAAAACACTACGGCTTTTGGTTAATTTGTCTGATGATGATGAATTATCGCTGTCATTGTCTCATTTATGGGAAAATGGGCGACCCTTTGAAGAGGTTGATGAGAGAATCATACGAGATATGTTCAGTGAGATTCAAAATCGAACGAGAAAAGAACGATTCGTTATGGTGTTTAGGAAACTGGCTCGTATCGCCGCAATACTATTAATACCTTTATTAAGTATATTGTCTGGTTATTTATATTTCAATCCAGTCGATCAGAAGGGTAGCATTGGCAATTTAGTGGTTCATGCCGATAGAGGGGAAAGATCGGGGGTGACTTTACCGGATGGAACACAAGTAAAACTAAATGCGGAATCGAGCTTAAGTTACACTCACGATTTCGGTCGAGAGCTTCGACAGGTCAATTTAGAGGGAGAGGCCTATTTTGAGGTGACTCGGAATGAGGATAAACCTTTCGTGGTACATACTGAATATCTGGATATAGAAGTGTTGGGCACAAGTTTTAATGTGTATTCGTATGAGCGGGAGAATGTCATGGAAATGGCCTTGATATCGGGACGGATCAAGATACAGACTTGTTCAGACCCTTCTCGTGTCGTTTATCTAAAACCAAATGAAAAAGCATTGTTCAATAAAGAATCGGGTATTATAACCGTGGAGAAAACAGATAATCGATTTGAAACGGCGTGGTTAAGAGGAGACCTCGTTTTTCGATCAACGAAATTAAGTGATGTCTTGGCCAAACTAGAGCGTAGATATGGCGTGAATATCCATTTGAATGATTTTTCTTTAGCGAATGACTTATTTACCGGAAATTTTGATAGTGAATATATCGTAGATGTAATGGACCTTTTAGAGAGGCATTATGACTTTACATATGATATACGAGGAGATGATATCTTTATACATCCTTGAGCGAGTGAAAATAAAATGTATAACCTTAAATCAGTTCTTATGCGACAAGATTCTTCATAATAAAAACGGAACCGAAAAATGGTCGAGATTTTCCGGTTCCCCAATTAATACTCCATTTACGAGAATGGCGATCAAGCCATAAAACGGATTGTATCAATTTTAAAAAATAATATATGTTCAAAAGTAGAAAAAATCAATGTAGCTATATAATTTTTTTGGCTCTATTTCTGTTTTTTAATCCTATTTTGGTATTAGCTCAGACAGGAAGTGTCACTCTTTCCATGAAGAATGCTACATTAAAGCAATTTTTTGAGGCTGTAGAGAAACAAACCACATATATATTCTCTTATCGGGATGCTATAGTGGAAGGAAAGAAAGAGGTAACTTTAAACGTGACGAATCAGCCGATTCGGCGTTTGTTAGATGATGTACTGCATCAAAGAGACTTGCAATATACGATGACAGGGCATTCAATTGTCGTAACTTTAAAGACTGCCGGTAATGTAAAGCTGGTATCTGGTACTGTCGTGGATAGTAACGGTGAACCGATTATCGGAGCGAATGTTGTTGAGAAAGGAACTACGAATGGAACGGTAACGGATATTTCGGGAAATTTCTCATTAAATATAAATGATAGCGGTATTTTACAGATCTCGTATATTGGGTTTAATACTCAAGATGTAGCTGTGAACGGAAAATCAAGTTTAATGATAAACTTGAAGGAAGATACTCAAAAACTGGATGAGGTAGTCGTTGTTGGTTATGGCGTGCAGAAGAAGTCGAATGTAACGGGATCTGTGGCTTCTATTAAGACGGATGATTTTAATGATTTAAATATGGATGTGTCGCATGTTATTCAAGGCCGTGTGGCAGGTGTCAATGTTTCCAATGGGAATATTATCATTCGTGGAGCGGCTTCTATCAATGGCGCAGATCCGTTGTGGATCGTGGATGGAGTGCCGGGTAGCGCTCTTAATTTTAATGATATAGAATCTATCGAGATCTTGAAGGATGCGGCTTCGACTGCTATTTACGGTGCTCGGGGAGCAGGAGGTGTGATCCTTGTTACCACTAAAAAGGGAAAGATAGGGAAACTTTCTATTAATGCGAGAGTAAACTTTGGAATAGAGACTCCGATCGATTTGCCGGATATGCTGCATACCGCGGACTTTATTGACCGGAAATTGGCGGTAGGCTTCCCTAATAATCCCAATTCCGGCTGGGATAATCCCGCTTCGCTACCAGATACAGACTGGGAAGATCTGGTTTGGCGTAATGCTTTTAGGCAAAACTATTTTTTACAGATGACGGGTGGTAATGAGAAAACTACATTTAATATGTCTGCGGAGTTCTACAAGAATCAGTTTATCGAACGTTATTCATTTGAGGATGCGGGTAATTTCCGTGTGGCTAGCCAGACAAATATAAGTAAACGCGTGAAATTTTCCGAGATCCTGACTGTTGGTTTTAATAATACGGATCCCCATTTGTATGGGCAGACGAATAATGATTATGTTTATTACCGCCAAGTTCCTACGATGGTGCCTTATGATAATACCAACGAAGCTGGTGGAGGTTGGGGAAAACATCCGGCAGGTGGTTACTACGAGGGACCTAATCATGTGGCTACACTAATGTCTCATCATGAGAATGAACGTAGGTTTTGGGCCCGGGCAAATGCGATTTTGGATTGGGAGATTATCAATGATTTAAAATTCCAAGCGAATTTCTCTGCCAATTTTGACTCCCATGCGAATAATTTGTTTTTAGAGTCATGGAATTTGGGATCTTTATCTCAACAGGATTATTACTCGAAAGATTATGGCTCCGGTTATGATTTACGTATGTTATATACATTGACCTATGACCATACTTTTGGGGAGAAACACTATGTAAAAGGTATGGTTGGCTACGAGGCTTATCGGGCGACGGCTTCTTCGGCAGGTGGTTGGAAAAATGGCTTTTTGGTTCAGCCTTCGGATGATATTAGTTTAGGTACGGGAGATAAAGATGTATCCGGAACGAAAACGGAAGGTCGTAGTTTATCCCAGTTCGCTCGTGTAAACTATGCTTATGATGACAGGTATTTGCTAGAGGCTAGTATTCGTCGGGATGGTTATGATAACTTTGGTCCAGAGAATCGGTTTGGTGTGTTTCCTTCTGCTTCTGTCGGTTGGAATGTGGGAAAAGAGAGCTTCGTAAAGGATAATATAACATGGATGTCTCAATTGAAATTGAGAGGAAGTTATGGTAAAATTGGTAACAATACAATTCCTCAATTCTTGTATGAACCTTCTTTTACGAATAATTATCTATATTATTCATATGATGGGCAAAATACGCAGAGAGGATTCTGGTATTCAAATGTTGCGAATGCTACGATTAAATGGGAAGACGTGGCCCAATGGAATATAGGTGTTGACGCAAGTTTTCTGGATAATCGCTTGAATACGACAATCGAGTATTATGATAAGAAAACTTCCGATATGTTATATTCAGTAGGTGTGCCACCTTCTGCCGGACCTTCTTCGGAACCATTTAGCGAGACTTCTTCTTATCGGGCTAATATCGGAAAGATAAGCAATAGAGGTTTCGAATGGATGGTTCAATGGAGGGATTCCTATAAAGATTTTAGGTATGACGTGGCTTTTACGTTGTCTACCAACAAGAACAAAGTGGTAAAGTTAAGTGACCAAGTGAATCCGATCATTTGGGCTGGAAGCGATGCGGCTTTGAATAGTTCTATTTATCGTACGGAAAATGGACAACCGATGGGACAGATGTATGGATATGTCGTGGATGGTATTATTCAAGACCAAGCGGAAATCGATGCCTTAAACGCTCAATCTCCGGATGGATTGTACCAACAAGCAGGTACGGCTCCGGGTGATTTGAAATATAAGGATTTAAATGGAGACGGAAAGGTGACGAATGAGGATAAGACATATATCGGTAATCCTTGGCCGGATTTGATGTATGGATTGAATATAAATTTGTCATGGAAAGGCTTTGATTTAAGTATGGGCTGGTTAGGAAACGCAGGTGTTGATGTCTTTAATAGCGCTAAGCTTTATGAAAGAAGTTTCTATGGCGACTATAATACGACTTATAAGGTATATGAGGCGTGGAGTCCGACGAACCGGGCTACTTCACATCCTCGAGTAACGAAAGAGGATCCGAATGGAAACTTCAAGAATGTCTCCTCTTATTTTGTGGAGGATGGTTCTTTCTTTAAATTGAAGAATTTACATTTCGGCTATAATTTACCGAAATCAATACTTTCTCATTTGAAGATAGAAGGTTTGAAGTTTTATATTAACTGCGATAATTTATTTATTATCACAAAGTTCCAAGGAGATCCTGAATTGGGTGGTGGATATTTGGAACGAAATATGTATTCTGTGAAACGGGCTCCCTCCACCCGCACCATTATGGGCGGTTTAAGTTTAACCCTCTAAATTAATAGGAAGATGAAGAAATTAGTTATATTATTAGCTGCTGCGTTAACTTTTAATAGTTGTTCGGATAGTTTTCTGGATTTATCAAATCCCAGTGCGTTATCTCCAAGTGTCTACCCTAAATCTATGGCGGATATGGAGACTATCGTAACTTCAGTTTATGCGAATATGGTCGCTGTGCCTTTGTATGGAAAAAGGGTTATGGCGAAAGGGACATTCTGTGTGGATCATACGGTAGATATGGCTTGGACTGGTGACGCCAACTGGAACCAGTTGGCGACCAATCAAGTGACTTCTGATAATGCTTACATTGGGACGTTATGGATTGGTTATTATAAAATGATTTCTTGTGCGAATACCGTATTGGAGCAATTGGAAAGAATCGACAAGGAGAAGTTTACGGATGCGGATTTAGCAAGACTTTCGCAGATGAAGGGAGAAGCTTTGTTTTGGAGAGGTTGGGCACACCAACAGTTAGTAGCGTTTTTTGGGGAGGGATATCCTTGCAACGGGGATGGCGATAAAAAAGGTGTACCTGTTCGTTTACAGGTAGCATCGACTCCGGATATGCTAAATATAGAACGTAGCACGGTGGCCGAGGTTTACGATCAGATCTTGAAAGATTATGAGGCAGCCAAACTTTTGCTACCTGCCGTATGGGAAGAGCGGGCGGACTATCCACGTCCAACCTCTGTTGCCGTTGCTAGTTACATCGGGCAAGCGAATTTGTATATGGGTAATTATGATGCGGCAAAGAAAGCGTTGAAAGAGGTTATTGATTCTTCCGGAAAAGAATTGCTCCCTTTCAATGAATATGCGAAGATGTTTAATGAGGATCAGGAGAAATTTAATAGAGAATCGATCTTAGAGATTAATTTCCGTAATGGGGATACTTCCGGATATTTTTGGTATGGAGAAGGTTCTCAATATGGATTGATCGCTGCCTTATGTTTCCAGAACGCAAGTGGAGATGTTGAGGCGGCCGGTTGGGGTAATATTTTCTTTCATGATGCGAATATTAAACGTTTTAATGGAGATCCTCGTCTGGATATCGCCGCTTTGCGTCCGGGAACTCCTGTTATTATGAATGGACAGCAGACGCAGGTTCTGAAATATAAGGATACGGAGGCTGACATTCAAGGTTGGAGCATGCGAAAATACAATCCGTTGAAAAGTACGGTGAATGAGTTGAATTTAGGGGTTGGTATTAATATGTATTTGATGCGTTTGGCGGATGTATATTTGATGTATGCGGAAGCTTGTCAGGCTACGGGAGATGAGGTAAATGCCCGGAACTATATGAATCTGGTAAGAAGAAGAGCTTATAATGGAGATAGTTCCCATGATATAACGGCTAGTGGAGAAGCTTTGAGAGATGCGATTCGGGAGGAACGTTTCATGGAGTTCTGCGGTGAGGGCGTACAACATTGGCAAGATGTTTGCCGCTGGAAGGTCTTGGATGAGGAGATTAGCCGTTGGTATGGAAAGACACGTGTTGGTAATCCGCATTATGATGCGAAAGATTTGTATTTCCCGATACCCAAGGTTGAAATGGAGAATAATCCGAATATGACACAAAGCATAGGTTACGAGAACGAGTAGATATAACTTGTTGAAAAGTTCATCAAAGAAAAGGAATAGGATAGTTCTCTTGGGATCGCTAATCCTATTCTTTTTTTATTCCTTTATGATCATATTAAATCTTATTGAATAATGAAGATGATAGATGTATCGAAAGTAAGAGTCTTTCGGGGGAGTCTCTTTGTATTGCTTATGCTCTTTATGCGGATAGGTTGGGCCTCAAATGATGATAGCACCTATAATATCGTGGATTTTGGAGCTAAAGGAGATGGAATAACAGACAATACCCAGTTCATCAACAGGACAATAGAAGCTTGTTCCTTGAGAGGGGGAGGAACGGTTATCATTCCGGAGGGAACGTTTTTGACAGGAAGTATTCTGCTGAAAAGTAAAGTAAACTTATTCTTAGAAAGTAATGCCGTAGTGAAAGGCATAAATAATCTGGAAAAGTACCGTTCTATATCCGATCTTAATCAAGATGAGGCTTATTATAAAGTAAAACCCCGGAATTGGAACAAGGCATTGCTTTTAGGAGATCAAGTTGAAGGTGTGTCAATTACAGGAGAGGGGGTAATCGATGGTGCCCATATTCAAGATAAAAAAGGTGAAGAAGGGATGAGAGGCCCTCATATTCTCTTTTTGTCGAGATCGAAAGGGATTAAGATATCGGGAGTTAAACTACGAAGAGCATCGAACTATGCTTTTATGAGTTATGATATTGAAAGGGCTTCTTTCGATAATCTTTTAGTGGAGGAAGGATGGGATGGGATTCATATTCGTGGCGGAAAAGATATCCGTATCCGAAATTGCCGTTTTTATACGGGTGATGATGCTGTTGCGGGTGGGCTATGGAAGAATATGGTAATAGAGAATTGCTATATGAACTCATCGTGCAATGGGATAAGGTTGATAATGCCGGCTACTGGTTTAAAGATCGTTGATTGTGAATTTAGAGGTCCGGGAAAATATCCACATCGGACTTCCGGTGAACAAAAACGTAGGAATATGCTTTCTGGGATATTGCTCCAACCGGGCGCATGGTTCCCTGCGTTTGGGGAAGTAAAGGATATATTGATATCTAGCTGTTCTTTTGATCAATTGGATAATCCGTTTCTAGTCACATTGAATGAGGGGAACCGGGGAGAGCGGATCTGTCTGGAGCATATAAGAGGTACACGTTTAATGAAAGCGGCCGCCTCGGTAGAGAGTTGGGGAGATAGTAGTTTGAAAGATGTCCGGCTTTCGGATGTTTCCTTATCGTATGTTGGAAACAAAGATCAAGAAATAGTAGGACGTACTCCCTCGAAGCCATTGACCGATTATCGTGCGCTCCCTTGCTGGGGGCTTTACCTTCATAATTTAGATCGAGTGATTTTACGGAATGTTCGGTTAGATTGTGAGAATGGGAAAGTTGGCCCAGCCTCTTGTTTCGATAATGTGGGGTCCGTGGAGATTTATAATGTAAGTTTTTAATCTTAAAAAGAATTAGTATGCAAAAATATCTTTTGTTTTGTCTAGCTTTTTGTGTATTGGGTTGTTTGGCTCAAGATTTGATTGTCCGTCCGAACGATCCTATTATTTATAAGAAAGAGGGCGGTGCCTTTTTATGGCTGGGGGATACGGCTTGGGAGTTATTTCATGTATTGGATAAGGAGGAGATCGTTCATTATCTGGATAACCGGCAAGAAAAGGGCTTTACGGTAATACAGGCTGTTATCTTATCTGAACTGGATGGTTTGGATAAACCGAATGCGTATGGATATTTGCCCTTGGTTGATAAAGACCCTACCCAAATCACGGAAGGGTACTTTGAGTTGGTGGATTTTGTGATTCGAGAGGCCGGCAAACGAGGAATGTATATAGGGCTTCTACCTACTTGGGCAAACAATGTGGTAGAGAAAGACGGAAATCCAGCATTGTTTAATCCAGATAATGCGTATACATACGGGAAAATACTGGGAACCCGATATAAAAATGAAGCTGTAATATGGATTCTTGGTGGTGATAGAAATGTGGTTACGGATAAGGAGTTCGAGATCTGGCAATCTATGGCGAAAGGAATTCAGGAGGGAAATGGAGGAACACAACTAATGTCCTATCATCCGACGGGAGAGATTTCCTCGCATTATTGGTTCCACAATGAGTCTTGGCTATCATTCAATATTCTCCAAAGCGGGCATTACCGCCGGATGGATCCGGTATATCGTTTTTCGGGTATGTATGCTCAATTGAACCCGATTAAACCGTTTGTAAACGCGGAACCTTCATACGAGGACATACCGGTTCTTTTCTGGGAATATTTTGATTATGCTAAGTTCGGGAAGAAAAAGGAGGACATAATAGGTGATAACGGATTGATTAAGGATACGACTTATTTTACGGATGGAATTTACGATGACTATGATATTCGTATGCAGGCTTATTGGACTTATTTCTCTGGAGCTGCCGGATATACATATGGGAATAACGCTATTTGGCAAATGTATAAGCCGGGTGGTAAATATCATGTACCATGCCTTACGTTTTGGGATGGTGCGTTGGATAGGCCGGGAGCCGAATGTATGCGCTATGTAAAGTCTTTGTTTACGATGTATCCGTTAGATCGTTTCCGTCCGGATCTATCCGTCCTGTTCGGAATTAATTACAATGACGCAAGCTATATCACTCCCGTTTTAGCAAAAGATAAGACTTTTATTTTAGTTTATTTGAGTCAAGGGCAGGATGTAAGAATACAAATGAGTAAATTGCGATCTTTAGGTAAAGCTTATTGGTTCAATCCGAGGAATGGGGCGAGAACCTTGATCGGACCGGTCGAGAATAAGGGAATTCGTACATTCAATGCGCCCGGAGAAGCGGGAGAGAGGGGAAATGATTGGATCTTAATTTTGGAGGCGGATGATAGGTAGACGATGTATAAATTTTAAATAATAAAAGTCATTATGAAGAAGATCAATGTTTTGCTGTTAGCCTTTTTGCTGTTAAGTTTTTGGGCGAATGCCCAGCAGTATCCTTTTAACGGGTTGGATATGAATATGGGAAACCTTTCTCGTTTGTCGAATGCGCAGAGTCGTTCGATCAGTCCGGAGAATTTTACGGGGGAGAAAGGGAAAGGAGCGATGGCTGATCCCGTGAGAGATAAGGATGTCCGGAATAAGGCGAATGCGGCCGGCCCAGCGAAAGATTTGGGGAAAGGCTGGAAAGTAAATCCTTTTATTATCGTGAAACCGGGGGAGACAGTTACCATTGCGGAGATTGATGGCCCGGGGGCTATCCAGCAGATATGGATGACTCCCACTGGCAACTGGCGATTCTCGATACTCCGTATGTATTGGGACGACGAGAAAGAGCCTTCGGTTGAATGTCCGGTCGGGGATTTCTTCGCCAGTGCTTTTAATGAGTATGCCCAACTATCTTCGTTAGCGGTCTGTGTAAACCCCGGGAGCGCTTTCAATTGCTACTGGAAGATGCCGTTCCGTAAGAAAGCACGCATAACATTGGAGAATATTAACAATGCGGAAGAGATGCGTTTGTATTACCAAATTAATTATACCTTGACGGAAGTGCCGGAGGATGAGGGATATTTCCATGCACAGTTCCGTCGTTCCAACCCGACACAAGGCTCTAGCCATACGTTGGTGGATGGAATCAAGGGAAAGGGACAATATGTTGGAACTTATTTGGCTTGGCGTGTCAATGATAACTGTTGGTGGGGTGAAGGAGAGATCAAGTTCTATATGGATGGCGACAAGGAATACCCGACAATCTGTGGAACAGGTACGGAGGATTATTTCTGCGGTTCGTATAACTTCGAGAATCAGAAAACACATCAGTACCAAGAATTCACCACTCCTTATGCGGGAATGCACCAAGTGATCCGTCCGGATGGCCTATATCGGGCTGTTACGGCGTTCGGCTTGTATCGCTGGCATATCTTGGACCCGGTTCGTTTTGAAAAGGATCTGAAGGTTACGATTCAAGATTTGGGTTGGCGGCACGACGGTAGGTATAATAACCAGAAGTCGGATATCTCATCGACTACTTTCTGGTATCAGGCGGAACCACACGCTAAATTCCCGGCATTACCCAGTAAGGATGATTTGGAGATTCCGAGATGGTAAATGGCCTGTGGTAAGATGTTAAATGTTATTTCCGATTAAACCTTTCCTTTTTATCGATGTCTATTCTTTCGAAGCGCTTCATAAACAGGTAATTTATAATAAAAGTAATAAGTAGTAGTTTATGAAAAAGGTAATAGGATTGTGTTTGGTTGTATTGTTGAGTTCAACTTCTGTGTTCGCTCGTGAGAACAGGCGTATGGACAAGCGTAAGATGGATCCGTCCGCACGTTGCGAGAAGATGATCGCCGACTTGAAGCTGGATGAGAAACAAGCGGTGGAGTTCCGTAAACTTCAAAAAGAGTATATGGAAAAGGCTCAAAAAGAACGTGAGGCGATGAAGGCTGAGCGTGAGAAGCAACGGGAAAAGATGTTGGCCATGCGTGAGGATAAGAACGCCCAGATGAAAAAAATATTGACGGAGGAACAATACAAACAATATCTGGAAAAACAGCAGCCTAAAGGGAATAAACATGGCAGAAAACATCTAGGTAACGGACGTAGATAAAGAAGTCTATAGATAGATAAAATGGCCGGGGTAGCGATTATCCCGGCCATTTTAGTTCTAATCGGCTGCTTCAACCACATACCAAGTATATCCGTTGGCAGGGATTTTAACCGTAAGCTCCACCGTATAGTCCCGGTTCAGTTTGTAGGTGACAGGCTTTTGCTCTTTTTCCCGGATGCGGGCTGTTTGTGTCAGGCCGGTATAATAGAGTGGAATATGGATCGTACGGGTGATCTCTTGATGGGTCGGATTGAAGAACATGGCTAGACCTTTCTCCTTCTTGTGAGGATTGACGTGTATGAACCCGTCCCAGTCTCGTGCGTCCGGCCGGCGTAAGTGGATCATATCGCTGTTGAGTATATCGCGGTATTTCTTATACCATTGAATAACCTCGGTTACGGCCGCTTGGGTTTCCGGGGTATCATATAGGCGTGGCCCTCGATAGCAAGCTTGGACACCAGCTCCGTAATTTTGCATCATATGTGTTTTGTATTCGAACAAGTGTTCGTGGAGGGGCTCCAAGGTGGCGGCCTCTCCTCCTCCTTGATACTCCACGAGAGGAACGAAGCTCCAGCATGCCGAAGCCATCCGATCCCATGTACCATCATAATTCAATTGGCGGGCATGGATGATCTGCCGGTCCCGGGGAAGCGACCAGTTGGCTTCACGGTAACCAATGCCTGTCTTGGTAGACCCGTTCAAGAAATAGAAATCGGGAACATTGATATAAATGCCATTCTCGCACATCCAACGATAGAGATCGGTTATCTTATGGAACTGATTCCATTGGGAATCTTCCAGCCCTTTATGATAGGTATGGTGGGTGGAGGCGCATACGTCGCCGGGATAGGAGCCGTCGTGCTCGAAGCAACGCATGCCCGTACGCTCGAAGAAGGTTCGTATATGATGGAAATACTCATATCCCCAATCGCTGCACAGGCAGGGAGCGCTACCGAAACGCATGCCTCCCCGTTTGCCCGTCTTGGGATTGATAACATCCACCTCGTCGCTGATCCAACGGCTTGATAAGAGGGAGTAACATCCTAACTCTACACCTTTGCCGCGGGCGTAATCTACCAAGGATTTATATTTGGCGATATTTTCTTCCGAGATATCCTCGGCGTTCAATCCAGACCCGAAGCTGATGATCACCATCTCGTAGCCCACGGTAGCGCATTGATCGATAGCGGTACGAATAACATCCGGATCGGAAGAGGTAAGGTGCATGAAGATCGGATTCTCCGTAGCCCATGGAGCTACCGTATAATGAAAGCGTCGTTTGAACAAGCCCTTCCGTTCCCGGTCATCGCTGTCGAACGGCATCTCGTATACGCTGAAGGACTTGAACTCCTGGCCCGCCGCTAGGGTATAATCGGGACCTAGCTTGGGCGATACGTCTAATATGCAAGGCGTGAGCAAAGGATAGTTGCGTTGGGAGGTATATTCCGGATCGGCTACCCATTTCTCCGTGATATCGGTTTCCCGCTCGGTAAACTCTCCGCCACAAGCATAATCGCTTTCTATATGTATGTTCGGGAGCCTGAATTTGGAGGGATCTCCACCGCCGGGAGACTCCGGTTCGGCGAATGCCAGATATTCCAATTGAAAGGCATCGATATCTATGGACTGCGGGGTCTTGTTGGTAACCTCCATACTTTTCCGGATAACCGGGATATGATCGTATAAGTCGTAATGGAGTTCTACGGTGACACCTTCTGTTTCTTTCTCTCCTTTCAATACGAAAGTCAGTCTTTTCCCTGTGGGTACGTTCTTATTCAGTGCCCAGCGGCTTCTGGCCCATTTGATATCTTCCTGCAGCTCCTCTATGCGGAAATCCTCAATGAGAAAAGAACCGGAGCGGGTAGTCATCTGCTCGACCCATTCCATCTGGAAGTATCCGCGCTCGGGCTGGCCGGCCAGCCCGCCAAGTTCCCAACGTTTCCCGTCAATCGTCAAACTGCCTTCGCTACTTACGGCACGAAGCATACTTTCTCCGGTCATCCGGTTAAAGATATCTAGAGTGGAGAGATTGGGCAAGACACGGAACATACGTGCTACCATTCCGTTTGACAATAAGATGCTTTTGCCATCGGGAGTCGCATATATGCCGGCTTTGGATCGTGAGGGTTGTAAAAGCCAGTCGAAAGAGGTGTTTTCCAAAGGAAGCCCTTGTTGGGGCAATCGCTTGATTTTATCAAGTAATTTCTTCTCCGTACCGGATGATACCTCCGGCCCTTTCCCTTGA
Organism: Parabacteroides sp. B2-S-102; assembly: GCF_023656665.1. Lineage (NCBI taxonomy): Bacteria > Pseudomonadati > Bacteroidota > Bacteroidia > Bacteroidales > Tannerellaceae > Parabacteroides > Parabacteroides sp. B2-S-102. Next base: position 6,175 of record NZ_JAMOKM010000017.1, on the reverse strand, counting down.
TAGCTTGTGGAGATGATCGAGGGGATGATCTCCATATACTCTATTTGGGGCGTGATCCATAAGGCATGATCTCCGCTGGGGCCATCGTCGGTAGGCTCTACGATAAGGTCCAATATCTTTATGCCATTTAGGGGGATATCGATTGTTTTCGGGGCGTCGCCAAGTTTGACGATACCGCTGTTATAAAGCTCCTTGTCATCTCCTTTCAAGATAAATAAGACCGAGCCCGGATGTACCTTTCCGTCTTTACCTTCTAGACCAACAAATGTCTTGGCGTTTTTTCGGGTATCGAAATACATTTTCGTTCCGTCAACAAAAGGGATAACCGTGAGGCTTTTATCTGTATAATCGATATGTGAGTCGGCGATCCCGACCTGTGCTTGAAAGCGTGACGCATTCTTGTGTAAATCGATCTTGATATGGCTTTTGGCTTGTACCCCGATCACGTCATCATACGTTTTTCCTTGTATGGAGGCGGGCTCGTTGGTAACTGATTTCCCTTTGACGGCGCCACCGTAGGTTTGGTAGGATTTATTTAGGTCCATGTCCATAAGCCGGATCTCGTTCTGGCCCATGGCGTAGAGACCGGCAAATCCCGAAAGGATAGCTGTAAAGATAAGTTTATTCATAAAATCCAGTGATAAAAGAGCGTGTTATCAATGATAAAAATAAGGTGCTTCAAAAAGACTTCTTTTGAAACACCTTATTGGGTTTATAATCTAGTTTCGTTCTATTATAATGTCGTAAGTTTTAAATTACGCCAAAGAACCTTGATGCCTCCACCGTCGTGAATCTGAAGGGCGATGCGGCCTTTGCCGGCTCCGATCTTCTCGTCATTCAAGTTTACCATTTCCTGTCCGTTCAGCCAAGTCTGTACGTTGTCGCCTTGTACCTTGATACGCATCGTGTTCCAATCGCCCTCTTTCAATATATTCTCTTTCTCGTCCGGAATCTGAACCAGCCAGCCACGTCCGTACGACTCATAGATACCACCTGTATCGTGACCCTTCGGAGCTACTTCTACCTGCCAGCCGTTTACTTTCACGCCTTCCTCTACGAAAGAGCGGATGAATACGCCGGAGTTTCCGTCAGCCTCTTGCTTGAACTCTACGGTTAGATCGAAATCATCGTAATAATCACGGGTAGCGAGATAACCGTATTGTTTGTCGGGACCGCTTTCGCAGACCAATAAGCCGTCTTTTACGTACCATTTCTCCGTACCGTATGGTTCCCATCCCGTCAAATCCACGCCGTTGAACAAGTTCACTTCCTTACCGGTCTTACGGGGAAGTTCCTTGATCTTCAAGTTACGGAAAGATGCGGGATAACCATGATCTTGCAAACAAAGCACACCTTTTTTCGCCAATCCGTATTCCGGTGCGTTGGCCCATTTACCGCTATTTTTCTTAGCGTGCCAATCGTCTGTCCATGCCTCGAACTCAACGATCTTTTGTCCGTTCAACCAATGTTCCACATGTCCGTTATCGAATACGATCTTGGAGTTGTTCCATTCGCCTTGCGGATTCACCTTCATCTTGGATTTATCCGGCAAGTGCATCGCGTAATCTACGCCTAATTTCTGCCACTCTTCCAATGGCTCCGGGAAGTTCGGCTCGTCGATCAATTGATACTCCGGCCCTGTTACGTAAGGAACAGCGTATTGGGGACGCTCTACCACGTGGTACAACATACCGCTATTGCCCCCCTTGGACAATTTCCAGTCCCAAGAAAGCTCGAAGTTCTCATACTCTTTATCGGTTACGATGTAGCCACTAGCGTCGCTGCCATCACCTTTGGCTTGGATACAACCATCCACTACATGCCAAGGCTGTGTCAATGTAGTCCCGTTGTAATCTTTCCAACCATCCAATGTCTTTCCATCAAAAAGCAGGACCCATCCGTCAGCGATTTCCTCGGGAGTAAGTGTGTTTTGTTCTTGACTGGCACAAGAGGAAAACAAGGCCAGCGATACCGCACAAGAGGCTAACAAGCTTGTGGCGGCTGTTTTTTTCATTACAGATTCCATGTAAATAAAGAATTTAGGTTGATAAATTGTAACTGAATGGCAAATTTACGTAAATATCTTTGATATCTCTCTCTGTTGGAGGAAAAACGCTTCTCTCCCTAGGAAATACTTCTCCAAGAGCCTATATATTCTTTGTCGGATAAGCTCTATTTCTTAATTTGGCGGCGCTGAATTTATATTCACAGCCGCTGAATATACAAATGCCGCCGCTGATTGTAAAATCAGTGGCGATAATTTAAGAATAGAATAGGTACCGATCAGGTTTACCTATAGGTACGCATAAGTTTTATTCTGGCACAATCAACTTTTATATGTTTTTGTGGAAAAGAATCTGGATAATACTTGTTTAATCGAAGAATAATATAGATATTGCATGCATCTAATAAAGACTGAAATACCCTGCAAACCATATGATAACAATAGGCACCTTAAAACTAGATTTAGTTGCGGATCGGGAACCTTTCGTTCATGATTTATATGGTCGTTGGGATACCTTTAACCGAACCTCTTTAGAAGGGATCGTGGATGAGATTTTAAGCCGTTATGATACGGAAGATGAGTTGATCCGGATCGAGAGTTTAGATTTGGATCTAGGTGAGCTAGAAGAAGATGAATTCTATGAGCAATTCCCCCGTAGACTGGCGGAGAGACTGGACGAGACTTTCGCTTCTTATTTGCGAAGTAAAGAAGAGCATCCAGACCGAATAGCAGTTGTTCCCATCAGGCAATCTTGGCTGGAAGTATTTACCTATTATATGTCGCACGGGTATTGGCCTTGGCTGGAAGAGGAGCGACTCACCTTACCGGAGCTTCTGGATAAATTAGTACGAACATCTTCGATAGAATTAAGTCATTTCCTGCGTGAGAAGGGAAAGGCGCTTACCATTCGTAAACGTCTAGTCTTTCAATTGGATGATATCTATCAAGAACGTTTGGTACATGTGGTGGTACCCTCGGAAAGCTCGTTTATAAACGCTTATGCCCGTTTCTTGCAAGACTCTTATCCCGAGATAAAGCGTCCGGAGATAGGGAAGAATGATTACAGAAACGCTATCTGGATAATCCTATGGGGATATTTATTATCTCAGGATCAAGGCTATTTCAACCGGAAACAAATGGTGACGTACGCACTGCGGGAATTATCCGGCTATTATTCCATTTATTTTGTGGATTTACTGGGGATGCTGACGTATGATTTAGATAAGTTCGCCTCTACCCGCTTGTTCATGCCCGAGTTACTGTCGCTTTTGAAGGATATCCGGCTAGAGACATTATCGGAAAAGGAATTCACTAAAAATTTCTCTCTTTTTTCTCTGGAAGAATTGAAGGCTTTGCTCGTGCGGCGGGAGAAGAGCTTGACTTTCTTATCCGGGTATAATGAGGAACAGATTTACCTGATCGTGGAACAGGTGATCCCTGCGGAGAGTCCGTTTGTCATCGACTATGCGAGAGCGTTGGATAAGGAGAAGGAATTGGGCATGCTCGAAGGGAAAGCCGGGAATGATTTCCGGGTGCTGAAATGGGTGTTTATCTTCGAGGTTATTCTCGGTAGAAGTGGAAGCGTATATTCCCGCCATCAGTTCGCTTTCTCCGTGTTAAAGGAGTTGGCGGCGCATTATAATCTGACGGTGATGGAGTTGTTGGGATATTTTTACCGTACCTTGGCTAGTGGACTGCTAACGGCTTATCCAGCCGTTCGGGAATTGATCATTGCTTTGTACTTGAATGCTATCGATGATTCTCCCGCCGGTATATCCGTTTATTACCCGGAAGATTTGAAAGATCGGTTGTCTAATCCCGGCTTGTGCCGTTGCTTTATCCGTTTCTTGCGCGAGGAGCAAATCTATTCGGTGGTCGAGCAAACCGTTCCGGTGGAAAGCCATTTCATTATACGGTATGCCCAGACGCTGGATAAGGGGAAAGAGCAAGGGCGTTTGGAAGGAAGGGTGGGTGACGAGTTCCGGCTGTTGAAATGGGAATTTATCTTTCTGGTGCTGTTTAGTGCGCCATTGTCCGCTTTTAGCCGGAAACAATTCGTACGTTCGGTGTTGGGACAGTTCTCTGCCCATTATAATATCACGGTGCGGGAGCTGATCTCCTATTTCCATGAGGGAACACATGGGGAACATCCATGGGTCCCGGAAGAGTTACGTGAGATAATAGATCTGCTGTACGAGGATATGGATAAGGAATCTCCCGAGCCTTTATTCTCTGTTTGGTTGAATGAGGAGAGGAAAGCCTATCGGTTCGGGCAATTTATAATCACGGGCCGTGCCGATGAACCGCTGGGCGATCTATTCGAGTACGTGAGGGACTTGGAGAAGACGAACCCGAAAGTCTTACTGGACCAATTACGGCAATTGAAGGATATTCCTTCATCCGGAATAAGGGTGGAAGAACCGATAGAGGCCGCTCGTATCTTCGCTTCCTTATTACTGCTTGTCATCCGTGAATACGGTCTGGCTTTTCCGAATCAGGTATCCTTGATCCAATACCTTACGAATGTAAAAGAGAATCGTACATTTGGAGATGCTGCTCGGCTGCGCTTGTTATTGCATGAGTGTATGTTGGAGAATATGGATGCGTTTACACGTACCATGGATGCTTTACTGGGCACGAAACCGGGGAAAGCGCCCGAGCTTCCCATCCGTACTGCTTTTCCCGCTATCTATCCGTCCAATTCCAAAAAAATGGAATTATTGGAGGAATTATATACAGGGGCGACTCCCGCTTTGCGCTTACTTGTAGAGGAGGTAATCCGCTTGTTTCGTCTCAATAGCTTCGGGTTGGAAGAGAACCTTTGGTTGGGGTGGTTACAGGCTCTTTCCGGCAACGTTTACCGGAATTATTCCAAGGATGGATTGTTGTTCCTCTTTTGGCAGCGTTTGAGGGAGTCTGTGCCAGAGGAGGAATTACGTAAGATCGAGACTTTTATAGGGCGACATATAACTAATTTACCTGAATTGTCAGTTTTTATATATCAACTTAAAAATAATATGAATATGAACGTTTTGAATGGCCAGTTAAAAGACCATGGCGTGTCTATTGACAATGCGGGCCTAGTGATCATAGCCGTCTACCTGCCAATGCTTTTTAATCGGTTAGGCTACTTGAGTGATGACAGGAGTGACTTTAAATCGAAAGAATGCCAAGTGAAAGCTATTTTTGTGTCCCAATGTTTTGTGACGGATGAATACTATTAAATGATAACATTATGAATGCGGATCGGATACAGATTCAAGAAGGACCTTCGCAGGTCTTTCAAAACCGTAAAGGTGAATCAACACAATTGATGGAAGATAATCGGGTACAATCTGTCTTGCAGGCTAAAATGGTGGAAACTATGCAACGTGACGCGATGGATGAGGATGATTTGCAGCAAGGTAAGTTCGCCGTTCAGCGGGATGTGGAAGATGAGGATGAGCTTCTTCAAGGAAAATTTGTGGCCCAACGGCAAACGAAGAACCAGACAGGGATTCCGGATTATGTAATCCAAGGCATGGAGTCTTCCTTCGGGACGGATTTCTCTTCGGTACGTGTACACCCGGATTCATCGAAAGCGCCGGAGGTTGGGGCTTTGGCATATACGTAAGGTACGGATATCCATTTCGCCCCGGGACAATTCAAACCGGATACGTCTGCCGGACAGCAGCTATTGGGACATGAGTTGACACACGTCATCCAGCAAGCAGAGGGACGTGTGCAGCCTACTACCGAGGTAGGTGGAATGGCCGTTAACGATGATTTATCCTTGGAACACGAGGCGGATGTGATGGGCGCTAAAGCTGCTTCTGTCTTATGAACGAGTGGATCGATTGGTTCCAGCGGGTATTGGATGTCTCTATTCGTTTGTATTTCCGGCAGGAGTGCGATTTATCTTCCGTCTATGATATCGCACTCCCGAAGGCAGGACCGCTTTGGAAGGCGTTGTTGCCGGAACAGGTCGATCCTACTTTCGATGAGTGGATGGTGTTGATGTTGGCCTTAATGCCTCATCTTTCTCCGCAGGTGTTGGATATTTTCTTTGTAAGCATTCGATAAACTCCCCCTTTCATTCTAAAAATGTGATATTACTTTTGTAATCAAAGTAAAAAAGCTCAATTGTTATGTCACATCAATGGACCATGGAAGATTTTGAATCTATTTATT
>NZ_JAMOKM010000016.1:0-115411 GCF_023656665.1 Parabacteroides sp. B2-S-102 | reverse complement strand
AAACGATCGTTTCAACTAGTCGTTTTTTTTAATATCATGAAAAAAACAAGAAGTGATTTTCATAATTAAAACCATGATAATGAAGAAGCTACACAAAAGAAGTTGAAAAGAAGAGAGTGATGTTTACTTATTTTAAGATGTAAACAGATGTAATATACCTTAGAGGTATGAGAGAGTAGTGAATTCATTTTGTTAAAAGTTTGTGTTTTTTATTTTATTATACCTTAAATTCTAAATTTGTATGAGAAATGTTGTATCATGGAAGCCATTAGTCTTAGGAGCTTCTTTTCTTCTGTACGGAGCCGGAACGGCCTTTGCAACAGAAACAGATCATCTGTATCCTACACCTAGTACGGGATTTATGAGTGTCCAGCAAGATGGACGACAGATTAACTGCCACATCGTGGATAAATCTGGTCCTATCGTTGGAGCCAACGTAGTCGTAAAAGGAACTACTATCGGAAATATTTCTGATATGGATGGACGAGCCATTATAGAGAATGTGCCCGCAAACGCCATCTTAGTAGTCTCTTATATCGGATACGTAACTCAAGAGGTTACTTTGAAGAGTAATCAGACAAACATCAAGATCACGCTGGTCGAGGATTCACAAGCTTTGGATGAAGTCGTCGTTACTGGTTATAGTACACAAGCGAAGAAGGATATTACCGGATCTGTGGCTGTTGTCGCTACGGATGAGTTAAAAGAGACTCCTGTTTCCAATTTCGCTGAGGCTTTGCAAGGAAAAGCTGCTGGTGTATTTGTACAAGCAGGTGGTGGTCCATTAGGGGAGACAACGATTCGTATACGTGGTGTGGGTTCCGTAAACGGCTCAGACCCGTTGATCATTGTCGATGGTGTACAAGGAGTAGATATCGATGCGGTAAATGCGAATGATATTGAATCCATGCAGATCTTGAAAGACGCTGCTGCTTCCGCTATTTATGGAGCGAAAGGTGCAAATGGTGTTATCGTTATCACGACTAAACAAGGAAAAAAGAACGACCGTGTACAAGTATCTTATAACGGTTACTTCGGTGTAGCCAAGATGGCCAATGACGGTTATGGTCTGTTGAACGCTTGGGAAGCTATGGAATTCCAAGAAGAAGGGCAACGTAATTTATTCAACTACCGCGGTGGCCAAACAGTAAACCACGCCCAGTTCGGTTCAATAGGTAAAGACGGTACAGGTCATTTAACAATGCCTTATGCTATCAAACCTGCTGGTTATAGTAAAGAACAGATCATCTCTCAATACGGCAGTATCGCAGCTTGGGAAGCTTCTTACAAAGACAATGGTGAGAACACTTGGTCTCGTTCCGCTTACTACCAAATGCTTGAGGACGGCTACTCTGAGGAAGAAGCTCGTGCCGGCACGAATTGGTACGACGAAGTAGTTCAAACCGGTAAGGTGCAAGATCACCAGATTTCTATCACCGGAGGTGGTGAAAAAGCGACTTATTCAGTAGGCTTAGGCTACATGAATCGTGAAGGTACGATCAAGGAGTCATGGTTCCGTCGTTATTCCTTGCGTGCGAATACAAACTTCTTCGTGAACAAGTGGTTCAATATCGGTCAGAATACCAACATCGCCGTAATCGAGAACTCAGGAGAACGCGGTCGTCAAGGTGATGATAATACCTTCGGTAAGACCTTCTCCATCCAACCTTGGGTACCTATCTACACAGTTGGCGGTGATTATTCCGGTTCACAAAATGCCGAAGGAGGACGTGCTGAGAGCGCACCAATGTCCGTTGATTATGGCAAGGACAATCGTCGTCGTTTCTTACGTGCCCAATCAGCTATCTACGCAGAGATTATGCCTTTAGAAAGCCTTGGAGAGAATTTGAAGATCCGTACTCAGTTCAGCGCACGTTTAGGTGGCGCATGGGACTTCTGGATGAACAAACGTACGATCATGACCAATAAAGAAGGACGTAACAACAACGAGTTCTACGAGCAAGCAAACTATTGGTTAGATTATCAATGGACAAACACCGCTACTTATAGCAAAACAATCAACGACGATCATACGATCAATGCTGTGATTGGTACAGAGGCACTTCGTGAGGGTTTAGGACGTTGGATCCAGGCAGGTCGTATCAACTATCCATTCGAAGATGATCCCAACACTTGGGTAATCAACAACGGTGCTAGCTCTGACTTAAGAAATAGCGGAAACCAGAACGCTGTATCCACCATGTTCGGTATGTTCGCTCGTGCGGACTATGCTTACCAAGGTAAATATTTGGCTACAGTTACGGTACGTCGCGACGCATCCTCTCGTTTTTCTGAAAAGAATCGCTGGGGTACATTCCCTTCTATCTCTTTAGGTTGGCGTATGTCGGACGAGAAATTCATGGAGAAATCACGTACTTGGTTAGACGATTTGAAGATTCGTGCCGGTTACGGTACAACCGGTAACTCCAATATCGATTCATATAACTGGGCATTCCAATATGGTACTGGTAACCGTTATCTCTATAGCATCAATGGTTCTGACACAGAGGTATATCAAGGATTTGGCGTAACCAATCTTGGTGATATCGAGGCAAAATGGGAAACATCTAAGATGTTTAATGCAGGTTTCGATATTACAGCTTTTAATCAACGATTAACCGCCAACTTCGACTACTACATCAAGAAAACTTCTGATATGTTGATCGATGCCAACTGGTCTGCTTTGGCCGGTGCCGCTGACAAGCCGAAAGTAAACATCGGTGATATGACGAACAAAGGTGTTGATTTGAATATTACTTGGAATGATAAAATCGGTGAGGTAGGTTACTCTGTAGGCGTAAACTTGTCGCATTACAAGAATAGACTGGATGAGATTGGTACTGATGCCGGAATCTTTACCGGAACTCGTATTTCCAACATGAACGTATTGATGAAGGGACATGCAATCGGTGAATTCCACGGTTATCAGCTAGATGGTATCTATAAGAGTGAAGAAGAAGTCCGTAACTATAAGAATGATGCCGGTGGAACAGTATTGCCATATGGTACATCTGATGCTTCTACGTTAAACGCTGCCAATTATGTAGGTCAGTTCAAAGTAAAAGATGTGAACAACGATGGTAAGATCGACGCTAGTGACCGTACATTCATTGGAAACCCACATCCGGATTTAACAGGAGGTATCAACTTAGGTGTTAACTGGAAAGGATTCGACTTAAGTACTTATATGTACTTCTCCGTAGGCAATGATCTATTCGCCATGTATAAATATTATACACATTATGGTTCCTTACAGTCCGCTTATTCTAAAGATCGTCGCGACAATTCATGGCATCCTGTAACCAACCCTGATGGTATCTATCCTATGTGGGCAACCGCTAATGGTGAGAGTACAATCGCCGCAAATGAGTCTAATTCCGGCTATATAGAAGATGGTTCATTCTTACGCATGCAAACGTTGACTTTAGGTTATACACTTCCAAAGAGTATTTTAGATAAAATCAAGTTTGAGAAGATCCGCATCTATGGTCAAATAGCAAACGTATTCACATTGACTGGTTACTCCGGACTAGACCCACAGGTTCGTACAGATACAGACGGTCGTTCCAATGACCGTACGATGGGTACCGATTTCGGTTCTTATGGTATGCCACGCCAATTTATCATGGGTGTAAATGTGACATTCTAACAAATATTTGCTAACTAAAAATTGAAACAAGATGAAAAATCTATTTATATATGCGGCAGTCATTGCCGCCACGATGGGAAGCATGACTGCTTGCTCCGATTTCTTGGATGTGAAGCCAGTCACAAATAAACAGGAACCGGATTTTGTATCGCAAGAAGGTATTACTCAGTTGCTAACTGGTATGTACGCTAGATTAAACTCTACAGATGCGAATGATGGATACTTCCGTTCGACATTGACCAACTATGTATATGGTGACGTAATGGGAGGTGACGCAAACAAAGGTTCAACTTTCCAAGACCAACCAGACTTTACCAGCTTGGAAACTTATACATTTACAACTGACAACGCTTATTTTGAAACAAAATGGGCACATAGTTACCATGGGGTATTCACCGCAAACAACGTAATCAAGGTAGCGGATTTAGCAAAAGAAGAGCTTTCGGCTATAGCAGGCCAAAGTAAAGACTTCTATACGGAAACAATCGCCCAAGCCCGCTTCATACGCGGTTTCTTCCATTTCGAGGTCGTAAAATTATTTGGAGCGGCTGTTCCTTATGTAGATGACATAGCCATGAAAGAGAACGTGAACCCACAAGTCTCTAATGTGGATGAGAATGGGAATTATATCTATATCTGGGATAAGATAGTAGAAGACTTGCAGTTTGCCTATGACAATCTGCCCGACACTTGGACCGAGGCAGGACGCGTAAACAAATGGGCAGCTGGCGCTATGTTGGCTAAAGTAAAGATGTACCAATCCTCTCCATATAACGGAAAAAATGGAACGTCTAATCATTGGACTGAAGTTAAAACGATTTTGGAAGATGTAATCGCAAACGGAAAAGATAACAAAGGCACTAAGTTCCGCTTGGCAGATACATACGAGGAACTCTATACAGCAGGGGAAAGTGACTGGACAGGAGAATCTGTATTCGATGTCCAAGCTGCAGTTTCCGGCACCGTAGAACAAACTGCCAATATCAACGGAGCTTGGCACATCGGCTTCAGCGGAGCGTTAGGAACTGGAGGTTGGGGATTCTATCAACCCTCTTATGATATGGTCAACGCTCATATTGTTGACGCAAACGGATTACCTAAAATGGATGATTCTTATCGTAATGATCCTGCGTTATCAACTTTAGACGAGAACAATTTACCTCACACTGATTTGACCGTCTATACAGACCCTCGTTTGGATGTTTCTACCGGTCGTTTCGAGACTCCATTCTTAGATTGGACAGTGCCAAATGCGTTGGATGGTTGGGTACGTGATGTTTCTAACGGAGGTTTATACCTAAACAAGAAGAATATCCCTAGAAAAGCCGATAAAGGAAGCTTATCTAACACGACGCAAACAAACTCCACTGCTAAAAACTTCCACTTGATCCGTTACGCAGACGTATTGCTTTGGTACGCTGAAACCTTGATCGAGTTAGGACAGCCTCAACAAGCAGGTGAATACATTAATCAAGTACGTGCTCGTGCCGCCAATAGCTATGTAAAGGCAGTAGATCCGGCAACAATGACCGAGGCTAGTTCTACTTATGTTTTGGATGACAAGATTAACGGGAAGCAAAGTACAGATGCTGCCGCAAACTATCGTATAGGTTTATATCCACCTTCTCAATTCGCATCAAAAGACAAAGCGCTGGAGGCACTGCGTTGGGAACGTCGTATCGAGTTAGCGATGGAAGGTCATCGCTGGTATGACTTAGCTCGCTGGGGTATCGCATCCGAGGTATTAAATGATTTCGTGAAATACGAAGCTAAGCATTTAGGTAAATATTCCAATAGTACATACAACGCAAAATGGGCAACAATGCCTATCCCTCATAATGAAATCTTAAAGATGGATGGTCTTTTAGTTCAGAATGAAAACTGGAAATAAACAAGTGGGTTAACAGTCAGAAAGGGCAGCCGGGCATGTGATATGTCCGGCCTGCTTTTTAATCCCCAAAAGTAAGTTAACTTACTTTGCTCACGAAGTTAACATACTTTGCCAACGAAGTTAACTCCATGTGCCAATTAAGTTAACTTCGTTTTGTGTAGATTGGTATTTCCGATAAAAATCGTATCTTTGTTTGACTTTAAATCAAAATGAAACGTGTACTCTAGCCATGAGATATAAACAAATACTCCTCGGTTTGATCCTGTTTGTCCTATTAGGGGGTTTCTTGCAAATAACCGGCAAGTTTCATTTCTTCTATATCGAGCAGCTTCAACTATTCCAGTTTTCCGAAGATTATCTTGCGGATAAAATCAGCAGTCCGGGAGGTTTATCTTTGATTATCGGGGAATTCTTGACACAATTCTTTATTACGCCTTATGCAGGGCCTTTCATTATCGCAGCTATACTTACGTCTATCGGCTTAACAATGAGGGAGATCATCCTGCAAATTAATCCAAATAAAGAGCTCTTCCTGCTTTACTTACTCCCGGTTTTATTCTTATTATTGATTCAATACGACTTCAATTATTTAGTACAAGGCACTATCGCATTCCTATTTTGTTTGATTAGCCTGAACGCATGGATGCGCATAAAAGATCCCTGTTACCGGCTATCCGCCGCATTGGTAATCACCCCACTACTTTTTTGGATAGGAGGACCGATTGCCGGGCTATTCTCATTAAGTGTGGTTCTCAAGGAAGCGATAAGCCGTTCCAAACAGGGGTTCTATTTTTTAGCGGTTTTAATTGAATACCTGTTTATCGGGATCGGAAGTGTCTGGTCAACTACCATCACCAGTTATCGCTTCGCATTCTTACCGGACGCTTTTTACCACCCGATTCTGGCGGCTCCCAATCTCATCTATTTCGCATGGGTCTGTTTACCGCTTAGCTTGATCGGGGCATTCGTATATCCTAAAGGCAAAAACCAATCAAAGAAAAAAACAGGGATAGAGCTTACCGTTCAATTCATCCTAATCCTATTCCTTTGCTGGGTAACGATTCCACGGTATAACGACCAGAAAGCCTATCCTCTAAAAGTCTTGGATTATTATGCCCGTACCGAACAATGGGACGAGATCATCCGGCATTGTCACGGGCCGATCAAAAACTATTTATATTTAACTTACTTAAATAGGGCACTTGCGGAAAAAGGGGAGTTGGCAGACCGGATGTTCGCTTTTGATCAACACGGTCCTCAAGGGTTACTCGCCTCTTGGAACAAGACCTTTACGGTCTCCACCCTGTTAAGCGACGCCTATTTTACGCTAGGGGAAATCGCATTATCGCAGGAGATGGCTTTTGAAGGGTATGTCACCGTAATTGGCGCCGGTAATCCCCGGAACCTGCAACGGCTTGTTCAAACAAACTTGATTTACGGAACGTATCCTATCGCCGAGAAATATATCAGTATCTTAGAAAAAACATATGCCTATCATGATTGGGCCAAACGGCATAGAGGCTTCTTATATAACGACAAAGCGATTGAAGCTGATCCGGTATTAGGGCCTAAACGAAAAGCTCTTCCGAAGGAAAGTAACTTATCCGGTATCAACGGACTGGAACATGATTTACTTATCCGTGCGGAACAAGATCCGGAAAATCAGCTCCCGATCCAATTCACCGGGGCTATCTATCTGCTGTCTAAAGACATGAAAGCTTTCCAAAGGCTGATAGAAAAGTATTATGGAACACCGGTACTCCCCTCTCTCCCCGTGAGTTTCCAAGAGGCTGTTATCCTATTAGCAGAGAAGGATGTGGATTACTGGAAGCGTTTTAACGTATCCGGAAATGTGATCCGCAAATTCGCAGGTTATCGGAATTTAGTCGTGCAGAACCGGAACAACCCACAACTTCCGCAACTTATAAAGAAGTCGTTCGGAGACACTTATTGGTCTTATTATACTCTAAAATGATCAACAACCATGAAAAGAAATATTCTATATATCACCTGTTTATTTCTTATTCTACTAGGAATATCCTGCTCGGATACGATCCCGGTAAGCAAAGAAACCTCGGAGAAACCTGTATTATTTCCCGATTATGCGGATGTGACGATCCCTTATAATATCGCACCCTTAAATTTCAAGATACAAAATCCGCATACGGAAGCTTTCGCCGTACTCAAATTCGGAGAAGAAAAGATACAAGTCAAGGAAAAAGGGGGACAATTCTATCTTCCCGCATCCGATTGGAGAAAATTGCTGAAAAGAGCAACAGGAAAAGCGATACAAGTAAAGCTCTACGCAAAAGACAAAGAATGGCTCGCCTATCCGGAATTCTCACTATTCGTCGCTCCGGAACCCATGGATTCATATCTGGCTTATCGCTTGATCGAACCCGGATACGAGCTTTGGAATCAAATGGGTATTTACCAACGGAATCTGGAAGATTATAAGCAAAGCCCTATCATGGAAAACAAATACAGCGGTCAAAACTGTATGAATTGCCATTCTTTTTGTATGCAAAACCCCGATAAAATGCTGTTCCACATGAGGGATAAGTATTCGGGCACTTATCTGATCGACGGAGACAAGATCGAGAAATTAAATACGAAGACCGATCAGACGATCTCGCCTTTGGTCTATCCCTCTTGGCATCCATCGGGGAAATACGTAGCCTTCTCTGTCAATCAGACCAGCCAAAGCTTTCATGCCAACGACAAAAACCGGGTGGAGGTCTTCGACAGCCAATCCGACGTAGTTGTATACGATACGGAAAAGCATGAGATTATCAGTACGCCTTCCATTCGGACAGCAAAAGCGTTTGAGACTTTCCCGACATTCTCTCCCGATGGCAAGACTCTTTACTTCTGCTCGGCAGAGGCACGTTCCATGCCGCATGAATATTCAGAAGTAAAATATAACCTTTGCTCCATAGCGTTCGATCCCGTAACCCGGAGTTTCGGCTCCCGTATAGATACCTTATACAATGCCGGAAAAGATGGGAAGAGCGCCTCTTTTCCTCGTGTTTCCCCAGACGGGAAATTCTTGTTATATACGCTGTCCGGCTACGGTAACTTCTCGATCTGGCATAAAGACGCAGATCTATATCTACTGGATATAGCGAGCGGAATCTCTCATTCCTTGCAAAACGCCAATAGCACGGATACGGAGAGCTATCACTCATGGAGTAGCAACAGCCGCTGGATCGTCTTCAGCAGTCGAAGGATAGACAGGTTATACACACGTCCTTATTTTGCTTATATAGATGAAGAAGGAAATGCGTCTAAGCCCTTCCTTTTGCCTCAGAAAGACACAGACTACTATCACCGTTTCATGAAATCTTATAATATACCCGAGTTTATTACCGGAAAAGTATCCTCCAATATCCGGGCGCTTAGCACGCTAGCCAAAGAGGATAAAGGAATTGACGTAACTTATCGTAAATAGAATAAATCACATGAGTACTTTATATAAGAAGATATTACCACCGCTTCCATTCATTCTATTGACCGGCGTCTTATGGTTTCATTTGCAGACCATGCAAGAGCCTCTCTTTTTTTATCGGGAACAGCAGCAGATTTTCCTATTCGATTCCACCTATATATTCAGCATACTTAAGCAGATAGGGGGGCTAGCGACTTTTATCTCTCAATTCTTGATACAGTTTTTCAGGATCCCGCTTATCGGATCGCTGGTGACCGCCTTGATCGGTGGAATCTCCGGTTGGTTATTCTGGCTGACCTTACGAAAGATACATCCGGCATTATATCTTATGCCCTTGGCCTTTCTCCCCATCCTATTCCAATATCTTTACCTAATGAAAGATAGCTATCATTATGAAGGACTGATAGCCATGTTGTTTTGGTCATTGGCGCTTAACGTATATAGTTACAGCGCACGAAGATTTAATTGGACGTACCGTACCTTAATTGGTTGCTTGCTGGCGACCGGATTGTTTTACACGATGGGATCTGTAGCTATATTATTCGCCCTTAGCATCTTACTATTTGATGTATTACAAAAATGCGAACGCTGGTACGCAAGCTTCATCCCGTTGCTGCTGCTACTTATCGTAGGCTCCCTATGTGTCCTAGGAGGCAGTAAACCCGATTATGACTATGTATTTTGGATGAAAGATTACGTAGAGTATTTCATTGAGCTGGAACCATTCTACGGCTTCTCTTGGCAAGTAGCGCTACTCGTTATGCTTCTATTCTTCCTATCACGTTACTTAGATCACATAAAAACCTATTTAAAAGCTTTAGTAGCCGTAGCATTACTTGCCTTATCCGGTATGTATTATACGCAAACGGCTCTTCAACAGAGGAATAAAGATTTCTATACGTTGATGCAAATGTTTCATTACATAGATACCGAGCAATGGGACGCCATAATCTCGTCCGCCGATCTAAACTATAATAACTACTTACACCTGAATTGCTTAAACCTTGCCTTATCCCACAAGGGTGTCATGCAGACTGATTTATTCAAATATCCGCAAAGCGGAATACAATCTTTGGTCTCAAAATACCAAGCGCATATAGAGGAAAGTTTCCTGTTCAGCCAGATATACTACCATGTAGGAATCACGTCCTTGGCATACAATTTCGCTTTTGGTACCTCGGTAGGAATTACATACGGCAGTCCCGTCATGACCAAATTATTAATAAAATCCCATTTGATATACGGACAGTATCCCGCAGCCGAGAAGTTTATATCCTTATTGGAAAAGACATGGGCCTATCACGAATGGGCCTCCTCGCAACGAAAGTTCTTATATAATGACCAAGCGGTGGAGAGCGACCCGGAATTAGGTACAAAAAGAAAAAGCCTATCCAGCGACAAAGACCTTTTCGCCAATATAATCGGATTGTTTGATAACCTGATGATTATATTGGAAGAGAATCCCCAGAATAAAGCCGCATTGGATTATACGATCGGTACGTTATTATTATCGAAAGACCTGCCCGCTATAAAAACGTTTGTTGAAAGATTCAGTGGGACGGAAGTACTCCCTATATTACCCGAACCCTTGCAACAAGCCGTGATCTCTTATGCGGAGCATGATCCGGAATATTGCCGCAAGTATGGGGTAACCGATAAAGTCCTGTCCGAGTTCTCGATATTCAAGCAACGTGTATTGGGACTAAGGCATGCCCGACAAAATCTAGCGACTGGAATAGCCGACTATCAACCTACTTTCTGGTACTATTTGATACTCTCTAAATAAAACACATATGGAAAGACAGACTTATACAAATACAAACCGATATCTTTTCCTTTTTCTCATCGCCTTGATGGTTTCATGCTCCAAAAACGACATACAGATCGCCAAGAGCTTAAACAAGGAAATAACCATTTATCCGGATTACAAGGATGTGACCATCCCTGTGAACATCGCCCCGCTCAATTTCTCTATCGCCGATAGCAGTGAGCACTGCCTTATCATTAAAGGGGAAAAGACTCAACTCCAAGTCTATAGTGATGAGGGGCTCTTTGAGATCCCACAAAAGAGATGGAAAGCCTTATTGAAAGAGAATGCCGGAAACCAAATAGAATTGACCATTGCTAAACGCATACAGGGCGAATGGAACGCCTATACGCCTTTTCATATGGACATCGCAAATGATTCCATTGATAAATATATAGCCTATCGGTTATTAGCCTTGAGCAATGATATGTGGAACAGGATGGGTATCTATCAACGAAACTTGGAGAATTATGACCAAAGCGTGATTTATGAGAATAGCCTAACCGACTATAACTGCGTAAACTGCCATACGTTTTCCTCCGGGAACCCGGATAAAATGATTTTCCATATGCGAGGCAAACACGCTGGTTCCGTACTGATTGATGGAAAGAAAATCACCAAGCTAAATACCAAGACTCCCGAGACCGTCTCAAACTTTGTCTACATGTATTGGCATCCGAATGGTAACTATCTGGCGGCCACCGTATGCGATACCTACCAAAACTTCTTCATCAATAATCCCAATACGCTGGAAGTATTGGATCATAATTCCGATATCGTGATCTACGACGTGAAGAAGAACGAGGTATTCTCTTGCGAAGCGTTAAATTCCAAAGACGCATGGCAAATATTCCCTGCGTTCTCTCCCGACGGGAAGAGCCTCTATTTCAGTTCGACCGCCGCCGTAGATTCTATTTCTAAGAATTTCAGACAAATGACCTACAGCCTATGCCGTGTCGACTTTGACCCGGAAACCCGCACCCTAGGCCAGCAAGTAGATACTTTATACAATGGCCGGGCCAATCACAAAAGCGTATCCTTCCCTAGAATCTCACCGGATGGTAAATATCTGGCTTTTACCCTACAGGAATATGGCGGTTTCGGGGTTTGGCATAAAGACGCTGAATTATATATGATCCGCCTATCCGACGGAAAGACGTACCCGCTGAGCGAGGCGAACAGCGCCGAAGGAGAAAGCTACCATTCATGGAGCCACAACAATCGTTGGCTGGTATTTAGCAGTCGCAGGTTGGATGGATTATACACACGCCCGTTCTTTACCTATATCGATGATAAAGGTACGGCCCATAAACCATTCCTCCTGCCGCAAAAAAATCCCGTAAAATATTATAAAGACCTGTTGTGGACTTACAACCTCCCGGAGTTTATACAAGAAAAGGCCCAAGTAGATACGCATGCCGTGATGGAAACCATGAGAAATACAAAAGGAATCCAAGTAAAATAAGAACAATAGCTAGGGTGGGCGAAAGGAGATAAGGATGTCTGTTTGGTTAAATCTACCCACCCTTAGCTATTGATCTGTTTGCTCACTCTTTTATCTTCACCGAGAATAGAAATAGAGCGTTTCAAATCAACGCCCATATTTCCATTTGTTGTATTCATAAAATAAGTACAAACTTTCGGCAATCAGATTTCACTCTTTAGTGAAACAAACATATGTAATCTGCGTTTATAGATTATCAAATGTCTCTTTAAAAACTTGAGACAAAAATAAACTATTTTGATAGAAAAATAGGTCTGTAAATATTCACATTTTATTCACAACACACACCAAAACGTTCATTTATCCTAGGAAGCATCACAATTTAACATTTAACCGCTCCATCATCACTCCGGTCTTCTCCCTTGCCTCCGTCACATCCAAACCACGAGCCAGCAAGACGGCCATACGGCGATGTCCATGAACTTCCGGTTTTCCAAAGAAACGCATCTGCGTATCGGGTTGTTCCAAAACCTTATCCAGATTCCCCAAAGACAACCGGTCACTGTCCCCTTCCACTACAACGGCACGGGAAGCTCCCGCTCCATGAAACACGATATTAGGGATCGGCAAGCCAAGCACCGCACGGGCGTGCAAAGCGAATTGAGACAAATCTTGCGTAATCATCGTCACCATTCCGGTATCGTGCGGACGGGGGGAAACCTCGCTGAATATGACATCGTCTCCTTTAATGAATAATTCCACGCCAAAAATACCACGTCCGCCTAAAGCCTCGGTGATCTTACCGGCGATCTCACGGGCTTTCGCTTTAGCGGCAAGGCTCATGGCTTGCGGTTGCCAAGACTCCCGGTAATCACCGTCCACCTGAACATGTCCTACGGGTTCCAAGAAAGACGTTCCTCCGATATGCCGAACCGTCAGCTGGGTAATCTCATAGTCGAAATCCACGAAACCTTCCACGATCACCTTACCCGCTCCAGCACGTCCTCCTTCTTGGGCGTACTGCCAAGCACGATCGATATCCTTTTCCTCACGAACCACGCTCTGTCCGTGTCCGCTCGAGCTCATGATCGGCTTCACCACGCAAGGCATACCGATTACCTTCACCGCTTCTTTGAATTCCTCCTCGGTCTCGGCGAAACGATACGGCGAGGTAGGCAAGCCCAGTTCCTCGGCCGCCAAGCGGCGGATTCCCTCACGGTTCATCGTCAGCCAAGTGGCACGGGCGGTAGGAATCACATGGTATCCCTCTTCCTCCAGTTCCATCAAGGTACGGGTAGCGATCGCTTCCACCTCCGGCACGATATAATCCGGTTTCTCTTTCTCGATGATCTCCCGCAAGGCATCGCCATCCAGCATGGAGACCACATAGGAACGATGCGCCACCTGCATGGCCGGAGCGTCCGGATACTTATCCAAGGCGATTACCTCCACGCCATAACGCTGCAACTCTATTACAAACTCTTTCCCCAATTCGCCCGAGCCACAAAGCACGACTTTAGTTGCCGTAGCCGATTTGGGCGTACCAATTGTTACCATAAATCTTTCTGCTATTTGAATTTCGCCGCAAAGTTAAGGGTTTATGCCTGTATAGCCTAAAGCTTTTCCCTTTATCTATTAGGGCAAAGATAAGGTTAGCTTCATCGTCCAACGGCTGGTGGACGATCATGCACCAGTTGGTAGATGATCATGCACCAGCCGTTAGAAGATCATGCATCAGTTGGTGCATGATGAATGTATCCTTATGAATTGGGTAAGACAGCCGCTTGTTTAGCCTAAAATATACAGAGGAAAGGAACAAGGATCTACTTATAATCAAGACCTCTTTGTTAATATTACATAATTAGTAGTACCTTGCGATACAAGGTATCTTAGTAAAACATATATTTGTAACCAGATGATAAAAGTGTTCACCAACAGTGTAACTTATTTAGCAAACTGTACGTCTAATATATAAAGTAACTACATAATATGATGATTCAACTGAAAGGAATAAACAAAACGTACTTTAACGGAGCCCCACTGCACGTTTTGAAAGGTATCGACCTAGATATAGAGAAGGGAGAGATGGTATCTATCATGGGAGCGTCCGGTTCCGGGAAGTCAACCCTATTGAATATCTTGGGGATATTGGATACGTACGACACGGGCACCTATCTATTAAACGGACAGTTGATTCAGAATCTAAGCGAAAGCCGTGCCGCCGAGCTGAGGAACCGTATGATCGGCTTCATCTTCCAATCATTTAACTTAATCTCGTTTAAGAACGCAGTGGAGAACGTAGCTCTCCCACTCTATTACCAAGGCATAAGCCGGAAGAAGAGAAACGCCATGGCACTGGAATATCTCGACATGGTGGGATTGAAGGATTGGGCGGATCATATGCCGAACGAGATGTCCGGCGGACAGAAGCAACGTGTGGCCATCGCACGTGCCTTGATCGCCAAGCCGCAGATTATATTGGCCGACGAGCCTACCGGGGCATTGGATAGTACCACGACCGTGGAAGTGATGGAACTCCTCCGTAGCGTAAACCAAGAAGGTATGACCATGGTGATCGTTACCCACGAGCCATCCGTGGCGGAAGCTACCGACCGGATTATCCGGGTAAAAGACGGATTGATTGAATACACCGTAAACGAAGAATCGCATGTTTGATTTTGACAATTTTAGGGAAATATGGAGCACGATAAAGAAAAACAAGCTCCGTACCTTCTTGACCGGTTTCGCCGTATCATGGGGGATCTTTATGCTGATTACCCTGCTGGGAGCGGGAAATGGGTTGAGAAACGGCATCATATTCAACTTCCGGAGGTTTTCCGCCAATACCGTGGAGGTTTGGGGGCGCTATACCACCATGCCTTATAAAGGTAACCCCACGAACCGCAGGATCGAGTTCAAGGAAGCGGATCTCAGCGGCATCAAGATGGCATTCCCGGAAATAGAATACTGCTCGGCTACCATTTCGCAAACAGATACCATCTCGTATGGGGAAGAATACATCGTGGGCGACCTGCGGGGCGTATCCGAGGATTACAATTCCATTATATATATTAATGTAGCGAGCCAGAACGGGCGCTTCATCAATAAGATGGATATGAACGCTACACGCAAGGTAATCATACTAAGCCCCCGTATGGCGGAAGTGCTATTCCGTAACGAGGACCCGCTGGGTAAATACGTGAAATGCGGCAATATGATGTATCAAGTTGTTGGTATCTATGATGATGACGACAAGAGTAACAACGCGCCCGCATATATACCGTTTACCGTAGCGCAACAACTTTATAATAAAGGCTTCGGGTTCGGCTCCATTTACTTTACGGTAAACGGGGTCTCCACCGAAGAAGAGTGCAAGGATTTCGAGAACAGGTTCCGGTCGTATATGGCACGTAAGCACATATTCGACCCGACAGACAAGAATGCCATCGGTATGTGGATGACCGGCAATGAGATCCGTATGTTCAATACGATGACAGACGGTATCTTGCTCTTCATCTGGATCGTAGGTATCGGCACCTTGATGGCTGGTATCGTGGGGGTTAGCAACATCATGTTGATCACCGTACGCGAACGGACCCGGGAGTTCGGCATCCGGAAGGCGATCGGGGCGAAACCGGCCTCGATATTGAAGCTTGTCATCGTAGAGTCCATCATGATCACCGCCATATTCGGTTACATCGGGATGCTGATGGGAATCGGGTTGACGGAGCTAATCGACTATGGCATGACGATGAGCGGGATGAACAACGCTTCATCCGGAGGAAATCCCGGCGAGGATCTTACCTTATTCCGGCACCCGACCGTCAGCCTAGGGATATCGCTGGCCGCTACCGGGGTGCTGGTCGTAGCCGGGGTGCTGGCGGGCTATTTCCCCGCTCGCAAAGCCGTGAATGTATCCGCTATTGAAGCCATGAGAACAGAATAAACCGAAAAGATATGTTTGACATAGACAGATGGACAGAAATATGGGTAACCATCACCCGCAACAAGACACGTAGCTTGATGACTTGCTTCGGCGTGTTCTGGGGAATCCTTATGCTGGTATTGTTGCTGGGTACCGGATCGGGATTCAAGAACGCCATGTTCAAGAGCGTCAACGGATTCGCGACGAATTCGCTATTCTTCTACGCCGATCGCACCAGCGAACCCTACCAAGGATTCAACAAGGGGCGAAACTGGAACATGAGGAACCGGGACATAGACGCCATCATACGAGACGTACCTAGCGTACAGGATATCTCCCCCATCCTTTGGGGCAGCCGCTCGGAAAAGAATATCGTTTACGGGATAATGACCGGAACGTTCAACGTGAAAGGTATATATCCGGCTTACTTCAATATCGATACGCAAGACCTATACTATGGCCGTTTATTGAATGAGATCGATATGCGGGAAAAGCGCAAGGTTTGCTTGATCGGCACGAAGATCAATGAGGTATTATTCCACAACGAGGACCCTTGCGGCAAATATATCCGGGTGAACGGGCTTTACTACCAAGTAGTAGGAGTGGTCAACCAAAGGGCATCGGGCCTGAATCTGGGCGGCCGGGGAGAAGAAACCGTCTTCATTCCGTTCAATACCATGCAGCAGACCTTGAACCAAGGCGATATCCTGCATTTCCTCGCACTGAGCGTGAAACCGGGATATCCGATTGAGACGACGATCGAGCAGGTCAAGAATATCATGAAGACGCAAAATCAGATCGCACCGACCGATCCTCAGGCGATAGGCGTAGTCAATATCGCCGCACAATTCAAGACATTCAATCTACTGTTTACAGGTATCGACATCTTGGTCTGGCTGGTCGGCATGGGTACCTTGCTATCGGGTATTATTGGTATCAGCAATATCATGATGGTAACGGTAAAAGAGCGCACGAGGGAGATAGGCGTACGAAGGGCTTTGGGAGCCAAGCCTTTCGACATCATCTCGCAAGTCATGAGCGAGAGTTTGGTGCTGACTGCCTTGGCGGGCTTACTGGGATTAAGCGCCGGAGTCTTCCTCTTGGATTTGTTGGATAAGATATTGTCCGCCAATCCAACGAACGATCCGACCCTGCTGAATCCCGGCGTAAACATCCAAACAGCGGTAGCCGCCGCGGTGGTACTACTGATAAGCGGTTTTATGGCCGGACTGATTCCCGCATGGAGAGCCATGCAGATCAAAGCGATAGATGCCATCCGAGATGAATAATAACGAATCGATAATTAAAATAAAACTATATAATCATGAAGAATCGCATCGTAAAGAAAATCCTACGTATTATCTTATTAACGATCGTAGGTGCGGCGGTAATAGGCACATTCTATTTCTTATGGAAGAAGGCGCAACCGGTAATAACCGTTTATGAGGTCGTAACCCCCAAAAGGGATACGGTAGAGACCAAGACGGTGGCCACCGGAAGCGTGGAACCTCGCTACGAGGTAGAGATCAAGCCGCAGATATCCGGTATCATCTCCGAGCTAAGGAAAGAAGCGGGACAGATGGTACAGGCCGGGGAGATTATCGCCACGATCAAGGTCATACCGGAGATGGTACAGCTAAATAGCGCCGAATCTCGCGTAAACATAGCGGATATATCTCTTAAACAGGTGGAGGAAACCTATAAGAGAGATGAACTGCTGTTCAAGCAAGGTGTTATCGCCCAAGAGGATTTCGATCTCTCGAAGGCCAACTACTTAAAGGCGGTCGAGGAGAAAGAGAATGCGCAAAGCGCACTGGAAATTATTCGTGACGGTATCGCCAAGAACTCCAATGTAGCCAGTACCACGCAGATCCGTAGTACCATCACCGGTATGATACTGGATATCCCGGTGAAAGTAGGTAACTCCGTTATCCAAGCGAACAACTTCAACGACGGTACGACAATCGCCACAGTCGCCAACATGAATGACATGATCTTCAAGGGAAACGTAGACGAGACCGAGATCGGGCGCATTCACGAGGGAATGCCTATCAAGCTTACGATCGGAGCCATGGAAAGCCGTTCGTTCGAGGCCTTGCTGGAATATGTATCACCCAAAGGTGTTGAGAAAAACGGAGCCATTCAATTTGAGATCAAGGCAGCCGTGACGATCCCCGAAGATGCTTTCATCCGTGCGGGATATAGCGCCAACGCCGAGATCGTGCTAAAACGTGCGGAAGACGTTCTTACGATCCCGGAAAGCACGGTCGAGTTCCAAGGGGATTCCGCATTCGTTCAGTTAGTTAAACAAGAGCAACCGGAGCAAGTCTTCGAGAAACATCCGGTAAAGGTAGGTCTGTCCGACGGTATCAAGATCGAGGTTCAAGAAGGACTGGCCGCGACCGATAAAGTCCGGGGCGCAGCTATTGACCCGAATAAGAAATAAAAGAAAGATTGTATGATGAGAAGAAACTTATATATACTGGCAATCGCTTCCCTCCTGTCCGGAAACTATGTTTTCGCTCAGGATGCGGTGAAGCAATGGAGTCTGGAGGAGTGCATCCAATATGCCATCGAGCATAATATCGACTTAAAGCAAAAGGAGCAGGAACAGGAAAGCCGAAAGGTAGACTTACATACCAGCAAATACAGTTGGCTCCCGGCCCTAAATGGCAGTCTTGGACAGAGCTTCCAGTTCGGACGCTCCACGTCTAAATCCGGGGTGATCGTGGACCAGAACGCCGCCAATTCCACATTGGGGATCAATCTGGACATGCCTTTATTTGACGGGTTAAAAATACCGAACGATATCGCCGCCCGCAAACTTGATCTAAAAGCGTCTATCGAGAACTTGAATAAGGCGAGAGAAGACCTATCCATCAATATAGCTTCCTACTACCTGCAAGTACTTTATAATAAAGAGTTACTGAAAATAGCGCAACTACAAGTGGAACTAGACAAGGAGCAGGTGAATAAAACAGAGGCCATGGTGAACGCCGGAAAGGTGCCACTTTCCCAACTGTATGATATCAAAGCCCAATTAGCGAAAGATGAGGTCACGCTTACCGAGTCGCAAAACAATGTGAACCTCGCTTTACTGGATCTGGCGCAAAGTCTGGAACTAGAGCGAAGCGATCGGAGTTTCGATATACAGACTCCTGTAATTGAAGATGCGGTGGCTGATAATATGAGTAGCATCCTACCTCCGGAAAACATTTACGATCATGCGGTTACGTTCAAGCCTCAGATCAAGGAACAACAGTATTTGCTAGAGAGCCAAAAGAAAATGTTGCGTGTCGCGCAAGCGGGCTATTACCCCAAGTTAAATTTCGGGGCTAGTTACAGCAATGGATATTATCATTCTACTTCCGGAGGTGAATTTGCCGATACTCGTTCCTTTAGCGAGCAGTTTAAGCAGAATGGGCAAAAGATCGTCGGATTCTCATTGAGCATTCCACTTTTCAACCGCTTCCAAGTACGCAATAGCGTTCGTACCGCAAGGATCAACATTATCAACCGGGAATTGCTGATGGAAAATACAAAGAAAACGTTATACAAGGAAATCCAGCAAGCGTACTACAACGCAACGGCTTCCCAAGAGAAATATACGGCTTCCGACAAATCCGTCACGGCGAGCAAGGAAGCGTTCAATTATGCCCAAGAGCGTTACAACGCAGGTAAAAGCACTGTCTTTGAATTTAATGAGGCTAAAACAAAATACGCGCAAAGTCTAGCGGAACAGGCACAGGCCAAATATGATTTTATCTTCCGTACGAAGATTCTAGATTTCTATAATGGTAACCCTATCCGTTTATAAACGTTAATTAATACTTCATTTTTTTATTATACACACAAAGTTTAAGGGAAGATATCTTTTATGGACATCTTCCCTTTCAGCATCCATTAAGGCATTTAGTCTGCACAGAACTATGTTTAACATCATAATTAACAGATAGATAGCCAAGACCAAAAAACCTCCTGCCAGCTATCATAATGCAACAAGATCCCCAGTACAACTAAATTGAATTTGACAATATCAATCAATATTATATTAGTTTTAGAATGTTTTATAACAGTTTGCTTTTTTATAATAAAAATTAGTATATTTGCGGCTGTGATTTTCAGGAGTCTTGGTGTGTACATTTTTTTGATAAGTATTTTAACTGTAGTTCTGTGCAAACTATGGTCTCTTGAAAAAATAATGTGTGTCTAATTAACAAACAAATTCATTCTATGAAGCACAAATTAACGCTTGTACTACTCTCATTCTTTCTGGGAGTGCAGTGTATGGTCGCCCAGCAAATGAAGGTGACCGGTGTAGTGATTAATGAAGATGATGGGGAGCCTGTTATAGGTGCATCCATCGTAGTAAAAGGAACCACTATTGGAACCATTACCGATTTAGATGGTAAATTTGAGTTAGAAACTCAGAAAGATGCTAAGCTAATTATTTCTTATGTAGGTTTACGGACTCAAGAAACTACAGCTCAGCAAAACATGAGAATTGTTCTTTCTTCAGATTCTCAAGCTATAGATGAAGTTGTTGTCGTAGCTTATGGTACCGCAAAGAAAAGTTCTTTTACAGGTTCCGCATCCACGGTGGGTGCCGCTTTGATGGACAAACGTCCATTGAGTAACGCCCTCTCCGCATTGGAAGGAAACACTTCCGGAGTACAAATGACTTCCTCTATCGGACAACCGGGAGAAGCTGCCAAGGTAACGATCCGTGGTTTTGGTTCAGTAAACGCGGATAATGCTCCTTTATATGTAGTGGATGGTGCCATCTTCAGTGGT
This sequence comes from Parabacteroides sp. B2-S-102, assembly GCF_023656665.1. Classification (NCBI taxonomy): domain Bacteria; kingdom Pseudomonadati; phylum Bacteroidota; class Bacteroidia; order Bacteroidales; family Tannerellaceae; genus Parabacteroides; species Parabacteroides sp. B2-S-102. The sequence continues at coordinate 94,453 of NZ_JAMOKM010000016.1, read as the reverse complement.
GATATCTCTTCTATCAGCCCATCTGATATCGAATCAATGACAATTTTAAAAGATGCCGCTTCTACATCTTTGTATGGATCTAGCGCAGGTAACGGTGTGGTTTTGATCACGACTAAGAAAGGTTCTAGCAGCAGTGGCGCAGGTGTTACCTTGAGTATCTCACAAGGTTGGTCTAGCAGAGCTTATAACGATTACGCAAAAGTAGGTGTATACGATTATTATCCTTTGCAATGGCAAATGTTGAGAAACGCAAATATGTCACTCGGACAAAGTGCTACCGACGCTGCCGCTAATGCTTCTAAAGATATTATCAACAAATTAAAATATAATCCTTTCGTAGGAATCGCCAATGACGCAATCGTGGGCACAGACGGTTTATTGAATCCATCAGCCTCGGCTTTAAAATGGGGTGAGGACCTTGATTGGGAAGATGCCGCTTACCGTACCGGACATCGCCAAGAATATAATGTAAGCTACAATACAAAAACAGAAAAGAGCGACACATATGCTTCCATAGGCTATCTGAATGATAAGGGATATATGATTAAGACAGACTTTGAGCGTTACAACGCACGCTTGAACTATAATATCTATCCGGTGAAATGGTTCAAGAGTGGATTGAATTTAGGTTTAAGTCGTACAAACTCCAATTATTCTACTTCTACTTCTAGCAACTCCGCTGGTTATGGTAACTTATCTCGTTTCATTCGTTCTATGGCACCGATCTATCCGGTACATAAGCATGATATTGAGACAGGGGCTTATTTGGATAAAGAAGGAAACGTAGTTACTGATCCGGCTTTATATACCTACGATTATGAAGGAGCCCGTATCTCCAGCAATGGACGCGACGGTATCGCTGAGGCCCTGTGGAACGATCGCTTGATGTCTACCACAAACTCTAGTGCCCGTACTTATGTAACGATCACTCCGATCGAAGGATTGAATTTAACAGTGAACTACGCATTTGACAATAAGGATGAACGCCGTAGAGTATATGAGAACCCAGAGGTAGGTGACGGAACCGCAGGACCGGGACGTTTGAACATCCGAAATAGAAACTTCTTGACACAGACATTCAACCAGTTGATTAATTACACAAAGACTTTTGGTAAGCATAACATCGAAGCTTTGTTAGGCCATGAGAACTATAGCTACCGTTTACAATATAACTACGGTATGAAGACTAATGAGATCGTTTCCGGAACGTATGAGTACAGTAACTTCGTAAGCATAAGCTCAATGGATTCTTATACACGCGAATATAAGAAAGAAGGATACTTCGCTCGTTTGAACTATGATTTCGATGATAAATATTATGTAACAGCCTCGTATCGTCGTGACGGTTCCTCTCGCTTTAGCAAGGATAACCGTTGGGGTAACTTCTGGTCATTCGGAGCATCTTGGCGTATCAGCCAAGAAGATTTCATGGAAAACTTGACTTGGGTGGACAATTTGAAACTGAGGGCATCCTACGGTGAAACCGGAAACGATGCCATCTATTATACAGATGATGACACACAACAGGATTACTATCCTTATCAAACCTTGTATAATTTGGGTATCAACAACGGTTTGGAAGCAGGTCTCTACTTCCCGACTATGGCAAACAATAATTTGAAATGGGAGACACAGGTTTCTACCGATGTCGCTTTAGAATTCGGATTGTTCGGTCGCTTGAATGGTACGGTCGAGTTCTTCCGTAAGGCCTCCAGAGACTTGTTATTCAATGTTAGCCAACCGTTATCCAGTGGTGTCGAAAAGATCGTACAAAACATTGGTAAAGTTCGTAACCAAGGGGTGGAAATCGACTTAAACTACCAAGTATTAAAATCAAAAGATTGGAAATTATCAGTCGGCGCAAACGCTACATTCATCAATAATAAGGTGACTCGTCTGCCTGATGCCAACCGGAAAGATGGTATCATCAAAGACTCTAAGAAATTGATGGAGGGACATTCAATCTATGAGTTCTGGTTACGTCAATGGTGGGGTGTTAATCCTGATAACGGAGATGGATTGTATATCTTTGATGCCGAAAACAACACCGATGCGAATGGTAATATTAAAGATGCGGTAAAAAAGACACTTGTAGAGAAAGATGGTCAAGTATTGACAAACTCTTATAGCTATGCGAAATATGATTTCAGTGGTTCTGCCGTTCCGAAAGTATATGGTGGTTTCAATATCAATTTGAGCTATAAGGCATTCGACCTTTCTACCGTATTCTCTTATTCATTAGGAGGCAAGGTGCTTGACTCGAGTTATAGAGGATTGATGGATGTAGGTGAGTTCGGTTATGCGATGTCACCGGATCTACATAACGCATGGACAACTCCGGGCCAGATCACAGATGTACCTCGTTTGGACAATAACTCAGGTCATGCGACTAGCATTGGACAATCCTATTCTACACGTTGGTTGACAAACGCAAATTACTTGAACTTGCGTACTGTCACTTTGGCTTACAACTTGCCTAAGTCTATCCTAAACGTTATCAACATCAAGAGTGCACGCGTCAATGTCAGCGCAGAGAACTTATTCATGTTGAAAGCCCGTCAAGGTCTGAATCCGCAAGCTAACTATGCCGGAGTATCTTACAATGAATATATGCCGGCTAAGAACTTTACGATCGGTTTAAATGTATCGTTCTAAATTCATAATACATCAAACAAAGGAAAAGATATGAAAAATATACAATTATTCAAACACATCGCAGCAGGACTGCTTCTAAGTGGCTCTCTGATCGGCACAAGCTGTTCCAGCGATTATATGGATACAATCCCAACCGAGAACGTTTCATTCACGACAGTATCCACTTCGCTCGACAATCTTTATCTTGCACTGAACGGTATTCATCGTAAGATGGTATCTCAAGACTTAGGCAACCAAGGTTTGGGAGGTGAGCCCGGTTTCATCATCGGTCGAGAAGCGTTAGCTGATGATTTGACATGGGACACGCAGACTTGGCATCAAGGTTTCTTAAACTGGAGTTATCCAACGAACGCAACAAGTTCGTACAACTCCGGTGAGTGGGAAACTTATTATAAGTTCATTTTGAATGCAAACAACATCTTGAAAGCGTTGAATGATAACTTTAGCGATGAGTCAAAACTCACAGATAGCGAAAAAGCGCTTGCGAACCATATCAAGGGCGAGTGTTTGGCAATTCGTGCATGGAGTCATTTCAATCTAGTACAATATTATGCGAAACCATATCGTAACGGACAGGACAACTCTCAACCGGGAGTTCCTTATCGTACGAGTCCGGAAATCGAGCCTATGGCACGTAATACGGTAGAAGAGGTGTACACAAAGATTCACGGGGACTTAGACGAAGCATTGAACTTATTGGCAGACTATGAGCCAAATGATAAGAATCATTATAGCCTAGCATCGGTTTACGGATTGAAAGCACGTGCTCTTCTGACTCAACAGAAATACGCAGACGCAGCTACGGCCGCAGTGAATTCTATCAATGAAGCAGAGAAAGATGGCTGTAAGATCATGTCTCAGTCTGAATTGATGAATGGTTTCGCTAATATCACTTCCGCTACGAAAGAGGCGATGTATGCCGCAATGACACAGAATGACCAAACGGTTTATTTCTACTCTTTCTATGCGTATATGTCTTGGAACTTCAACTCCAGCTCTATCCGCACAGGTATCAAATGTATCAGCCAAAGTACTTACGACTTAATGTCGCCAACCGATCTTCGCCGTCAATGGTGGGATCCGACAGGAAAGGCAGAAGTACCCGCAACTTCTTACAACCAGCGTGTTTATCAGAACCGCAAGTTCACGGCACGCTCTACAGCTGATGCTGTAGGTGATTTTGCCTTCATGCGTATCAGCGAAATGTACTTGACTGCAGCCGAGGCTTTCGCTCGTTCCAATCAAGACGCAAAAGCAAAGGAATATTTGCAAGCCTTGTTGAAAGAACGTGATCCAGAGTACAAGGATTTGGGTAACACAGGCGCAAAACTAGCGGATGAGATCATGACACATCGCCGTATCGAACTTTGGGGCGAAGGTTTCCGTTGGTTCGACTTGAAACGTCTAGGTTTGCCATTGGATAGAACCGGGTCTAATTTTGACGCTACTTTCTGTGGTTTCTTGCACAAGGATCCGAATGCTGATGGTTGGATCTTCGAGATTCCAAAAAAGGAAACAGATTTCAACGACTTGATCGAAAAGAACTATTAACACTCTTTTTACGTTAACTTACATTAATCACAATCCCCAAAGTATACTTTAACAGGTTATCTTTGGGGATTTCTTATATCACTATTTATGAAAACAAATCATTTATTTTCAGCTCTGCTCTCTTTAGCGCTTATATGTCCTGGAATAGCGCAAGAAACACATTATCAACGTCCTCCAGCCGTAATAGAGGAAGTGGCCCTAGCCAAATTATCCCCGATCATCCGAATTAGTGATAACAATCAGTGGGCACTCCAGTTAGAGCGTTCCCCGTACCGGTCTATCGCCAAGCTTGCGCAACCGGAGCTTAAATTAGCGGGAATGCGTATCAGTCCCGAAACATTCAATACGAGCCGGCAAGCCGAATATACGGGTGCCAGTTTAATGAACATCGCTACTCAAGAAGAAATCAAGATTGAAGGAATTCCTGACAACGCGGTAATCACAGAAGCCTCATTCTCTCCTTCATCCAATAAGGTAGCTCTATTCGTGGAAGAAGCGAATGGCGTATATCTTTATAACTGTACCCCGGAACAGCCCGTAGCTCAGAAAGTAAGTACCCGTAAAATCAATGCGACAAGTGGAGCGGAGATCTTATGGATTAGCGACAATGAGTTTATTACGCTTATGGTTCCAGAAAACAGGGGAAAGGCACCGGAGAAACCCACAGTCCCATCCGGTCCCATCATTCAAGAAAGTACTGGAAAGGTGATGCCCGCTCGTACCTATCAAGACTTGCTGAAAAATCCGTACGACGAGCAATTATTCGACTATTACTTCACCTCCCAATTGGTACGTATAAAAGAGGGCATTGTGTACGAGATCGGAAAACCGGCAATCTACGGCAGTACGCTTTCATTATCCCCGGATAAATCTTTGCTACTTATCGCGACAGTTCATCGTCCGTATTCCTATCAAGTACCGGTATATAACTTCCCACAAAAGTTCGAGGTCATAGACTTACAAGGCAATTCCATTTATACGTTAGCGGATAATCCAACCGTCAATATTCCGATGGGATATGACACGACCTCGCCTTATCCCCGTCAATTCGGATGGAGATCGGATCAACCGGCTACCGTTTACTGGGCGGAAGCGCAAGATAAAGGAGATCCTAAGCAAAACAAGACCGATTTCATGGATATTATCTACCAAATAAGCTATCCGTTCAACAGCGAGAAACAGGAAGTCGCAAAGACAGAGAAACGTTTCCGCAACATCCTGTGGAATGACGATGCTTTCGCTTTATTGATCGAGACTTCCCGGGAGACTCGTAAAAACAGGACATTTACTTTTAAGCCTTGCTCTTCTGAGTCTCCGGTTCTATTATTCGATGTATCCACCGACGATAATTACAACAATCCGGGAAATCCACTTACGATTAAAAATGCGTATGGTAAATATATCGTTTATACCAATAAAGCCCACAATGAGTTATTGATGCTTGCCCAAGGAGCCTCATCTAAAGGGGATATGCCTTACCTTAGCCGTTACAATTTGAAAACAAAAAAGAACACGGAACTTTGGCGCTGCGAGGACGGATATTATGAGACCATCCTAAAGGTAGCGAATCCGGAAAAGCTTCAATTGATCACTTCACGTCAATCCATTACAGAACCAGCGAATCTCTGCTCTCGTGACTTGAAAAAGAAAAAATTCGCTCAATTGACTCATTTCGCCAATCCATATCCGGCCATGGCAAACGTTAGCAAACAAAAGATCAAGTATAAACGTGCGGATGGTTTGGATCTAACAGCGACCGTATACCTCCCTGCCGGATATGATAAAGCGAAGGACGGTCCATTACCTGTCTTAATGTGGGCCTATCCGAGAGAATATAAAAGCAAGGCCGAGGCTTCTCAGGTACGAGGTTCTCAATACATGTTTACGAATATCAACTATGGTTCTCCCGTCTATTGGGTTTTACGTGGATTCTGTATAATGGAAAATGTCGAGATGCCGATCGTTAGTACCAGTGAGGGAGCGGAGCCGAACGATGATTTCATTGAGCAATTGACAATGAACGCCGAGGCGGCCGTAAAAGTTATTTCCGAGATGGGTGTAGGTGATCCGAATCGTGTAGCCGTAGGAGGACATTCCTATGGAGCTTTCATGACAGCGAATCTATTAACACATACCAAACTGTTCAAAGCCGGCATCGCACGTAGCGGAGCTTACAACCGTACGCTTACCCCGTTCGGCTTCCAAACAGAGACCCGTACTTATTGGGAAGTACCGGAAATATATAATGCCATGTCGCCATTCATGTCTGCCGATAAACTACATGGAGCTTTATTAATCATACATGGTGAGATGGATAACAACTCCGGAACCTTTCCGATCCAATCCGAGCGCCTGTTCAGTGCCCTAAAAGGCCACGGGGCGATCGCACGTTATGTCGTATTGCCCTATGAGAGTCATGGCTACGCCGCCAAAGAGAACATATTACATCTATTGTATGAATGTGACCTATGGCTGGATCGTTACGTCAAGAACGCAAAAAAGTAAGTAGTACAGACTTTGTCAATGAAGTATATATCCTCTGACAGGAAAAGTATATTTCCTCTAACCAGTGAAGTATATCTTCTATGAGGAAGCCAGCCGGCAGCCACCAATTGCCCTAAAACAACGATGCCCATCGTAAGGTTATAAGAATGCCCATCGTAAACTCCTTACAATGGGCATTCTTAACTCCTTATGATGGGCATTAAAAGAAAGCCCTATCTGAGATTCGTTTATTTTAGCAATGAACAAGGACAAAGATGATCCTTCTCGATATCCTTGAAATAGTTATAAGTACCTACCTTAAGATCCGCGCAAGCCGCCTCATCGCAAACAATGATTCCCTTCGGATGCAACTGCAAGGCGGTAATTGTCCACATTTGGTTCACGGCGCCCTCAACGGCTTGTTGCAACGCACGAGCCTTGTTATGACCATTTACCATGATCAATACCTCCTTAGCGTCAAGAACCGTACCTACACCAACCGTTACAGAAGTCTTCGGAACTTTATTCACGTCATTATCAAAGAAACGGGAGTTAGCGATAATCGTATCTGTAGTTAACGTCTTGATACGAGTACGAGAACTCAAAGATGAACCCGGCTCATTGAACGCGATATGGCCATCAGGACCGATACCACCCAAGAACAGGTCTACGCCACCGACCGCTTTCATGCGAGCCTCATAAGACGCACACTCAGCCTCCAAATCCTCGGCGTTACCATTCAAGATATTTACGTTCTCCGGTTTGATATCGATATGACTGAAGAAATTATTCCACATGAAAGAATGATAGCTTTCCGGATGATCTTTCGGAAGGCCGACATACTCATCCATATTGAAAGTGATCACGTTCTGGAACGATACGACACCCTGCTTGTTCAATTCAATCAGGTTCTTGTACATACCCAGCGGAGAAGATCCGGTAGGCAAGCCCAGTACGAATGGTTTTTCAGCGGTTGGATTCGCGGCTTTGATCTTCGCTGCTACATAATTGGCAGCCCATTTTGAGAGTTGCTCGTAATTAGGTTCGATAATTAATCTCATAACGTTACGCTTTTTTTAATTGAAAATTGAAAATTGGAAATTGAAAATTAAAGGATTCCCAATCTACGCATCTCGCCTTTCTTTTGTTTATAAATTAGATCTATTGTTAATAGCTTTCGTTTTATCTGTTGTCGGAGCCTTTAGACTTTTCAATTCTCAATTCTCCATTTTCAATTTCCCAGCCATTTCCTTGCCCAAGGCTAAACACTCCTCGTATTTAGTAGCGCTTAAACCTTGCTTCTGCTCAACCGGCGTACCGACAGTCTCCCACTTCATCTTCTCGCCAAAAGCCGCCAAACGTTTCACGGCGGCTCCAGCCCATGTGAAAGACCCGAAATAACCGAAAATACGATTTTTCACCTCACGCAACTCGATCTTACTCAACACAGCTTCCACCTCTGGGAACAATTGATTGCTATAAGTCGGGCTACCTACGATAACTCCCTTATATTTGAACACATCTTTCAAGATATAAGAAGAAGGGCTTTTGCTAACATTATGCATCACAATATTCTTGATGCCATTATCAGCCAAAGAAGCGGCGATCGCCTCAGCCATCTGCTCCGTGTTACCATACATGCTGCCATAAATAATAACCACGCCTTCCTCACCTTCGTAGCGGCTCATACGGTCATAGATATCGATCGCTTTCGACGCATATTCACGCCAAACAGGTCCATGGGTAGAGCAAATCGTCTGGATATCCAAGCCCGAAAGCTTCTGTAATGCCCTTTGTACTGGACTTCCATATTTTCCGACAATGTTGGAGTAATAGCGAATCATCTCTTCCCAATAATGCTCCACGTTCATCTCCGTATCGATCACACCACCATCCAATGTGCCATACGTACCGAACGCATCCGCGGAGAATACGATTTTATCCGTAACGTCATAAGTAACCATCACTTCCGGCCAATGCACCATCGGAGCCATATAAAATACAAGCTCATGACGACCCGTATTCAAGGTATCACCCTCTTTCACCTCAAACAAGCCTTCCTTGATGCCATGATATCCTTCCAGCATTCCGAAAGTCTTATTGTTTCCGACAATCTGTACGTCCGGATATTGCTGACGCAACAAACGGATACTTCCCGCATGATCCGGCTCCATATGATTTACCACGAGATAATCCAAAGAACGTCCGTCCAAGGCATCCGCTACTTTTTTCAAGAAAATATCAGAGTAACAAACATCGACCGTATCGATCAATACGGTTTTCTCGTCTACGATCAAGTACGAGTTATAGGAAACGCCGTATGGCAACGGCCACATATTCTCGAAGAGGGCCTTTTGACGGTCATTAACTCCTACATAATAAACTTTATCCGCAATTTCTTTTAACTTGTACATCTTTTTTAATTGATAATTGATAATTGAAAATTGATAATCACGAAGCGTGTGCTCTCTAATCTTCAATTTTCAATCTTTAATTTTCCATTTCTTAGTGCTCTCCAGACAAACCAGCACCCTGCCAAAACAAACGGGATACTTAGCCATTGCCCCATATTCAACATCATTCCAGCCTCGAAAGGCTCTTGGTCATTTTTCACGAATTCTATGAAGAAACGAGACCCGAATACGCATATCATAAATACGCCGAAGATAAGTCCTTGCTTTTTCCAAGCCTCTTTCTTGAAATATAGCCACATACAGATAGCGAACGTCACCAGATAACAAGCGGCCTCATACAATTGCGTCGGATGGCTCGGAGCGGTAAAAATAGGCTCCGCCCCCATTCTCCATGCGTGTAAATTATCGATAAAACGAAATCCCCAAGGCAAATCAGTGGAATGACCGTAAATCTCATGATTCATCAGGTTTCCCAGACGAATCATAGCAGCTACCAATCCTGTCGGAACCACCAACTTATCGAAAGCCCATAACATACTTTTATGGCTTACTCGCTTCGAGTAGAAATAAATGGCGATAATTATACCTAACGTACCACCATGGCTAGCCAAACCTCCCTCCCAAATCTTGAAAATCTCAATCGGGTTGGCTAAATAATATTCCGGCGCATAAAACAAACAATGCCCCAAACGGGCACCAATCACCGTACCGAGCATCGTATAAATCAAAAGGGAATCGATCCATGCGGGCGGCAGTCCCTCTTTTTTCCACATCCGCTCTACAATCATATAGCCAATAGCGAAACCAATCGCGAAAGCCAATCCATACCAACGAATCTCTCGGGAACCGATGGTAAAGATAGCGGGATCGGCAGTCCATGTAATAAAATCAAGCATAATTATTTCAGTTGGCAATTGACAATTGACAGTCGACAATCGCAAGTCAGGATTTCCCGAACTGTCAATTGCCAGCTGTCAACCATCAACTTATATTAAACGAGTCTTCTAATTAAGTTCTCTCTCTCGCCGTACAGCATATCGATTATCGGCAATTCGATCATCGTATATGCGCCCGGTTGTTGCTTCAAGCTCGCACGAGCGACAGAAACCAAGATTTGAGCGGTCAAGGCAGGGTTATTGATCTTCATATCGAATTCGATCAACTGGTTCTGAGTCTTGCCCGATACACCTTTACGAACCAAGTTCACACCATGTCCCATGTCCAACAAATTATCAACACATTCAACCTGCATTACATGAGTCTCATCATGAGCGAAATAATCATCCGCCTTGATAGCGGCAGACACTTGCTTGAAATCGTATCCGTCTTCTACCTCGATATAAACCATACGACGGTGTACACCTGTTCCCAAAGGAATCGTCATACTTAAAGCCGCCTTCACGCCTTCGATAGCCTTCACGGCAACCGTATGCCCCATACTCATTCCCGGACCGAAGTTCGTATAAGTAATACCTTTCGGCACCATCGCTTCTAACAAAGCACGTACCACAGAGTCGCTTCCCGGATCCCAACCGGCAGAAATTACAGCTACCGTATTATGAGCCTTCGCTACAGCGTCCAAAGAACGACGTAAATCCACGATACCTCCGTGTATATCGAAACTATCGACCGTATTGATGCCTAAAGCCAGAATCTCTTTCGCATGCTCTTCCACGCTACGTGTAGGAGTAGCCAAAACCGCTACGTCAACCTTATCTAACTTGGTGATGCTATCAGTAACCGTGTATGCCTTCAACTCGTCCGGAATATCATTCGGATTACGACGAATAATACCTGCTACCTCAAAATCCGGGGCAGCTTCAAGGGCCTCTAACACATATTTCCCGATGTTGCCATAACCTACGATGGCGGCTCTAATTTTCTTCATACTCTAGTTTTTACTTTTCAACCAACCGCAAAGTTAGATATAATTTAGAGCTTTAACAATAAGGAATACAGTTTTTATATCATTTTCAGAATGATATAGATCCTCACTCTTTCACGAATGAATCCGGATAGGTAGTAAGCTGCTCTACACCGGCTTTCGTACGAATCCAAGTCTTGAAGGTACGGGCTCCCTCGTTCAATTCGATCACACGTGCTCCATTTGGTATATGGATGTATTCCGTCGGACCACCCGTAAAACGACCGTAAGCCAATAATACGTCATACCAGCAAACCGCATAATCATCGTCATGATCATGACCGACAAATATACCCATCACGTCCCCGTTCTCCTTAATCGCCGTAAATAAGCCGGAATTCAAGGCCGGAGCGCATGCCTTTTCCCTACGTATGCCATAGAGTTGGGCATTCTCATCGGAAGCCGCTTGATTAAACTCCGGCAACGCAATATGGAAGAAAGCCAAAGAAGGAACCGGCTCTCCCCCGTTATTCCGGGTAAACTCTGCGCTTTTCTTACAATACCAATCGATCTGGTCACGCTTAATATAATCGTATCCTTTTACCCCCTTGATAGTTGAATAGGTATTCGAATCGATGCAATACAAGACGAAAGCATCCTTCTTCCCGTCGGAGGAACGTACGGTCAAGGCGTAATTACCCACGCCTGAGATTTCGGGAACCTCATCCGCCGTTAAACTATACGGTAGGCTTTCGGCTACTTTCAGCAACTCCTCTTTTGTCGCCCCCTGCTCATTATCATGATTTCCGAAAACAATGGAGAATGGTATTTTACGGTCGGAGACTGTCTTCAATACATTCCGCATATTTTCCAACGCAGGCTTGCTATAGATAATATCTCCCGTAAAAATCACCAAGTCCGGTTTCTCGTCATCCAACACTTGGTTCATACGCTCAAAAGCGATGTCCGAACGAGGGTCTTGCCATTTCACATGCAAGTCCGTAAACTGTACAATCTTAAACTTCTTATCCGGATTAAACTTCAACCCCGGTTTTTGGGCAAATCCCAAAGAACTCAAGCCGGCGGCCAATAACAAGGCCCCGGCAAACATCCACTTTCTCACACTCATCAAATCTCGTGTTTTTTGTAATTAATAATTATTTATTCCTTTCCGAAACAAGCGTCGAACGCATGTGCGGAAGGTTGGAAATCCACTCTCTTCACCAATTCGCAAGATTCCCGTGCCCCATGTTCCCGATCCATAGCGCTATCTTCCCATTCCACGGAAAGCGGACCTTGATAGCCAATTGAATTCAAAGCACGGATAATCTCCTCAAAATTAATCTTTCCTCGTCCTAAGCTACGGAAATTCCAATATCGACGGGGATCGCCGAAAGTAACATGACCGCCGAATATACCCACCTGCTTAGGGGTATCACTCCAATATACGTCCTTCATATGCACATGGAAGATACGCTCCGGAAACTGATAGATGAAATCCACATAGTCCACCCCTTGATATCCTAGATGACTCGGATCATAGTTAAAACCGAAAGCAGGATGGTTATTTACCGCCTCCAATGCTCTGCGTGCGGAAAAAGTATCGAACGCGATCTCTGTAGGATGTACCTCCAACGCAAAACGTACACCCAGTTTCTGAAACTCATCCAAGATGGGCGTAAAGCGACGGGCGAAATCATCATACCCCTTTTGTATCATCGCATCCGTTACCGGAGGGAAAGAATACAAATAATGCCAAATAGAACTACCCGTAAAACCTACAACCGTATCGACTCCCAGCATCTTTGCCGCATGAGCGGTCCGGATCATCTCCTCGGTAGCCCGTTGGTGAACCCCTTCCGGATCGCCATCTCCCCAAATGTAATCCGGCAAGATTGCCTTATGACGCTCATCGATATTATCGCAAACAGCTTGTCCAACCAGATGGGTAGAGATCGCATAAAGCCGTAAGTCATATTTCTTTAACAGATCCTTGATTCCTTGATAATAAGCCGTATCCGTACGTCGGACATCCACATGATCGGGAAGTCCCAATTCCACACCGTCGTATCCGAATTCTTTCGCTTTTTGACAAACTGTTTCCAGTGATAAATCTCCCCACTGGAGGGTATATAATGTTACAGGACGTGCCATATATAGTATTATTTTTAGTCGATTATTTTTATCCATTTATTCTCTGTCGATCCGGTAGCTACAATCGTCTCGATAAACCGCATGCCACGGACACCGTCTTCGGCGGAAGGGAAATCCAAGGTTTCAGGAGCCGGTTCCTCACCAGCCAGAATCGATCGCAAAGCCAAGGCGAAATTCCGATACAAATTAGCGAATGCCTCTATATAGCCTTCCGGATGCCCGCCCGGCGTACGGGAATTATGAGCGGCGATACCCGACATATATCCATTGGAAGTACGGATGATCTCCGCCGGACGATCCGGCCAACGCATAATCATCGTATTCGGTTCTTCTTGACGCCATTCCAACCCACCTTTCTCTCCATACACACGAATATTCAAGCCATTCTCTACACCTACGGCGATCTGACTAGCGGTCAGCACCCCTTTCGCGCCTCCCTCATAACGGATCAATGCCGCCCCATCATCATCCAAAAGACGATCCGGCACGAAGGTATTCAACTCACCGCATAATTCCACGGCCTTCAGCCCTGTTATATATTCCGCCAGATTAAACGCATGAGTCCCGATATCCCCCATGCAACCGGCCTTACCCGACCGATTGGGATCCACCCGCCAAGCCGCCTGCTTATTAACATCAGCGCAGTCATTATATAGCCAGCCTTGAGGATATTCCACATAAATACGGCGTATCTTACCTAAATCGCCCCTGCGTACCCTTTCCCGAGCCTCCTTCACCATCGGGTAAGCGGTATAGGTATGAGTCAGCATAAACAATTTTCCGGTTTCCTTCACTTTGTCTCGTAATTGCTTCGCCTCATCCAAGGTATATGTCATCGGTTTATCCAGTACGACATGGAAACCATGTTCCAACGCCATCATGGCCGGACCGAAATGCACATGATTCGGGGTAACGATAGACACAAAATCCATCCGTTCGCCTTCAGGCAGGGTGGCCTCTTTCTCTATCATTTCCTGATAAGATGCGTAAATACGATTATCCGGTAAAAATAAAGATTGTCCGGTAGCCAATGAATTCTCCGGGCGAGAACTGAAGCATCCACAGACCAACTCGATCTGTCCGTCTAAATTAGCGGCGATACGATGAACGGCCCCGATAAACGAGCCTTGTCCTCCACCGACCATTCCCATTCTGATTTTTCGTTTCATGGTATTATTCCGTTTTATTAAACTAAGGTAATTACATTGTTGATTCACAAAGCTATGAAAAATAACCCTGCGTACGCCAATTTAACAGCTTAATATTTTTTAATTCACAAAATATATCGTTCCTTTGCGTCAAACATATTACCAAAAATTTCAACTATGAAGAAAAAAGAATTAGTGGCTATCGCCTGTCTGCTTTGTTTTTGTTGTTGTAATGGAACGGAAAAGGAAGTACCTAACCCCGACCTACAAGAGGAATTATCACCCATACAGTTTACGATCGATTTACAAAAGGAAGTATTACCCTTCCCCGTAACCAAGAGTATTCCCGAGCTGAATATCCCTGAGCCTATTCCCCAAAATCCCGATGCCGAGGAAGATCCTTCTACACCAGATATCGATCCGGATAATTTATACAACCGGATCGATTATATCGTATACCAAAGCGGAAAACCGGACATTCTGGTAAAACATAAGCAATTCACGCCTCAAGATCCGGATTTCACGATCATTTATGATTCACTGCCCTCCGGCAACTATCATATTTGTTTCCTAGCCCACTCAGACAAGAATATCTCCGTGTCCGGACAAACCGCACTATTCAGTAAAGTATCAGATACGTTTCATCTTTTTCTCACCCAAGAAGTACAAACGGGAGAAAGAATCATTAAAGATATCACCTTACAAAGAATCGTCGGCAAAATAGAGTTCATATCCGCCGATGGCGTACCTAAAGCCCTAAAAAGCTTCACGATAAATGTCTCCAATTATCAAAACAAGATTGACTTAACCACTGGGAATGGCATTTCTCAAAACACGCCTTATACACAAACCGACACTTTTAACGACTCTGATATCGGGAAAACAAATTTCTCCCATTCCTTCTTCACGTTTATCCCGGCTCCGGAATTCATGCTCAAAGCACACCTCTCGGCCAAAAATCAGATAAATGAAGTAACCCGGGAAAGAGAAGTTAATGACATCCTGCCTCTCATAAATCACATTATTCGTTATACTGGGATTCTCTACACCCCGAAGGAATCAGACGATACCTTCACCCTTGATATATTAAACGGTGGCAAATGGGATAGCCCCATCGACAAAGATCTAAAAGATTAATACAAAGCCGATGTGCCAAATTTGACACACCGGCTACCTTTTTCCTAACCTTCACACTTATTTTGCGTCTTCTATCTTGAAGAGAGCGTTAAATCCCGTCAAACTAAAGGTCTCACGAACCACATTCCGCATACCGATCAAACGTAAAGACCCTTTCTTGGCAGTCGTCATTTTTTGTAATATTAAAAACAATCGGAGGCCCGCACTACTCACATATTCCAAATCAGAACAATCGACACATACTTTTACTCCCGGATTCTCCCATACCGGCAAAACCTTTTCCTCGCATTCGCGAGCCGTATTCGTATCCAATCTTCCTTTGATCTTAATTACAGTCTCTTCACCTTTTTGGTCAATAACTACTTCCATATCTTTATATTTTATTCGGTTATTTTTTTCTTCATGATAAAGACATTCCGCTCATCTACTCTCTGATAAGAGACCTCATCCATAATCTTCTTGATCAAGAAAATACCCAACCCTCCGATTGGACGGTCTTCGGCAGATAAAGTAATATCAGGGTCTTTTCTTAAAGTCGGATCGAAAGCAATCCCATGATCTATCAAAGTCACGATCAATTCCCCACCTTCCCTGACCAACGAAATGTCTACGGCATCCTCAACATCTCCCTTATACGCATAAAAAATTATATTTGAGACAGCTTCTTCCATCACCAGATTCAGGCTCATCATGAAAGCGGTGCTTAATCCCAATTCTTCTCCAGCTTCCTCCAAGAACTGATTCATCATGGAAAGCTCATGAATATCGTTCTTAATGCGTAATGTTTTTTGCATATATCTGAAAATTTTGCGCTAAAGATATAAAAAAAAGAAATATCCTTTCCTTAAATTTGTATCTTTACCTTCGAATAGTATTTAAAGGTATAGAGTTATGGCTAAAAGATATTTAATAAACATATTCTTATTGATCGCCGTCTTATGCGGGTTCAGTAGTTGCGAGGAGGATCCGTATTATGATCCGTATGAGGAAATCACCTATGATTTATGTAATTATGTATGGACTGATTGGTTTGTCGTAGACGGTTTAGATTGTGAGCAGCAACTTACATTTAATCCGGATGGGAAAGGATGGGATACAAGAATTTATCATTACCCAAGCGGACGCATAGATCGAGAGGAAATTCCATTCTACTGGGACTGGAACAATTACTATACCGATATACTTTATATGGACTATGAAGACGGCCAAACAACACTAGAGAACGTATGGATTAGTGGTCGGACTTTTAAATGTCTATATAATGGCGAATGGGTAACGTTTAAGGCCTATCAAATAGGTCTCTAAAGGATATCTTTACGTACTTCCCCGGCAAAATCATACAATCCATCAAAAAGACAGGGATCTTTCCTCAATTGTTCGAACAGTCATACAAGTAGTCTCGCCGGGAATCGAACCCGGATCTAAAGTTTAGGAAACTTCTATTCTATCCGTTGAACTACAAGACCAACTCTTTTGAGATTGCAAAAGTATAATCTTTTCCTCAAATAGGCAACCGTTATCGGATGTTTTTCCCGCCTATCCGGAAGCTTCTCATTATTTCCGAAAAAACATGTACGTGTTTCCGGAAAAACATGTACGTCTTTTTCAAAAAACACGTACGTGTTTTCAAGAGCTAATATAACATCAAATAGATCAATCAAATAAGCTTTGCATCACCGATAACGATTTGATTTCCGGAAAATCCGGGAGATGTAGACGGTAATACTCAAGAATACGATGAATAATACGGGCCCGCTCTTGCCGGGAAAAACCATAAAGCGACATATTCTCAAAACTGATACGCAGCAAACGGGAAAAGAAAGCGCTCTCCACCTTATTTAAATAATGCCGATGCATCGGGATATGATCCGTAAACACCCCATTCAACATATCGAAATAATATCCCACCCTATGCGATTCCATATTCGGGAAAATACCGAGATGGTGGAGAAGACCTAACAAGAAAACCATATGAAAATTAGCGATACCTTTATCCGCATACTCCAATAGATGTATGGACTCGTATAAATAATCAAATAAACGGGGATCCGGCTCCGTATCTTTCACGACCCTAAAAAGAACCTCCGAGAGGAAAAGCGCCAATACATTCTTAACCGGATCACAACAAACATCATTCAGCGGAAAACAAATGCGGGTCTCCTTAATCCGGTGCAAGTCCCGCTTATTCAAGTGCTCCACCTCCATTTCCAGAACGGACAAAGGTATAAACAAAGCCTTCGATACCGTGCTTTTCTTCCCTCGGCTACGACTAACCAGATACGAGGCCCGGCCAAACGCCTCCGTATACATATATATAATAGAATATTTATCATTGTAAGGGATCGTATGCAAGACAATCCCCCTCGTTTTACACAACATAATTCGTATCTTTGCGACGATGATTAAGAACAAAGATACTCAAATTAACGTTATACATATAATTAAAGTATAGAATTATGTTGGACTTAACGACCCCTTCTTTATTATTTTCCGCCATATCATTGATATTGTTGGCCTATACGAATCGCTTCCTTTCATACGCCAGCGTAGTGCGTGCCTTGAAAGAAAAGCATCAGCAAACCCATGACCCCAAGGATATCGCCCAGATAGCGAACCTGCGGAAAAGGCTCTATCTGACCCGTTCCATGCAAATATTAGGAATACTCAGTTTGCTGCTCTGCGTGATCGCTATGTTCTTCATTTATGTATCGTGGCAGGTTTTCGCCGCATGGATATTTGGCATAGCCTTATTGCTATTAGCGGCGTCGTTATGTGTATGTATCTGGGAAATAAATATTTCCGTTAAAGCCTTGGAAATTCATCTGGAAGATATAAGTTCTAAAGAGAAGTTAAAACAGTGAGTAGTATTAAATTTTCCTTCGAAATGTTTTGCCAGTTCAGAGAGATCGTCTATCTTTGCACTCGCAATCGGGAAATCACTTTCTTAGAACGCTATAAGTGAGAGCTTTGACATTTTGGCCCATTCGTCTATCGGCTAGGACGCAAGATTTTCATTCTTGAAAGAGGGGTTCGATTCCCCTATGGGCTACAATAAACAGGATTAAAAAACAATAAAGAGAAGATCTAGAAATGGCAAATCATAAGTCATCAATCAAGAGAATCAGACAGACAAACGCAAGACGTTTGCGTAACAGATATTACGCAAAGACAGCTAGAAACGCTATGAAAGTTTTGCGCGCTACTGAAGACAAGAATGAGGCACAAGCTTTATTCCCTAAGGTATGCTCTATGTTGGATAAGCTTGCAAAAAAGAACGTTATCCACAAGAACAAGGCCGGTAATCTGAAATCTAAGTTGGCTAAGCACGTTAATGCGCTAGCATAAGCAGAAGGTAATTACTTTTACAAGTATAAAGCCGGACTCTCAATAAGCCCGGCTTTTTTAAACCTGATGGCCCATTCGTCTATCGGCTAGGACGCAAGATTTTCATTCTTGAAAGAGGGGTTCGATTCCCCTATGGGCTACCAATCAAAAGGAGAGAGATAAGTTTATGGCTTATCTCTCTCCTTTTTTACTACACCCGTCCTTTTTTCGCTATTTTCACATCCCCCACTTCGCTATCTCGATAAAAATCACTACATTTGTTAGATTTTTTTGAGGACATAGATAATTACAGATTTTAAAGAAAGATAAACTCATGAGTGAAGAAATTAAGAATACTTCTACAGAGTACTCCGCAGATAGTATTCAAGTACTTGAAGGGTTAGAGGCAGTACGAAAAAGGCCATCCATGTATATTGGCGATACCAGCGAGAAAGGTCTCCATCACTTAGTGTATGAGGTCGTAGATAACTCCATAGACGAAGCGCTAGCCGGATATTGTACATACATCGACGTGGTAATCAATGAGGACAACTCGATCACGGTTACCGACGACGGCCGTGGTATCCCCGTGGATATTCATGAGAAAGAAGGTAAATCAGCCTTGGAGGTAGTACTGACAGTGCTGCACGCCGGCGGTAAGTTCGACAAGGGAACCTATAAAGTATCCGGTGGTTTGCACGGTGTGGGTGTATCTTGCGTAAACGCCCTCTCTACTTATCTGAAAGCGGAAGTTCGCAGGAACGGCAAAGTACATATGCAGGAGTTCTCTTGCGGAAAGCCGTTGCACGACGTACAGGTTATCGATAATACGGATAAAACAGGTACTACGATCTCTTTCAAGCCGGACGGTTCTATCTTTACGGTCACGGAATACAAGTATGATATCTTGGCTACCCGTTTGCGTGAATTAGCATTCTTGAACGCAGGTATTACGCTACGTCTGACAGATAAGCGAGTTCTGAAAGAAGACGGTTCATTCAAGTCCGAGGTATTCCATTCGGATGAGGGATTGAAAGAGTTTGTCCGCTATATCGACCGTTCTAAAGAGAAACTGATTCCAGACGTAATCCATATCGTTACCGAGAAGCAGGGTATCCCTGTCGAGGTGGCGTTAACTTATAATACTTCTTACAACGAGAGCGTATTCTCTTACGTAAATGATATTAACACGATAGAAGGTGGTACACACTTAGCCGGTTTCCGCCGGGGTCTGACCCGTACGTTGAAAAAGTACGCCGAGGATTCTAAATTATTGGAGAAAGCCAAGGTGGAGATTCAAGGGGATGACTTCCGTGAAGGTTTGACCGCCGTTATCTCTATCAAGGTAGCCGAGCCTCAGTTTGAGGGACAGACAAAGACGAAGCTGGGTAATAGCGAGGTTACCGGTGCCGTGGATATGGCGATCGGCGAGGCGTTAGGCTATTATTTGGAAGAACATCCGAAAGAGGCGAAAATAATCGTCGACAAGGTGATCTTGGCCGCTCAAGCCCGCCATGCCGCTCGTAAGGCTCGCGAATTGGTACAACGCAAATCTCCGCTGACAGGAGGTGGGCTCCCCGGTAAATTGGCGGACTGTTCCTCTAAAGACGCAGCGATCTGCGAATTGTTCCTTGTCGAGGGAGACTCCGCAGGGGGTACGGCTAAGCAAGGACGCGACCGTAACTTCCAAGCGATCCTACCATTGCGCGGTAAGATATTGAACGTGGAGAAAGCGATGGATCATAAGATCTTCGAAAGCGAGGAAATCCAGAACATCTATCGCGCGATGGGCGTAACCGTCGGTACGGAGGATGACCCGAAAGCGTTGAACATGGAGAAGCTGCGTTACCACAAGGTGATTATCATGACCGATGCCGATGTGGACGGTAGCCACATCGCCACATTGATCTTGACCTTCTTCTTCCGCCGTATGCGTTCCTTGATCGAGAACGGATATGTGTATCTGGCGACTCCTCCCCTCTATTTGTGTAAGAAAGGTAAGGTTGAGGAATATTGCTGGACCGAGCAACAACGTCAGCAGTTCATCTTAAAATATGGAGGAGGCAACGAGAACTCGATCCATACACAACGATACAAAGGTTTGGGAGAAATGAACGACCATCAATTGTGGGATACGACCATGAACCCGGAAAACCGTACGTTAAAGCAAATCACGATCGACAACGCAGCCGAGGCTGACCAAATCTTCGCCATGTTGATGGGTGAAGACGTAGGCCCTCGCCGCGAGTTTATCGAGGAAAACGCTACATATGCTAACATAGATGCTTAAAATCATGAAAGTCCGTCGTCCGAATCTAGAGGCCCTATACAAAGAAGTTGATAATTATATACCGGCTAAAGAAAGCCTTCAACCTCCCCGAATAGGAATATCCGCTAACCGGAGAGACGGACTTTCCTGTATAGCGGAGACCTACGTGCAAGCCGTGCTGGATGCGGGGGGAGCCCCGGTACTTATCCCGGTGATCACGGATCTGAAAGCATTGACCGTACTGGTTTCCGAACTAGACGGATTAGTTATGAGCGGGGGTGGAGACATCAATCCGCTCTATTTGCATGAGGAGCCTATCCCGCAATTGCAAGACGTAGATACGTTACGTGACGAATACGATTTGATCTTGCTTCGCTTGGCCGCTAACCGACAAATTCCGATCATGGGTATTTGCCGGGGGCATCAGATCATGAATGTAGCGTTCGGAGGAAGTGTCTATCAAGACATCCATTCACAAGCCAATCATGCTCTATTGAAACACAGCCAGACATTGGCTCGGGAATATCCGTCGCATACGGTAACACTCGAACCGGGAATGAACCGCCTACGTACTATTTTCAATGGAGATGAACAAATCCTTGTCAACTCTTTCCACCATCAAGCGGTAAAAGAGGTCGCCCCCGGATTTAGAGCGACAGCGACCGCCCCGGATGGAATCAATGAGGCTATGGAACATACGGAGAAAACGATATTCGGTGTACAATGGCATCCGGAGGCCATGGCTCCGCAAGGGGATGAGGCCATGAAAGCCCTATTCGCTTACCATATCGAGAATGCCCGCCGTTTCGCAAAAGCCAAAGCGATCCATCAACGGATCGTGACGATCGATTCCCATACAGATACCCCAATGATCTTTCCCGGTGAATTTAATATCGGGGAGAAAGAAGGAGGGAAAGTGAATCTTCCTTTTATGGAAGAAGGGCGTATCGACGCGACCTTTATGGTCGCCTATATCCCGCAAGGTAAACGAGATGAGGCATCCTTACAGGCAGCGACAGCGTATGCGATAGAACGGCTGAATCAAGTAAAACGCCAGCAAACCTTACATCCGGACCGGATGGTTATAGCGACTACCCCCCAAGAGATCCGGACGATTAAGGCGCAAGGGAAAAAAGCGATCTGCCTCGGCATCGAGAACGGGTACGCTTTAGGGAAGCTGGTCGAAAACCTACGAATGTTCAAGGAGATGGGAGTTTCTTATATCACCTTATGCCATAATGGGGATAACGATATTTGTGATTCCGCTAGAGGAAAACAGGAATGGAAAGGACTAAGTCCTTTCGGTAAGGAAGTGGTAAAAGAGATGAACCGATTAGGAATCATGGTTGATATCTCGCATGCGGCGGAAAGTACCTTTTATCAGGTACTGGAAGTGAGCGAGACGCCAATCATAGCCTCCCACTCTTCCGCACGTGCGCTTTGCGATCATCCCCGCAATTTAACGGATGATCAACTGAAAGCGCTGGCCGCTCAAGGGGGTGTCGCCCAAATCTGCCTATACAAAGGATTCATCAATAAGGAAGAGGAAAAAGCTTCTTTAAGCGACGCTATCCGCCATATCAATCATATCGTGGATTTAATCGGTATCGATCATGTAGGAATCGGCTCGGATTTTGACGGAGACGGGGAACTGATCGGTTGCTCGGCTACCAATGAGTTGATTAACATTACCGTCCGACTTTTAGAAGAAGGATATACAGAAGAAGATATACGGAAAATATGGGGTGGGAACTTGCTAAGGGTTATGACCGCTATACAAGATTTTCCAAACAAATAGCAAACGAAAACAACTACATATTATGAAAAATATCTTATACACAGCAATATGCGCCTGTAGTATCTTATGTGGAGCACAGGCACAGACACCCGGATCGGAAGTCCCCAACTTAAAAAAGCTATATGAGTTGACAGACTCTTGCGATGTAAACGTGCGGGCACGATTCTCCCCATTGATCGGGATTTCCGCCAGTATCTCAAGTGGTGCTTCCCGGGTAGGGGCCACCTATATCCAATCCATCGTAAAGGCAGGGGGAACTCCGATTATCATCCCGGCTGTTACTGACGGTAAAGTACTCAGGAATATCGTATCGAATTTAGACGGGTTAGTTCTTATAGGAGGAGCGGATGTAAACCCTCTATGGTATGAGGAGGAGCCTCGGGAAAAGCTGGAGGAAGTCGATCCGGTACGCGATTTGTATGAGTTGAAACTAATCAAGATGGCTACCGATCAAAATATTCCCGTCTTAGGCATATGCCGGGGATTGCAACTGTTGAATGTAGCGTTTGGCGGTACGCTTTACCAAGACATCCCCTCACAACGTGGCGATCATTCTGTCAAGCATAGGCAAGATTTACCCAGTTCGTATGGCTCACACCGTGTCTTTGTTGACGCGAACTCACAGCTAGCCTCTATTCTAGGGAAAGATACCTTAGCCGTAAACTCTCTTCATCATCAAGCGATCAAGGAGTTGGCGCCTATCTTCAAGGCTACCGCTTATGCGCCCGACAGTATTATCGAGGCTATCGACGCTTATCCGAATCGATCCATCATGGGAGTTCAATGGCATCCGGAAGCGTTGACTTACGGAGGCGACACTACGATGTTAAGGATATTCCGCCATCTGATAGGAAAGGCCGAGACTTTCCACCAAGCCAAAGAGATGCACAAGCATTTCCTTTCCGTAGATACACATACCGATACTCCTTTCTGGTTCAAACGTGCCGGATTCAGCATCGCGGACCGGGAACGTAACCGGGTAAACATCCCTAAGATGCAAGAAGGGAAACTAGACGGGGTGTTCCTTGCGGCCTTCATCGGACAAGGTAAACGTGATGAGGTCTCTTTACAAGAAGCCGTACAAAAAGTAACAGGCTTGATCGAAGGTATTCGCAAGCAAGCTGAATTGAATAAGGATTTATGTGGCATCGCCGTTACGAACCAAGACTTCATCCGCTTGAAGAATGAAGGGAAAAAAGCGTTCTTTATCGGTATAGAGAATGGATACGGCATTGGTAAGGATCTGGCGAATATCGCTAAGTTCAAGGCGATAGGTGTCAATTATATCACGCTCTGCCACTCCTACGATAACGATATTTGCGACTCATCCACCCATACCAAGAAAGAATGGGACGGTTTAAGTCCGTTTGGTGAAGAGGTTGTGAAAGAGATGAATCGCCAAGGTATCATGGTGGATATGTCTCATGCCTCTGAGAAGTCATTTTGGGATGTTATCAAATTGTCCAAGGCCCCGATCATCTGCTCGCATTCCTCATCTATGGCGATGTGCAAGCACGACCGTAACCTGACCGACGAACAACTAAAGGCCCTTGCCCAAAATGGAGGCGTAGCGCAAGTTTGCTTGCTCGACCGCTATATCAATGAGGATTATAAAAACGCAAGCCTTACCGACGCGATCGAACATATCGATCATATGGTGAAAGTCGCCGGTATCGATCATGTAGGTATCGGCTCTGATTTTGATGGCGGTGGCGGAATTATCGGTTGCGAAAGTGACAACGATTTCATACAGATCACTGTTAAATTAATAGAGAAAGGATATACAGAGGAAGATATCGCCAAGATATGGGGTGGAAACTTGATGCGTGTATTAGACGAGGTTCAAGCGACTGCCTCCGTAAAAACATTATAAACAAAACAGATTTATGATCAGATTATTTTTTGCGTTATTGAGTTTTGCTCTTTTATCATGTGGAGCCAAAGGAACCAAAGAGACAGGTAATATGCCGGAGATCAAAAAACAACCGATCGCCTCAGCTGTTCCCGATTTCAACGCAGACAGCGCTTACGCCTATGTAGCGAACCAAGTCGCTTTTGGTCCCCGTGTACCTAACACGGCGGCTCATAAAGCATGCGGGGATTACTTAGCATCTGAATTGAAGCGCTTTGGCGCCAAAGTCTACCAACAGGAAGCGATACTGACCGCCTACGACGGAACGAAGCTGGAAGCGAGAAACATCATAGGCTCGTTTGATCCGGAGAATAGTAAACGTGTTTTACTATTCGCGCATTGGGACAGCCGTCCCTATTCGGACCACGATCCCGATCCTTCCAAGCACCGGACCCCATTGGACGGGGCGGACGATGGCGGTAGCGGCGTAGGTGCCTTATTGGAGATCGCCCGCCAAATCGGACAAAAAGCCCCGGGTATCGGTATCGATATTATTTTCTTCGATGCGGAGGATTATGGTACGCCGGAATTCGTAACCGATTATACACCGGATAGCTGGTGCCTAGGTACCCAGTTCTGGGCAAAAAATCCGCATGTCCCTAATTATACGGCGGAATACGGAATCTTATTGGATATGGTGGGCGGCAAGAACGCCACGTTTTTCAAGGAGCAACAATCCTTACGTGCGGCAGCCCCGATCGTCGAGATGGTATGGAGCGCGGCCCGCGATCTGGGATATGGCAAATATTTCATTAACGCCACCGGCGGAGCGCTCATAGACGATCACCAATATGTGATTAGCGGACGTAATATCCCGAGTATCGACATCATTAACTACGACCCTGAGTCTAAAACAGGTTTCGCCAGTTATTGGCATACTCAAAAAGATAATATGGAAAATATAGACCGTGAGACTCTAAAAGCTGCCGGTCAAACCGTACTGGAAGTAATATACAATCGATAAAATACTGATAAAATGACAATCAATGAACTTCAAGACAATGTAATCGAAGAATTCTCAGTCTTCGACGATTGGATGGACAAATATGCGTTATTAATAGATCTGGGAAATTCACTTCCCCCGCTTGATGAGAAATATAAAACGGAAAGCAACTTGATCGAGGGTTGTCAAAGCCGGGTTTGGTTCCAAGCGGATTATGTGGATGGAAAGATTATTTTCCAAGGAGAAAGCGATGCCGTGATCGTAAAAGGTATCGTATCTTTGCTGATACAGATCTTATCGGGCCATACCCCTCAAGAAATCTTGGATGCGGATCTATACTTTATAGACAAGGTAGGATTAAAAGAGCATTTATCCCCTACCCGTTCCAACGGGTTGGTAGCGATGGTGAAGCAAATGCGTCTGTACGCGATGGCTTACCGGGCAAAGGAACAACAATAAAAACAGGTGTTTTCACACGTATATAGGCACGAGCCGATACGTATATACGTGTAAGCCTACACCGATATAGGCATAGCCTCATACGTATATACGCATAAGGTTATGCCTATATACGTATTAAAAACCGAGTGTAAGCTGCTCCGGTAAGAGCGTAAAAGTCTTGCGATGATAAGGCGTGATTCCGTGGGTACGAATCGCTTCCCTGTGGACCTTGGTAGGATAACCTTTATTGTCCAGCCAATGATAAGCGGGGTATTCCAAGGCCAATTCATTCATATAATCATCCCGATAGGTTTTAGCCAATATAGAGGCGGCGGCGATACTCAGGTATTTGCCATCGCCTTTTACTACGGTCGTATGTGGAATATCGGGATAAGGGGTAAAACGGTTTCCATCGATCAATAAATGTTCCGGCCGTACTTTCAATTGCTCGATCGCACGATGCATGGCCAAGAAAGAGGCTTTCAAAATATTAATCTTATCGATCTCTTCCGGGCTAACGATACCTACCGCCCAAGCGATCGCCTCACGCTCGATAACGGGACGAAGCTTATACCGTTTCTTCTCGCTTAATTGCTTGCTATCGTTTAAATCCTCATTCTTAAAATCTTCCGGAAGAATCACGGCGGCGGCGAATACCGCACCCGCCAAGCAGCCTCTTCCCGCCTCATCACACCCAGCCTCTATACGCCCGGTTTCCATATAGGGTAATAACATGTATCTATCTCTTTTTATCGTAAAACACGCCACATGCTTACGATGCTCATTCAAGCATCCTTACAATGGGCATCGTAAGCACCTTTAAATGCCCATCATAAGCTCCATTGAATGGGCATCGTAATTTTAACTATTCAAATCCTTCACAATCCAAGGGCGAAGCACGAACCAAGCGAATGCCGTAGCGGCGATCACCCCGCAAGTATTCGCCAAGAAATCAAACCAATCCCCACCCCGGTACGTCGTACAATATTCTTGCAATATCTCAATAATCCCACTCATAACGATCGGGCATAAAACCGCCCCGATCCAAGCATGCCATAATACCGTCTCATACTTCCGGTGATTCCGCAAGAACTCCAGCCATAGCATACCCGACATCCCCCCATACATACAGAAATGAACCACCTTGTCCACACCCGGGAATAAAGGGATATCATCCATCCTCGGCGGCTTAAAGAACGACAAGTAAATAACGATCAATATAATCGCCAGTGAAAACGGATATTTCTTAATATAATACATCATACTCAAAACATCTTCCGAACTCGTTCCACACCTGCGATGAACGTATCGATCTCCTCTTTCGTATTATAAAAGGAGAAAGACGCCCGCACCGTCCCCTCGATCCCTAAGGCATGCATCAAAGGCTGGGCACAATGATGCCCTGTACGAACCGCTATTCCCAAACGGTCCAGCAACATCCCCATATCGTAATGATGGATATTACCCACCAAAAAAGAAAGCACCGCTCCTTTATGATCCGCTTGTCCGAAAATACGCATCCCTTCGATCGTATTTAATCCAGCGGTCGCATATCGCAAAAGCTCATCCTCATAAGCAGCTATATTCTCTATACCGATCCGGTCTACATACCGCAAGGCTTCCGCCAACGCCGTGCTACCAATATAATCCGGAGTTCCCGCCTCAAACTTAAAGGGAAGCTCATTAAAAGTTGTCTTCTCGAACGAGACCGTAGCAATCATCTCGCCTCCTCCCTGATACGGAGGAAGTTTATCCAACCACTCCTCTTTGCCATACAAGACCCCGATACCCGTCGGTCCGTAAATCTTATGACCAGAGAAAACATAGAACTCCGCATCCAAGTCCTGCACATCCACCTTCATATGCGGAACGGCTTGAGCCCCGTCTACCAACACCGGCACGCCTTGTTCATGAGCGATCTCGATCATCGCCTTTACCGGATTTACCGTACCCAAGACGTTAGACACATGAGTCACGGAAACCAGACGAGTCTTATCCGAGAATAATTTACGATACTCATCCAGATTCAACTCCCCTTTCTCATTCATCGGGATCACCTTCAACGTAATACCTTTCCGGGCCGCTTGTATCTGCCAAGGAACGATATTGGAATGATGCTCCATCACGGACACGATCACCTCATCCCCTGCCGACATACATTCATCCGTAAAGCTGGAAGCGATCAGATTGATGGATTCCGTAGTTCCCCGGGTAAAAATAATCTCATTCGAGGAACGGGCATTCAAGAAATGCTGTACCGTTTTGCGAGCCTCCTCATGCGCCTCTGTCGCCGCTTGGCTCAAGAAATGTACGCCTCGGTGGATATTGGCGTTTACGTTATAATATCCATTCTCTATCTTTTCTACCACTTGACGAGGTTTCTGGGTAGTAGCGCCATTATCAAAATATATCAGCGGTTTATCGTATATCTTATGATCCAAGATCGGAAAGTCTTTTCGGATCGCTTGAACGTCTAACATAGTCTTACTTCTTTTTGTCTTACAATTACGAGAGCCAAAGATACAAAAAAAAGGCTTTCTCGCTGAAAGAAAGCCTTTTTTATCATTACCTAACAGATATTACGCCTACACTTTATCCTCTACTCGCACGCCTACTTTTCTCTTCCAAAGTCAAAGTACGGAGACTCTGTACGGGCGTTGTCCATTAAGGATACTAGTTCTTTTACCTTATCGGGATACTTCTCCGCTAGATTCGTATCCTCATGTATATCATTACTTAAATCATACAGTTCCAATATAGTTTCACCCACGATCGGTTGCCGGATTAGTTTCCATTTACCGGAGCGCAATGCTTCCCGGCCATTCAACTCGTGAAATTCCCAATATAAATAATTATGGGCCTGTTGATTTTTCTTTGATAACAAGGTTGGTAAGAAAGAGATTCCATCCGTCTGCTCGGGCAAAACCGTACCTGTAAGCTCTGCCAACGTAGGCATGACATCCCAGAATGCGCTTATATGATCCGATTGAGCTCCAGCCTTGATCGTACCCGGGCACCATGCCACCATAGGTATACGGATACCTCCTTCATATACATCCCGTTTGATCCCCCTGAAAGGTCCGTAGCTCTTGAAAAAGTCCGGATCAGCTCCACCCTCATGATGCGGGCCGTTATCGCTGGTAAAAATCACGATCGTATTCTTATCCAAACCCAACTCTTTCAATTCAGCCATTACATCCCCCACGTATTTATCCAACCGGGAGACCATGGCGGCAAAGGAGGCCAAGGGCTTCTCCGAGGTGTTATAACCGCCATACACTTTATCAAACTTACCAATATAAGGAGTCTCCTCGAATGAGTTCTCGTACATCTTATAAATAGAATCATGCGGAAGATTCAATTCCGCATGAGGCAGCGTATAAGTAAGCATCGCAAAGAATGGTTGCTCCTTATGATCCCGGATGAACTTCAATGCTTGCTCATGAATCAAATCTTGTGAATATGTCTTGCAAGCATTGTTCTCGTTTTCAGGAAAAAGAACCTTCTCCTCATTATGCCATAAATGATCCGGATAGAAGGAATGCGACTGCCGTTGGCAATTATACCCATAAAACTCATCGAAGCCCATCTTATTGGGAATGGAGACAGAGCCCGGATTTCCCAATCCCCATTTACCAAAGATACCGGTCGTATAACCAGCCGATTTCATTAATTTACCCAACGTATAGGTATCTTCCCGCATCGGCTGTTGGCCTTCGGGCGTGATCTCCCGGTTTCCCCGGACTTGCGTATGTCCCGTATGCAATCCGGTCATCAAGGAGCAACGGGAAGGGGCACTCACCGTACATCCGGCATAATGCTGCGTAAACAACATTCCCTCCTTCGCCATCCGATCGATATTGGGCGTCTTGATAATCTGCTGGCCATAACAACCCACATCGCCATATCCTAAATCATCCGCTAAGATATACACAACATTCATAGGACGCTCCGGAGTTTTTTCGCAACCGGACATTCCGACAAGCAGCAATGTCCCGGATATACATAAAGTCAATTGTGTTTTCATATACCTTTAAAATAAATAGAAGTGTTAGAAACCAATTACAATCTTCTGATCCTGATTCGTAGACAAGCGGTTCGTCCGTACCTTAACCCTTCCCATACGATCCGAGGCATCGAAGTACCAGCCTTCTTGTCCGGCATTGAACGCTTCGGGGGAGATGGCAGATAGGGGCTTTTCGGCTACGGTTACGTTTGACGGGCTGGATTCTGAGCGGACATCCAATAGGTAAGTACGCTCTTGGTAATGTCCTTTATAATCTCCTTTCGCTTTCGCTATATCCACGGTGATCGTTCCTTTCTCACCTTTTGGGGAGGAAACAGAGATTAAGGTACGGGCAAACTCGCCTTTCTTATAATCACGGGTGAGACCGTCATCCTCATATAAATTGAAAGAGGTGTTTCCGTAGGGATATAAGTCCAAGGTCAAGACATCCGCAGGTTTCTCGCCTACATAATTCATATCCGGATACATCGGGATAATGGCGCCTTGACGGATAAATACCGGGCAAATATCCAGTTTAGCCTCATATTTATCCAACCACTTGCCACCCTCGTATTTCTTTCCGGTCCAATAGTCGTACCATTCTCCGGCAGGGAAGTAGATACTGTCGCGTACGTTCTTCCGGGTATATACGGGGGCAACCATCATCCACTCACCACTCATGAACTGGTATTGGGTAGTCGTATCACGGGTAACCACGTCGCCCGGGAATTCCAATACCATCGCACGAGCCATCGGTACACCGGTCATATGCGCCTCATGGCAATAGGTATAGGCGTACGGGTTCAGACGCATCTTCAGCTTTAAGAATTTACGGTTGATATCCGTGTACGGATGCCCATATACCCAAGGCTGACGGTCGGCATCTGCCCAGCCACTCATGGTCATAAAGATCGGGGTGAAGACCTTCCATTGCAAGTCGCGGGTATAGGTTTTCGGGGAACCGCCGAAGATACCGTCCACATCGCTAGTAGCGGCGTTCATAGCGGAAAGGCCGGCACCCGTGATCGTCGGGATATGGTAACGGATATAATCCCAGTTGCTCACTTGGTCACCGCTCCATACCGTAGAATACCGCTGAGTTCCGGCCCAACCGCAAACAGCCCATACGAAGCCTCGTTCGTTCGTATTGCTCTCGATCCCCTCGAATGCGGATTTACAGCCGTTCAAGGCAAACTCATAGCCTTCTCCAACCCAAGCCACATCCAATTTACACAGGCGGGTACCACATTTACCAACCTCGTAGGCGATCTTATCCACACCATTCTCTGTCCACAAGCCCGTATGGAAGCCTCGTTTACCTAATTCCGTCACAACAGAATCCAATTTCACATAGCCGCAACCATAGCCATCGTTCGGCAAGATCCAGCCACGGGGCATATCATATTCCACATATTTATCAGCAACTTGGCTGATTACGTCCGGGGTGGATTGAGGCCATCCGGTGCGCTGTTCCCCTTTGTTATAGCAGTCGGCATCTCCCATCGTAAGCATCCACATCGCCGGCATAAAAGGTTTTCCGGTGATATCCGTATAGTCGTTCAATAGGTCTTTCAAGGAAGGGCCGTAGAAGTAGAATGCGTCAAAGCGATTCTCGTTATGCGTCAACTGACTGGTGAAGCCCATCAGCTTAAAGCCATCATCATAGTTCTTGTCCAACATCTCCGTGCCGTTGAAGGCATAATGTCCCGGGGCAAACGTATTGCGGAATACGCCATATCCTTTCGTGGACATATAGAAGGGAGCCGGGTTAGAGGATTGATCCTCATCCCAACCGGTCACCTCGATATCCGCTTCCTTCCCAGCGTATGAGAAATTACCTTGTTGCATACCGCAACCGTAGAAATCCTCATCACCGCTACGGCGCATCGTTTGGGTCGTTTTTAGTCCGAAGGCAAGTGGTTCGGCCTCCTCGTAGATCACGGCACGGTTATTCTTGTCATACATGGCGAAACGAATAGGGTTCTTATAGACACGTACGACACATTGGGAAGTCGTGAACTTATAATAGCTGCCGTTGTCGGCCATGGAGACTCTCGGGTTCTTTACCCCATAATCTACAACGATCGAGTTTGCCGCCGGATTGGTATACTCCCCATCCGGTGCCAACCAGATACGGAAGATATCATCCCGGTAAAACATCAACTTAACCTTAGCGTACCCGGAGACGAACTCATATTCCGTGTTGCTGATCTTATTGAACTTCGTCAACTTACCCAAGTTCATACGGGCGGCGAACAGGTTCGCTTTTAATATGTTGTTTGACGAACGCTCATCCTTCGGGTATTGGATAGCGAACTCTATTTTATAGGAGCCCATCTGGGTTAGGTCGGTAGCAGGGAAAGCTACCTCATATTCCTCTTGTTTAGCGATCGGATGCCCGGAGGCGGTTACCGTGGCGGTTAGTTTCTGACCGTTGTTTAAAGAGGCGGTTACCGTGAAATCCTCGTCTACGGGCTGGGAGCCAACGTTCTTCAGCTTCACTTTCAACACGTCTTCCTTCGTGAACGTATTCCCGGTTTCTTGGTGTGAGGTCACTTTCTCCAAGGCCAAGTCATGCGCGAAAGGCTCTGTCAGCTCAATATCATCGACCATCCAATACCAAGAGAAGATATCCCGCCAGAAGAAACGCAAGTAGACGGTTTTCTGATTCGCGGCTACCTCGCTGATGTTGATCTCCTCGTTCACCGGGGCATGAAGCTGGGTAGCGGCGGGGATCTTATCCATCACGTTATACTCTTTCCAATTCACCCCGTCGTTGCTGACGCCTACCCAAAGGCCGGCACGTTTTCCGGTGAACCAATTATTCCAACGAAACAGGTGCTGGAATTTCAATACCACATCGTTCTTTCCCGCGCAATCGATAGCGCTGGTCTGGAAATAGCCGTTCGGGTATTCCTCCCGTTGATTCCACTTCGTGATCTCCTCCCCGGTGACTACGCCCGGCCGGAATTGCATATGATAGCCACGGCTCGTAGATGCGATGGGAGGTGCTTGTTGCTCGAACTGGAAAGAGCCGGGATAAGGCTGATCGGTTACAATCCATTCACACTTTGCCGATTTCGTTGAATCGACAATCATCCAGCCGTCGGGTAATTTCCCGGCGGAGAAATCTTCTTTCCAAAAACTTTGTTGTGCGGACAGGGAGGAAACGCAACCTGTCAGAAACATGGATACAATTAGACTTTTTATCATTTGAATTAGTTGATTAGATTTAGGCAGTAAAGATAGTCTTAATTTACGAGGGTTCGCAAACGTTCGCGTGATTTTTATTCCCTTTTCGCCGGGCGAAAGCGTGTTATTATCAATGGAATCCTTCTATCTTCGCGTATGTACAACCTTGTCATATAAATCAATAAACATATATCATGAACAGACATTTATTCTTGAGCCTTTTACTGGCCCTTTTCGCTTCCAGTACGCTTTCAGCCGATAACCTTAGAATCGAGCCGACCTTCTGGTGGAGTGGTATGAAGAACCCGGAACTCCAGCTGATGGTATACGGTAAGGATATCGCCGGATATCTCCCTAGCGTGAAATATCCCGGCGTACAGTTGAAAAGCTCGGTAGCGTTGGAAAGCCCGAATTACCTATTGATCTATCTGGACGTGGAAAACGCCAAGCCCGGCAGGTTTGATATCACGTTCACGAAGGACAAAAAGAGTTTCAATTACTCGTATGAGTTGAAGGCCCGTAAACCGAACGCCGATCGGATCAAGGGGTTTGACTCTTCCGACGTGCTTTATCTCATCATGCCGGATCGTTTCGCAAACGGAGATCCCTCGAACGATCAAATCCCGATGCGTACCTCTTATAAGGTAGACCGTAACAGCCCGAACGCCCGTCATGGGGGTGACTTGGCCGGTATCGAGCAGCATTTGGATTATATCGAGGATCTGGGCGTTACCGCTATCTGGCTGAACCCGGTATTGGAGAATGACATGGAGGGAGGCTCTTATCACGGATATGCCACGACGGATTATTATCGGGTAGACCCACGCTTCGGCACGAACGAGGATTACGTCCGCTTGATCGAGAAGACGCACGAGCGGGGCATGCGTGTCGTAATGGATATGATCTTCAACCATTGTGGAAGCGATCATCCTTGGATGAAAGATATCCCTAGCCACGACTGGTTTAATAATCTCGATAACTACGTGCAGACCAACCACGATAAAGAGGCTTATTTCGATCCTTACGTGTCGGATTATGATAAGGAGACGATGCTGAACGGTTGGTTTGTCCCGAGCATGCCGGACTTGAACCAAAAGAACCCACATGTAGCCAAATACCTTATCCAGAACTCTATCTGGTGGATCGAGTATTGCGGCGTGGATGGTATCCGTCAAGATACGTATCCGTATGCCGACGTGGACATGATGCGGAATTGGTGCACGGAGGTCATGAACGAGTATCCGGAGTATAACATCGTAGGCGAGGCGTGGATGAACTACACGATCGGTTCCGCTTATTGGCAGAAAGGCAGCCGGTTGAACTTCGGGCAGGATACCGAGCTGAAATCGGTAATGGATTTCCGCTTGATGGGTATCGCGAGCAAGGCGTTCCATGAGGAGACCGGGTATTCCGGAGGCTTGCACACGATCTTCGAGCATATGTGCTATGATTATGTATATCCCGATATCTATAACGTATTGCGTTTCTTGGAGAACCATGATACGGATCGTTTTCTTCCCTCCATGCCTAAGTCTGTCGATGATTTGTACGCGTTCAAGCAAGGGGTGACATTCTTGTTGACGATCCCCGGTATTCCCCAGCTCTATTACGGGCAGGAGTTGCTGATGAACGGCACCAAGGAGAAGGGAGACGGATATATCCGTCTGGATGTTCCCGGTGGCTGGCCCGGCGACAAGGTGAATCAATTCGAGGCATCCGGTCGCAGCGAGGTACAAAATGACGCGTGGAATTTCCTCCGCACTTTATTGAAATGGCGCAAGGGCAACGCTGTCATCGCTAAGGGCAAGATGAAGCATTTCATGGTGAACCAAGGTGTCTATGTTTACGAGCGCAGTCTGGATGGCCGGAGCGTATTGATCTTGATGAATGGCAGCGACAAGGAGGTGAACCTCCCGTTGGCCCGCTATGCGGAAGTATTGCGAGGTAAAACCTCCGGAAAAGAGATATTAACCGGAAAGGAGATTCCATTGGGAGACGAATTATCCTTGGCACCGAAAGGGATCTTCGTACTGGAAATGTGATGCCATTAGCCCCGATGATTTTTCATTCGAGGACCTATTCATAGATTACTAATAATTAAACCGGGAGGCCTTAAACCTCCCGATTTTCTTTTCATATATACTATTTTAATCGCTTTTCAAGAATCAATTGATGCCTGCATTGAATGCCGTTCTCCCAGATAGGCTCGGCATAGTTCCGTACGAAATAATCGCGATCTACGGCAACCAAGTCGAAGCCTTCCTGTTGATAAAGCATCATCGGGCCGGCGGCTGAGGTTCCGGTGCAAATACGCAAAAGCTCGACATCTTGAGCCGGAGCCCATTTATTAGATACATGCCGTAATAGTTTCCGGGCGATTCCTCGCCGACGGAAGATATCCGCCACGGCAAGATTCATGATCTCCGCCTTGCGACCCTCCTCCTTGCGAACCACGATCACGCCGGCAACGGAATTTCGTACCGTAGCGATAAAGCAATCCGAATCCTTTAGGTAAGCCTCGACTTTCTCCCGATCCGGATCGGCTTCCAGCAGTAACTCATAAGGAGGAAATAAAGCTACTTGTATCTCCGGCTCCCCGTTAGCGACGATCTCTACTATATTTCCGTCAGGATCTCGGATCACGCCCTCATAGTAACCATCCCCGGAAACGCGGGTCTCACCGGCGATCGTGTATCCATCCATCCGGAAACGTTCGATCATTTGATCCACTTGCTCCTTCTTATCCGCATGAAAGGCCAGATGAGCCAAGCCGATATGATCCTTGTCGTAAGCCTCAGTAATATCTTGCCGTTGCATGATCTCCAAGGCGGGGCCACTCTCGAAAGAGACGAAATAGGAGGCGAATCCTTTTTTCGAATTCACATATTTCTCATTACTCTTACCATTAAAATACTTTACATAGAAATCCCGTAAACGTTCCAGATGATTCGTCCATAAGGCGATGTGTGTTAACTGCATAAGTTGGAGGTTTTAATTTGTCACTGCCAAAGATATAAAAAAATCAGACATGGTTCCCTACATTATCGTCGGGATAATCCATGCCTGATTATAGTTTTCCTCTTATTCGCAATTATTTACAAATCCGGCAACCGGCGCATTTGGCCAGCTCACCGCGGAAACGTTTCTCCACCAGTTTATGCAAACGGTCTTTCAACGCCTCCAAGCGTACATGGTCGATCACGTCGGAAGTGAAAGCCACGCTCAATAGCATACGGGCCTCGTCACGCGGGATACCGCGGCTTTGCATATAGAACAAAGCGTTCTCATCTAACTGACCGGTCGTCATACCGTGCGAGCATTTTACGTCGTCCGCATAAATCTCCAGTTGCGGCTTGCTGTACATACGGGCCTCACGAGTAGCGCACAGATTACGGTTCGTCTGGTAAGCGGCGGTCTTCTGGGCATCCTCTTTCACCAAGATACGTCCGCTGAAGACACCTACGGCATGATCATTCAGTACATTCTTGAACAACTCGTTGCTGGTACAATTCGGAACCGCATGGGTAATATGGCTATAGGTATCCATCTGTTGCTCCTTGTCCAGAACGGACATACCGCATAAGGTAGACTCGGCATACTCGCCATTCAGTTCCACGTAATAATTGTTGCGAGTCAAGCCATTCGTCAACGTAATACCGTTTACCAAGACATTGGCCGAGGCCGCCTGCCTTACGTGTACGGAGGAGAAACGGGTCGTGGACACACTGCTTTCCTCCAAATCATAATAATCGAAGCGAGCGCCTTCCTCTGCGAAAATCTCAACCACTTGAGTCGCCAAGAATTTCACGTCATCGATACTATGATCGCAAACCAATAGCTTCGCTTCCGAATGAGGTTCCATAATCACCAGAACACGACGGTTCGCCATCGTATCCACATCGCTACGGAAAATATTCACCAATTGGATAGGACGCTCAACCACGACATTTTTCGGTACATACACCACGAAACCATCTTGGGCTAACATCGTATTCAATGCGATAATACCATCCTTGCTACTCGGTGCCGCCTTTCCGTAATACTTGGAAGCGATCTCCGGATATTGCTCCGTAAAAGCCTTCAACCCTCCAGCATACACGCCTTCCGGCAAATGCGCTTTTGGCAATTCCTTATCGTAAAACGTATCGTTCACTACAAAGTATAACGATGTGCTCAGGTTCGGTACGTCACAACGGAACACGTCATAAGGATTCACCGGGATAGCGACCCGGTTGATATTCAAACCGTAATCCGGAGCGAACGCTTGGGCTACATCCGTATATTTATAATCCTCGCTTCTCGTGGAGGGGAATCCGAGTCGCTCAAAGTTCGCCAAGGCCTCAGCCCTGAGGGCATTCATCACCGGCGTACTATGACGACATACCAGATCCTCACATTGGGCGAAAAGATCGATATATTGTTGCTCGGCCTTCATATTACTCATCTCCCATCTCTTTCTTGATCCAGTCGTAACCTTTCTCTTCCAGTTCCAAGGCCAATTCCGGACCGGCGGTCTTCACGATACGGCCTTTGTAAAGCACATGAACCACATCCGGCTTGATGTAATCCAGCAGACGCTGATAGTGCGTGATTACGATAGCGGCATTCTCCGGAGTCCTCAACTGGTTCACGCCATGCGCCACGATACGCAAGGCATCGATATCCAAACCACTATCCGTCTCATCCAAGATCGCCAATTTCGGCTCTAACATCGCCATCTGGAAGATCTCGTTCCGCTTTTTCTCTCCACCGGAGAAACCTTCGTTCACGCTACGGCTGGCCAGTTTATTATCCAGCTCGACGATCGCACGTTTCTCACGCATCAATTTCAAGAAGTCCGTAGCCGAAACCGGTTCCAGACCGTTATATTTACGGTGCTCGTTCAACGCCGCACGCATAAAGTTCACCATACTAACTCCCGGGATCTCGACCGGATATTGGAAGCTCAAGAAAATACCCTCACGGCTACGATCCTCGGGAGAAAGATCCAGCAGATTCTTACCGTTGAAGATAACCTCTCCTTCCGTTACCTCAAAAGCGGGATTACCTACCAATACACTACTTAACGTACTTTTTCCGGAACCGTTCGGTCCCATGATAGCATGTACCTCACCCGCTTTCACCGACAGGTTGATACCTTTCAATATCTCTTTGCCATTTACGTTGGCATGTAAATTCTTAACCTCTAACATCTTTTCTAATTGAAAATTGAAAGTTGAAAATTGAAAATTATTCTATCCTACGCTGCCTTCCAGCGAGATCGTTAGTAATTTCTGAGCCTCGACAGCGAACTCCATCGGTAACTTATTCATTACCTCGCGGGCATATCCATTCACGATCAAACCGACAGCCTCTTCTACCGAGATACCCCGTTGCTGGCAGTAGAACAATTGCTCCTCACTGATCTTACTCGTCGTAGCCTCATGCTCCACGATCGCCGTCTCATTCTGAATATCAGCGTAAGGGAACGTATGAGCTCCACAAGTAGAGCTTAGTAACAAACTATCGCATTGGCTATGGTTTCGGGCGCCTTCCGCACGGGCGGACACCTTTACCAATCCCCGATAGCTATTCTGGCTATGACCGGCAGAGATACCCTTGGATACGATCGTACTTTTCGTATTCTTACCCAGATGGATCATCTTCGTACCCGTATCGGCCTGTTGGTAATTATTGGTCACGGCAACCGAGTAAAACTCACCTACCGAGTTATCACCCGCCAAGATACAGCTCGGATATTTCCAAGTGATTGCCGAACCGGTCTCTACTTGCGTCCAAGAGATCTTGCTACCCTCACCTTTGCACAAACCTCGTTTCGTCACGAAGTTATAGATACCGCCTTTACCTTCCTTATCACCCGGATACCAGTTCTGTACGGTAGAATACTTCACCTCGGCACGCTCGTTCGCCACGATCTCCACGATAGCGGCATGCAATTGGTTCTCGTCACGCATCGGTGCCGTACATCCTTCCAGATAACTTACATACGCCTCATCGTCAGCGACAATCAAGGTACGCTCGAACTGTCCGGTATTAGCGGCATTGATACGGAAATACGTACTCAACTCCATCGGGCAACGTACGCCCTTCGGTATATAAACAAACGAACCGTCCGAGAACACGGCCGAATTCAAGGCGGCGAAGAAATTATCACGATAACCAACCACGCTGCCCAAATATTTCTGCACCAAGTCCGGATGATGTTGTACAGCCTCGCTGAACGAACAGAAAATAATCCCCTTCTCCGCGAGATTCTCCTTGAAAGTAGTCTTCACGGAAACACTATCCATCACGGCGTCTACCGCCATTCCGCTTAAATGCTTCTGTTCTTCCAAAGGAATACCCAGTTTATCGAATGTTTTCAACAACTCAGGATCTACCTCATCCAAGCTCTTCGGTCCCTCTTTTTTCTTAGGGGCGGCATAATAGATAATGTCCTGATAATCGATCGGCGGGATATTCAAGTGAGGCCATGTAGGCATCTCCAACGTCTGCCAATGGCGAAAAGCCTTCAAACGGAACTCGAGTAACCATTCCGGCTCGTTCTTCTTGGCAGAGATAATACGGACCGTCTCCTCGTCTAATCCACGATGGATCACCTCCGTATCAATATCGGTAACGAAGCCGTATTTATAATCTCCGCTCGTTACCTCATTAATTATATGATTTGAATCCTGCATAATTAAAAATTAACCATTGATAAAAGCCCTTCATTCTCCTAATGAAAACAAATTATGTGGGAAAATTGTTGGTACTATTTGCTTCACGCTATAATAAAAACGAGATTCTATCTTTGATTGGCGATGAATCAAGACCGATCCACGATCCACGAACTCCAGTGCGTTCAACAGCAAACTGGTAAAGACCAAAACGACCAGCAACCCGAAAAAACCACCAAACAAATGGTTGATAACGCTCAACGGTGTCGCCCCTACCACCTTGGTAACCAGTTCTCCCGCTAAAATAAACACCCCCATAATCAAGATAAAACCCGCTATATAACTCAAGATCGTAACCCCTTCTTCCGGAAACCAACCCAACGCCAAGATATATCCTTTCAGCCAAGCCGCCGCTTTTCCGCAGAAAAAGATCGCGATCACTAGGGCTATAAGCGAAACAACCTGTTTGATGATTCCATCAAACAGGCCTTTCACAAATCCTATCCCTGCCAGACATAGCAATGTAATGTCCAACCAGTTCATCGTTATAACGTCTTCTTAATTTCTGTCTCTTCGTAAGCCTCGATCATATCGCCCACTTGGATATCGTTGAAGTTCGTAATATTCAAACCGCAATCCAAGCCAGCCACGACCTCTTTCGCATCGTCCTTGAAACGTTTCAAAGAGCCTAGCTCGCCGGCATAAATCACGATACCGTCACGTATCAAACGGATCTTGTTCGTACGCTTGATCTTGCCTTCCTTAACCATACATCCGGCAACCGTACCGACCTTGGTGATCTTGAATACCTGCTGAACTTCCACATAAGCGGTAATCTCCTCCTTGATCTCCGGAGAAAGCATGCCTTCCATAGCGCTCTTCACCTCCTCGATCGCATCGTAGATGATAGAGTACAAACGGATCTCTACACCTTCCTTCTCGGCGTTTCTACGTGCTTGCAAAGACGGACGAACTTGGAATCCGATAATGATAGCGTTCGAAGCCGCTGCCAAAACCACATCCGACTCGGAAATCTGACCAACCGCCTTATGAATTACATTCACCTGAATCTCCTCGGTAGACAAACGGATCAAGGAGTCGGACAAAGCCTCTACGGAGCCATCCACGTCACCCTTCACGATCACGTTCAACTCTTGGAAGTTACCCACGGCGATACGACGTCCGATATCATCCAAGGTAAGCATCTTCTGCGTACGAAGACCTAACTCACGCTGCAATTGCTCACGACGGTTAGCGATCTCACGCGCCTCTTGCTCAGTCTCCAATACATTAAATGTATCACCAGCCTGAGGAGCACCATTCAAACCGAGGATCAATACCGGCTCGGAAGGACCAGCCTTCTCCACCCGTTGATTACGCTCGTTGAACATCGCCTTGATACGTCCTTGATGAGTTCCCGCCAAAACGATATCTCCCATCTTCAACGTACCGTTCTCCACCAATATGGTAGATACATAGCCACGTCCCTTGTCCAAAGAAGACTCGATGATAGAACCAACCGCACGTTTTTTCGGATTCGCTTTCAAATCCAACAGGTCGGCCTCCAACAATACCTTCTCCAACAACTCCTCGACACCGATACCTTTCTTAGCGGAGATCTCCTGACTCTGGTACTTACCCCCCCAGTCTTCCACCAAGTAATTCATATTCGCCAACTCCTCCTTGATCTTCTCAGGATTAGCATGTGGCTTATCGATTTTATTAATAGCGAAAACAATAGGAACACCGGCAGCCGAAGCGTGATTAATCGCCTCGATCGTCTGAGGCATCACGTTATCATCAGCGGCCACGATAATAATAGCGATATCCGTCACCTTCGCGCCACGGGCACGCATAGCGGTAAACGCCTCGTGACCCGGAGTATCCAAGAACGTGATACGGCGGCCATTCTGCAACTTCACGTTGTAGGCTCCGATATGCTGCGTGATACCACCAGCCTCACCAGCGATTACGTTCGCGCTACGGATATTATCCAATAAAGAAGTCTTACCATGGTCAACGTGTCCCATCACCGTTACGATAGGCGGACGGGCTACCCAATCCTCCTCGTTATCATCTTCCTCATCAGCGTTGATCGCCTCGACAACATCCGCGCTTACATATTCAGTCTTATAACCGAACTCCTCAGCCACGATATTGATCGTCTCCGCATCCAGGCGCTGATTGATCGAAACCATAAGGCCGATGCTCATGCAAGTACCGATAACCTCCGTTACAGATACGTCCATCATGTTCGCCAAGTCGTTGGCCGTAACGAACTCGGTCAGCTTCAATACCTTGCTTTCCAGTTCTTCCTGTTCCATCAACTCGTGCTCACGTTTCACAGCGGCGTCACGTTTATCACGACGGTATTTAGCCCCCTTATTATTCTTATTATTCTTGTTGGTCAAGCGAGCCAAAGTCTCCTTGATCTGCTTTTGAACATCCTCTTCGCTAACTTCCGCTTTCACCGGCTTCTTCAAGCGAGGCTTACGGTCGTTATTCGGACGATCGTCACGATTCGGGCGCAGATAATTCGTACCCGGCGTATTATTCACGTCTACTCGATCTTTCTTGATACGTTTACGCTTCTTCTTAGCGTCACCTTCCTCACCCGGTTTAGCAGGAGCGTTCGGTTTAATCAAAGTAGGCGAATTCGGACTCTTATGAGGAGCGCCCGGACCGTTGCTATTATTACCCGGCCGATTGTTATTAAACTTTTGCTTCTCATCACGCTCTTTCCGCTTCTCCTCCTTCGTTTTCTTCTTCGGACGAGTCGATTGGTTAAGCGCATCCAAGTCAATCTTACCGGTTACCTTGATCTTTGATTCCAATTTAACCGAGTTCAAACGGAAAAGATTATCGTCTTTTTCCTCGGTCTTCTCTACTTCCTGTTCCGGTTTCACACTTTCCACCTTAGGTTCCGCAACAACCAGTTGCTTCTCTACGGTTTTTTCTTTTTCCACTTCCACTACTATAACTTTTTCTTCTTTTTTCTCCGTGGGAGCCTGCGCAGGCTGCGCGGGTTTAACAGGAGCTTGAGCAGCGGGAGCGGCAGGCGCTTCCTTCACTTTCGGCTCTTCCTTTACCTTAGGCTCTTCTTTCACCTTCGGCTCCTCTTTAGCCTTCGGCTCTTCCTGCTGTTTTTTATGTTGTCCACCATCCAAATCGATATGACCCTTCATTACGATCTTAGGCCTGAATTCTTCCGGTATCACTGTCTTTATTTCCGCAGTCTTCTCTTCTTTCACAGAAGGAGCCTCTTTCTGCGCACGATCCGCCGCAAAATTACGATCTTTCTCAGGCAGATCCTTTCCAAACTCTTTTACGAGCAAAGCATACTGTTCATCACTGATCCTCGTGTTGGGATTATCCTCAACCGAGAACCCATTCCGGTGCAGGAACTCAACCACCGTGTTGATTCCCACGTTCAATTTTCTCTGTACTTGAATTAATTTTATAGGCATATCTAACTTTGTCGTAATACTTATTCGTTACCTTCATCTTCAAATTCCGCGGATAAGATAGCTAAAAGATCGTCCACGGTCTGCTCTTCCAGATCGGCACGTTCAATAATCTCATTGCGGTTCATAGCAAGGACGCTCTTCGCCGTATAGCATCCTATATTCTTCAGTGCGTCGATCACCCAGCTGTCGATCTCGTCGGAGAACTCATCCAAGTAGATATCCTCCTCGTCCGCTCCTTCGATATCACGGAATACGTCAATCGTATACTCAGTCAACATACAAGCCAACTTAATATTCAGACCGCCCTTACCGATCGCTAAAGAGACCTCCTCAGGACGTAGATAAACCTCAGCTTTCTTTTCTTCCTCATTTACACGGATAGAAGAGATCTTAGCCGGGCTTAAAGCACGCTGGATAAACAAAGAGAGATTTGAGGTGTAATTAATCACATCAATGTTCTCGTTTCTCAACTCGCGAACGATTCCGTGAATACGAGAGCCTTTCATACCTACGCAAGCACCCACCGGGTCAATACGGTCATCGTATGACTCGACAGCCACTTTGGCACGCTCTCCCGGGATACGGGCGATCGCCTTGATCGTAATCAAGCCGTCATTAATCTCCGGAACCTCCAACTCAAACAACCGCTGCAAGAAGACCTTATCCGTACGGGAAAGAAGGATCTTCGGGTTGTTATTATAGTTATCCACACGTTGAACGATCGCACGTACGGTCTCTCCCTTACGATAGAAATCGGTCGGGATTTGCTCGGATTTCGGCAGTAGCAACTCATTACCATCGTCATCCAGCAACAGGATTTCTTTCTTCCACACCTGATAAACCTCAGCGGCGATGATGTGGCCGATTTTATCCTTATACTTAGCGTACAAGCTGTCTTTCTGCAATTCAAGTATCTTTGAAGCCAAAGTCTGGCGCAAGTTTAAGATCGCACGACGTCCGAAGTCCGCGAAATGCACCTCGTCGGTCACTTCCTCGCCCACCTCACAGTCGGCGTCGATTTTACGGGCCTCCGTCAACGTAAGCTGCAAGTTCTCATCCTCCAATTCATCATCAGCCACAACCGTACGGTTTCTCCAGATCTCGAAATCACCTTTCTCAGGATTGATAATCACGTCATAGTTCTCATCCGTGCCAAACATCTTGGCGATCACGTTACGGAACGAATCTTCCAAAACGCTAATCATCGTATCTTTATCGATATTCTTCAACTCCTTGAACTCCGCAAGGGTGTCAATCATACTGATTGTTTCCTCTTTCTTGGCCATAATCTTACTTGAATCTTATTAAGTATTTTGTATATTTTATTTCATCAAATGTATACGACTCATCCTCTATCACGGTTACCTTCCGCTTAGCGCCCTCCGGTTTCACCTTCTTCTCGACAGAGACAACCACACCGTTCTCGTCGGCAGATTTCAACACACCTGTCAGCTTCGAGCCGTTTTTCAACAGCATCTCCACCTCGTTTCCGATGTTCTTGACGTATTGGCGAAGTACC
The DNA here is from genome assembly GCF_023656665.1 of Parabacteroides sp. B2-S-102. NCBI lineage: Bacteria > Pseudomonadati > Bacteroidota > Bacteroidia > Bacteroidales > Tannerellaceae > Parabacteroides > Parabacteroides sp. B2-S-102. The sequence goes on along the minus strand of NZ_JAMOKM010000016.1, from coordinate 49,516 downwards.
TTAAAAGGAGAAGTAATGCCGGCGGAGCCAACCTCCAGCTCATAGTCCTCGACGTCACGATCCAGATGCTCCTCCAAATACCGGCTCAACTCAGCGCAATCATCAATGCTTACCGCTTCATCGTTATCAATTTCAACGACTATCAGGTTCCCCGGTTTAATCACTACGTCTACTAAATAATTGCTTGAAGAGGCTAGTTTTTCCTCTACTAATTGGCTTACCACTTTCTTTTCTATCATACATATATCTGTTAAGAACAAAAGAAGGGGACTACCCGCCCCCTCCTCAACTTCACTTAATCGCCCGCAAATATACAAAAAATCAATGAGTTCTCAAAATATCCTCATCTTTTTGCAGAAAAAATTAATACGACACAAACCGGATTACGATCGATAGTAATCAGAATTAATATCTATAGAAATCCGATTTACTATTGATAGTAATATTTATTAACACTTTTATGCCTATCTTTGCTGCCGAATACGAAGGGGTGCTCGCAAAATCCTTCATGAAAGGAGCAGGCTGAGATCATACCCATAGAACCTGTACAGGTAATGCTGTCGTAGGGATTCATGCTTCTCCGATCCTTTCTATTCATCTATTTAGTTTTAAAGCAAAAAGATGAAAAGATGAAAAATGTATTGGTTATCTTGGCCGGCTCCTTGCTGGCTACAACCGCCAAGGCACAAATGCCCAGTCCGGTCGACTCCTTGAAAATCTCAAAAGACGTATCTTTGGATGAAGTGGTTATTACCGCTACCAAAGTCGGGAAAGAGACCCCGGTAGCTTATAGCGACATCTCCAAACAAGAACTAAGCAGCCGGAACAACGGGCAAGGTATCCCATTCCTTATCTCCCAATCCCCGTCTGTTATCATGACCTCGGATGCCGGAACGGGTATCGGTTACTCCGGTTTTCGTATCCGGGGTACAGACGCGAACCGTATCAATATCACGATCAATGGCGTACCGGTTAATGACTCCGAGTCTCATACCGTATTCTGGGCTAATATGGCCGATATAGCTTCCTCGGTAGAATCGATCCAGATCCAACGAGGTGCTGGAACCTCTACGAACGGAGCCGCGGCTTTTGGCGCTACGGTCGCCATGCAGACCGGGAAACCGTCCTTAAAGCCTTACGGCGAATATTCCGTATCAGCAGGTTCTTTCGGTACGCTGAAGCATACGGTAAAAGGCAGCACCGGATTACTTTACGATCATTTCGCTTTCGACGCCCGCTACTCCAATATCCGTAGCGACGGCTTTATCGATCGCGCCTCCGCCCGTATGAGCTCTTACTATGCCTCCGCCGCTTTCTATGCCGATAATACATTGATTAAATTTCAAGCCTTCGGGAACAGCGAGAAGACCTATCAAGCATGGAACGGCGTTCCGTCTTATTTACTTGACACAGATCGTAGCTATAATCCATGCGGAGAATATGAGGAAGATGGAGTGAAGAAGTTTTATAACAACCAGACGGATAATTATTGGCAACACAACTACCATTTAATGGCCAGCCAGCGTATCGGAGATTTCTGGAATATGAACCTGACCCTTCATTACACCGACGGAAATGGATATTACGAGGATTATAAATCGAAAGCCAAATTCAGCAGTTATAAGCTACCGGAATATATCGATCCGGAGGGTAATACCGTAAAAAAGACCGACCTCGTGCGCCGTAAATGGCTCGACAATTATTTCTATGGGGCCGTTTATAGCGCGAACTATCAACGTGACAATACCCGCCTTACGCTGGGAACCGCCGTCAACCACTATGTAGGCGATCATTTTGGCCGGGTAATGTGGACCAAAAGCGCAAACGTCTTGCCACAACCGGATTACGAATATTATCGCAATACCGGTAAGAAATTAGACTACAACGCATACGCTAAATTGACTCAACGTCTTTCCCCTCTTTTCACCGGCTATCTGGACTTACAATACCGTGGGATCCATTACACCATTAAGGGAAACGATGACAAAGCCGGGGAAGGACTGGACATTCGTAAGAACTGGAACTTCTTCAACCCGAAAGCCGGAATAAACTTCCATAACAATGGCCATAACGCCTTCGTCTCTTTCTCCGTCGCTAACCGGGAACCGAACCGTGACAATTTCACGGAGGCAGGCCCCGAGGAACGTCCTACCCACGAGACCTTATATGATTACGAGGCCGGTTATAGTTTTGGTAACGACCGTTTCCGGGTTGGAGCCAATCTCTATTTCATGGATTACAACAACCAATTGATCCTGACCGGCAAGATCAGCGAGATCGGCGAGGCACTCACTTCCAATATAAAGGATAGCTACCGAATGGGCATCGAGCTTACCGGAGGTGTACAAATCACCTCTTGGCTGAATTGGAACGCGAACGTAACCCTCAGCCAAAATAAAATCAAGCATTTCGTGGAATACGTGGATAACTGGGATACCGGAGGACAAGAGATCAATGATCTAGGCACAACGAATATAGCTTTCTCACCCAATCTAATAGCGAACAGCATGTTCGATTTCGTTTACAAAGGGTTTATCGCGAGTTTCAACTCACAAATAGTAGGCCGCCAATACATAGACAATTCAAGCAGCAAGGATCGTTCCATCGATCCCTACTTTATCAATAGCCTACGTATCGGTTACGCCTTCCAGCCTAAGTTCATGAAAGAAATAACCCTAGACGTGACTATCAACAACCTCTTCAACGAGAAGTACGAGACCAACGCATGGGTATACTCGTATATCGAAAACGGCACACGTAAAAAGGATGACGGTTATTTCACCCAAGCCGGCACGAACGCCATGGCCAGGATCACCTTCAAATTCTAACTTAATTTTCAATTATCAATTATCAATTACTAAAATGGTTTGGCTAGAATACTTCGGAGTAATAACTGGTCTGCTCTATCTCTTTCTAGAGATTAAACAACATAAGGCCATGTGGGTGGTGGGATTCCTCACCTCCCTCGTGTATGTCTTTGTCTTCCTGTCCGCTAAGATTTATGCGGACATGGGATTGCAAACCTATTACGTAGGAATCAGCATATACGGTTTCTATCAATGGACCCGGAAGAAACATGAGATACACACGGAAAACGACAGTCTTCCCTCCGACCGTATCCTATACACCCATCTGAGCCTTCCGCTTTTCGTGGGGATTATCGGGACATTGGCCGTTGTATTCGCCATCTTATGGTATCTCCTTCATCAATTCACGGACTCTCCCATCCCCGTAGGCGATGCGTTCACCACGTCGGTAGGCATTGTCGCTACTTGGATGCTGGCAAGGCGAATTATCGAGCATTGGATTTTTTGGGTAATCGTAAACCTCGTTTCCGTATATCTTTATTACCTTCGGGGCTTGTATCCAACGATGCTACTCTATTTTTGCTATGCGACACTAGCCATTGTGGGCTATTACAATTGGCGGAAGAAAGGGGAAGAGTTTTAATTTATAATTTATGAATTATGGGAGATAATACGGAAGTGAAGGAAAGAGGATGTGTGATCGTAGCGAATGGGAGATTTCCTTCCGCTGAGTTACCCTTGAGATTATTAAAGGAAGCGAAAACGATTATCGCTTGTGATGGAGCCGTAAAGACACTTTATGAAAAGGGTATTCATCCGGACGCTATCGTAGGAGACTTGGACAGTATACCCGCCGATCTGCGCAAACGTTACGCAGACCGAATCCACCATTTAGAGGACCAAGAGATCAACGACCTCTCCAAATCCATCCGCTTCGCCCATGCCCAAGGCTATCGAGAAGTTCTCATATTAGGAGCTACCGGATTGCGTGAGGATCATACATTGGGAAATATATCCCTTCTTATGGAGTATGCCCCCTTATTCAAGCGGGTGGAGATGTTATCCGACTATGGTCTTTTCACACCTATCTTAGAAACAACGACTTTCGCTTCTTATCCGGGGCAACAAATCTCCATTTTCGTTCTTTATCCCGAAGGGGAGATTAGTACAGAAGGACTCCGCTGGCCCATTTGCCAACGAAAGCTCACCTCATGGTGGCAAGGAACTCTCAACGAGGCTTTAGGAAATCAATTTACCGTCACCCTCTCCCCGGATTGCCGGGTGATCATTTACAGGGAAGCTCCCTATACAGAAAAATAGTCCTGAAAAGTATCACTACTTTTCAGGACCGTTACACCCCTCAACTTTACATGCTTAAATAAGAAGCGTTCGCTTCCTTATCAAGCAGATAATTTTTTTAACTCATTCTCTTTCCATTCGGAAAAACCTTCTACCCTATCCCTTATCTGGAACTGTAGCTTATCGTCGGCAACCAACTTCAGCACAGCCGTAGGAGAAAGGGGCAAATACATATCATTCACGGCGAAAAAAGCTTTCAGTAAAACCACGTCATAGTCATCGTGGATTACTTCTTTCTTTAATACAACCGGAACCTCCATCTGAGTCAGATAGTAGGCTGAACGTTCGTATGCGCACCAAGCATCTCCTTCCAGATACAGATAGACATTGTTTGGATTATCTACCTCATGAGGCAGAACCAACTCTACTACATCTGATGCTTGTTCCATATAAAAGAAATTATTATTAATATTTGTCTTCATGACATTTACAAATTAAGTGCCTTCTACCCTATACATAGGGAGGAATAGCTATCATTTTACAGCGTTGAAACTATCAAATACCGCATTATCCTCTATTTTCTTGCGCAATTCCTCTAAATTTATCGCCGCGGCCTTTACTCCCATATCCTGAGCCTGCTTCAATAGAGATTCCGCTTCTGTCAAATCACCGGTCAACATACTTAACACTCCTTTCGCGTGAACCGCCTCCGGGGCGTTCCCCGCTTTCGCCAAATAGTTCTTAGCGGAAGCATAATCACCCTTACCCATAGCGATATTCGCGGCGTTAAGATTCGCTACCGGATCATTCGGGAACATACAAACAGCGATATCAAATACATTATTATATTCGTCACTACCGATCTCATAGCTGTTAGCCACCGCGAACATCTCCCCTAAACTTAGCTGTTGCGGACGAGTCTTGATGATCTCACGCCCCTCATCCTCCGTAAACTCACGTACCGTATAATCAATCTTATACTCCGAGCGACGTAACGAAGGGAAAATATCTTTCAGCACATAACGGAAAGCGGCGCCACCACCCAAGGCACGTAACTTAGCCTCCTTGCGATCCGGATCATCCGAGCTATCGATAATCGCCAATACCTCGCTACGATTCGGTACATTCGGATCGGCCTCTACCTTTTCCTTAAAACCGGCCCAATCTTCCGGTTCCGAGCTCATCGTGAAGAAATCAGCCTTGAAGTCATTCTTCTGGCGGATATAGTCACGTAACGCTTTGACACGATTATCCGCCAATTTCTTATTACTAGCGTAAGAGCCTTCCGGTGAGGCATATCCTTTCAGTACGATACCTGTCGGTTTCACGTTCTTATCCTCTGTAACGGTACGGATCGTATTATTGATCTTCGCCAACTCCACCGCATTATTACGGAAATCAGGAAGAATCTGATATTTACCCACTTGGAAGTCTAAGAAAGCCGTACCGACCTCCGCACGATGCTTCTCCGTCTCTGCCATCGGCGTGATATAAGAGAATGTAGGCTGAACCTCATAGCGCTTATCCGGACGACGACGAATCTTGTCAGCGATCAATAACGGACTACCGGCCTCTTCCTTACCGCAACCGCATAGATTCGGGTCTAACACGACACGTGCGTCTTTCATCCAATCCTCAAAAGGCACGGCGGTTTTATAACTTACCACTTGATCTTCCTTATTGGCTTTCAAGATAGTATAATGAGGTACGTCGTTCAAATTATCCAAAGCGACCTCACGGTTATATACTTTCTGGCGGATACGTCCGTTCACCAAAATAGAAGGAAGCCCCTCTTTTTGCGAAGCCGATTCCAAGACGGGGGTCAGTTCCAAATAGCTACGGGATTTCACCGCATCGCCACTTACTGTCACCACGGCATCGATATACACCGAGTCGCCCTTCTGTACCACGTCGTTACAAATCACTTTAACCCCATCCGAGGCAGTCTGTCCCATGATTGCCGGAGACACGACGGCCATCATAGCCGCCATCATATATGTATTTATCTTCTTGTTCATCGCTTGGGTCATTTAATAAAATAAATAATAGAAATAGCGGCTTTCGTAACCCCGAAATAATCTTTCGTATCGCTTTTCAATACGGTTCCGCAAGTGGCACAAGGATATTTATCATAATCCAGATGCGCCCAACCAATACCCAGCACGGCTTCCATGCTCCACCGGTCACTCAACAACCACTGATAGCCATAAGAAAGTCCGGCTCCATACAAATTACCTTGATACCGATGATTCTCCATATTCTTGCTCAAGAACTTCAGACCTCCAACATTGTAATCCGCATAGTGCGCATGCAAGCCGAAGAAATGTCCGTTGAACTTCTCGCACAACCAATAACGAGCTTCTGGTTGTACCAGCCAATGTTTCATACGAGCCTCATCGCCAAACTTCCATCCATTATAGTTACCGGATAGATCTAGCGACCACTTTTTCGCCAAGCCAACCTCTACGCCCAAGTTGATCGTAGCAGTCGCATCATAGAGCAAGTTCGACTTCACCGCGAACTTCTGGCCGTAAACGCCTGTCGTAGCTACCAAGAGCAGGACTAGGAAAAGAATTCTCTTCATATCGAATATTTTTTCGTTTTTATTATACATTCATGAATGCCTTCACTTCGACGAGCTCGCATTCAACCGTTTAAGTAATAACTTACCGGGCTTAAACTTCACGCTTTTACGAGCTCTTATTATATAAGCCACTCCATTCCTAGGATTTCTGCCGATCCGTTCGGTTTGTTTCCAAGCGGAGAGCGTCCCAAAGCCCAATAGCATCAAAGAACCATCACTTTCCAAAGCCTCTGTCGTAGTCTCTTCCCAAGCTTGAACAAACCGCATCGCCTCCACTTGCGTAACCGACAATTTATCAGCCAATGTTTTCACGAGTTCTCTCCTATTCATCCCTTTCACTTTTAATTTGCATCACAAAAATAGATTATAACATTTCTTAGCACGATAGGTGTGAGTTTCAACTTTAAAGGGTAAACCTACCAACTATCCTTGATTGATAAGAACACCTATTCATTTCCGAGAAGGTGATAGGAACACCGACACTTTATAAAGACAGCAAGGGGCAGACTTGTGTAAGCCTGCCCCTTATCAGTCATACTGTATTTATCAGACTCGGATTCTATTAACACCATCAATCCGCATCATCCACTTCTAATTCTTAATCTCCTCCTTGCGGATAAGGTTCTCAAGGTCATTCACTTCCTCCAAGGAAAACCCCGTAGATTGGGCGATCACAGCCGGATCCGCCCAAAAGTCTTACCTGTTTGCTCGTTTGCCAGAACCACGTCCGTTCGCCATGAAGGGAACTCGGGAAGGCTGAAGTTCAGAAAACGTATCTATGTCGTAAAGGTAAGGACTATTTTCCGAATAAAAAATCTCGTTTAGATAAAATAAGCCATTCATATCACTTTAGTATCAAAGATCAACCTGTTAGCCAAACGGACATTATCTGATCCTTTTGATCAATATAAGACGCATATCGTGGCATTCCCTTTTAACGAAAGCCACACAATAAAGACATGGAGCGCCGCTTTATTCATGTTTTAGGATAAAAAAGGACGGTTTTCAACGCACATTAGGAGGCAAAAGCCTACACATACGGTGGCGTTGGGCAACACCTACCGTGCCGTTGGGCATCGTAAGCGGTCGCTAATAGGGTTATAAGCGGTCGTGAATGGGCATTCTTGTACCGTTACACCCCAGTCGTAAGCCTGTTTTTCCCCTTTTCACCCTACTTGATATGAATTACGATGAATTAATTTAGCTAGAATGAAAGGGCATTTTTCAACATCTACGTATATGCTAAGCAATTACTGTTTTTTTCTTGCGTATTTGGAGGCAAGTCGTAGGTCGGGACGGAAAAAGGGATTCTCCGGGAGTTAAGAATACAAAGTGTCAGATTGATTTCTGTTAAATAGAGAGAGACGCAGCATGCTGCGTCTCTACAACTAGATATATCAATTTATTTTTCACTCCTCACACAACGAACAAACATGCCGTTATTCGTATTTAATGTTCCGACATTAATAGGAACATTGGTATTCAGAGAATACCAAAAATCTATAAAAAGCATATTCGTATCAGCATGAGAGTCACCAGATCCAGACCAATAAAAAGCCCCATATCGATGGGCTGTATTATAGAGAAGTCGACCTCCACCCAAATACCCAATACCAATCTCATCAATCCCTGTATCCTCTGCAGCACTCCCATGCTCAGTCATAACAGCCTTTCCATAAGAGAAGAACAAATTGACAGGTTCTCCAGTAGAACGAACCATTAATGTCCCTTTAGCCGGATTGCAATCTATAGTTTCATCTATAACCGCATTGCCTTCTGAATCCCACTGCCAACCAAAAGGAGTATTCTCAACCGGACAACTATCATCATACACATATCCTCCATATGTAAATAATGTATTTTTCTCCGTAGCACTCTTAATAGCACTGTAATGGCTAGCCGCAGGAACTTTATAACCACTCGGACATGGACCTTGTCCATACTCCCATTTGTATTTTTCATTGCGCATGTCCTCCGATGTTTTTTCTTTCCAATTCAAATGCTTATTACCATAAGTCACATCCCATGGTGTATAATAGGAATCTGAAGCCCCTCCTTGATAAAAATATCCAGATTGGGTCGGAGCGTTGGTGATAGAGCCTTTTGTCGTACAATTGAATAAAGACCAAGTTGCCCCACCATCCAACAATTGCGTATCCGCATAACCTTGACGCAAATAAATCATATGCTCGCAACGGTTATTATGATAGGTTACCTTGATAGCGCCATAACGATTGGTGGAAGAACTTCCTGTGCTCGAATTCGGTTTATAATTAAAAACAATATCACCTCCAGTACCTGTAACAGACTCCGATGTTCCGACGACAGACTGTCCGTCATCTGTAGATAGCGTAAACCAATCCCCGGCGGTAATAGTAGCTGTCCAAGGGCCAATAGAATTCAATATCTCATACTTTCTCTTCTCCTTATTAAATTCTCGCACCTTAACTTTGACAAGCTCCCTGTTGTCCCATTTCTTATAGAAAGCTATCGGATCGACCAAACGGATAACTTGATTGACAGTTACAGTTTTAGAGATTGATTTTCCATCCTTCCCTGTAGCCGTAATCGTCACGGTATTAGTTATGTGATCCTTACTACTAATATTCGTTTTCTTCGTGATAACTCGAATCGTATTCGTATTTTTATCATACGCACCAATCTGGAAATCCTTACTATTTGAACCTTCCACACTCCATTCACACTTATCAAACCACTGATGATCTGTTGGTAACTTCACTTGGATATCACTTATAGAGCCTATCCGATACCCGATATAAATATCATCCACCGTAAAATCCCAGTTGAAATCTTTCGTCACACGCCAAGAAGCCTCGTCAACCCCGCCCTTACCGGTAAGATTAAGCGTCACGTTATAGTGGGCGTTTCGCTCTACCGCAAAATTGGTAAAAGCGTCATCTCCTAAGAAAAAGCGATAAACAATCTTCCCATTAGCACCCATTTCTGAATACTCTGCTTCCACACGAATATAAGAACAAGTCTTATCCGTTTCCACAGTGGCGACATCCTTTATTGGGGTGTTACCTAAACTTGCCGGGGTTTTATAAGCCTCTACATACTGTCCGTCTTTCAGTAAGCAGACACCATCCGGTTGCTTATTCTCATACATAAAGAAAACACTGTTATCTTTCATTGAACTAACATTTTCTACCGGATTGGAAAATTCGATCATATCAGCCTCCGTTATATAATCTGAAGGTGACGGATTTGCCGGGATTAAGTTGTTCATAAACAATTTACCAGTAGCCGGTACTTGATGCAAAGATACTTTTAGGGGCTTGATCGTACGATCTTTCAATCCAGAAGTATTCACAGATACGGATATCATAGCGTAAATACGCTTTAACGAAAGGATGGCAGAACCTTTTCCTCCGCTAACTGATACATTATCATCGAATGCGCTCATTACCATCTTAGGTAAATTTTCTGGCGTTCCATACGATAGGTTATTTATCTCATCGAACGGCTCCGCACTCAAATCAGATTCTGCGTTCGCAATTACTCGTACACGATAAGAGCCATTCTGTAAAGCTATATCGTAATTAACCGCCTTATTCTCTTCGTTATTATTTACGGTAAGGCCATTCAAGGCTGCACCGGTCAAATACAATCCTTTAACTAAACGATTATTATCCTTATTATACACAAGGATATTCAAATCGCTAATAGCATTAGCATCAGTAGCCGAGGCTTTCGTGAGCGGAGAGATCACGTCGCTAGCGGAAACGCTCAAGGACAGTCGTAATCCATCAACTTTCTGCTCTCCTCCATTCACTTCCGTCTCTTCCATGCAGGAACCCAGTCCTAGCATTAACAGGCCCAAGAACAAGGCATATATATATTTCATCGCTTTCATAATATTCTATTTACTGTTTAATTAAAGTTTGCGCTAACATCTTTCCCAGCCCAAGGAGCTACCCATATCTTAAATTCACCTGTTGATTGTTTCAACATTCCTGTCACATGATAATAGTTACCGTGGATCAAACCGTCCGTGCATTCATCCGCTTTATATTCAGGGTTGATTGGGATGGAGTATTTGTAATCCGTACCCTCACCTCCGGAGGTGATCTCCTCACTGGAGCTAGGCTCACCCTCAAGCTCCAAATCATCTTGATATAGATAAAACTCCGAACTCCCATCTCCCCATCCTGAACCGTTTTCCCAATAAGGATGCAAGAAATTTCCTTTCATCTTATAAATATATTTCTTTATATCCGCACCCAACGCAAACTCACCGACCAGATTGACTGTCAGAGCATTCTGCAAATCGGCGACTTTCTCTCTCTCATACGTATAAAGAACAACCTCTACAGTGGAGCACGCTTTATTTATTGTTTTTAGTTGGCTGTCAAGTAATTTAGACAAGAGATTTTTCTCGTTCTCGGATATAATCAAGTTTGATTCTGTATTCACATTCAGAATCTGAATTGTTTTCAAGCTAAAGAGCCATTTAGGAGTCGTCTCTATTTTCTCAACTGTTATTCCCCCCTCTAACGTTATCGTTAGATGAGCACATTTGTCGCCAATCGTTGTGCCCACGTTACATCCTACATGCGAACAACCATTTCCATTCATAGCCTTCGCTATTTCTACAGCCCCCGCCGGAATTCTACCATTTTTGCCTACAGCACCAAGCTTCCCATCCAACTTATAAATGGTGACAGCATTACTGCTATTTGAAGCACTGTTCATTAACTCTTTAGTCAGCACGGCTGTTAATTCCGTCAAAGCAAAACCTCCCAGATTCCAATCACTCGTTGTCGTAGAACCTTCCAGCTCCGGCAAATCTACCTCTAGCTCCAGATGTACCTTCGCCGCCAGTTGTTTTAGGCTAACCGTCTTACCTCCCGTAATCAATCCATCTGTCAACGTTAATGTCATCTCCCCCTCTCCGACCTTTATCAAGGTTTTAGGATCGAATGTATAATAATCGGTTCCCCCTAAAGATGTATATGATACGGATTCTTCACATAATGTCGCATAGTCCATTTCCGCATAAGACGCAACCTTGTCCTCCAATGGATTCACGATAGCTACCACCTTCAGTTCCGTGTTAAGCGGCAAGGTCAAACCGGTCAGTTTAAAGGAGCCGGAACTTTGTGTCCCGACAAAACTGCCATCACCTAAGGTTCCGGTCTTAGAAATCAAGTATTTCCACTCGTTATCTACCTTCTTGAAGATAGAGACAAAAATATTGTTTATGTTAAGTTCATCCGCCGTAGCGTACTGATAAGTACCATCGGCATTTATCACTTTCGTCTCCACGCCCTCAGTAGAGAAAGAGATCGAAACCGTACCTGTTTCCATCGGTCGCTCATCTATCAGCTTCTCTTCCGTACATGCGGTAAAGGCCAAGAGCGCCAAAAATCCTGTCAATACTATATCTTTTAACTGCTTCATGTTATGTTTATTTTACCCTGTTTACTTAACTGGTTCTCCAAAAATATCACCGACACTCAAGGTATTCGGTATCCAATCTTCAATTACAAAATCAATATCCTCGCTGGCATTACCTATTGTCACAGATAACTTATAGAGATTCCCCCCAACAACCTTCACCGCATCTCCCGGCTTTGTCTTGATCGGATAGGTACGATCCATTACCGCACCATCGACCTTATAGGTTATTTTCATGAAAGTCTGACGATCTACATCCGTATTATCATAGCCATAAAAACGGATCTTATCGTAAGTACCGTAAATGTCTTTCTTCGGATCACTCTGGTTCACATCGGTTGGCTTCAGAATATTATCATCTACTCCGGAAAAAGAGCTACCATACTCACCTACCACTTTAGCGCTTAGCTTAATGTTCAGCATCTGTACGGAAACGACCTCTACATTCGGTACTACCGGATACTCACCATCCACCTTTTCTTTACTCGTGTCTACCACCTTGAAGGAAGCCAGTTCAAACGCCGCAACTCTCTGCGATACGGGAATTGTTATTTTGTTACAATTCCCGTCATCGTGAGTAGCCAATTGAGTAGTTGTTTTATAAGATCCAATGGGTTGTTCTCCTACTTTTACTAGAAAATTAGGATGTTCTGCCAACTCTACATCTTGAATATCCGCTATGGTTGTACAAGCCAATAACTTATCGGCAGTCGTCTGTGTCAGGTTCGCCACCGCATAAGCCGTAAGTGCCGGCTTATCACTTGGCACTTTCACGATCATGTGGCGCTCGATATCCGTAGTAAAGGACTCGCTACTCGTCTGCAAATCGCTCGTTGCGTACCAATAAGAAGACAATACATTGTCATCTTTAATAATAGCTACAAAACAATTACTGATAGAAGATTCCGTAGAAGTAACATCATTGGGATTTTCCGTTATTTCACCAGCCTTGGTCATAGAGCTATTGCCGGAAAGAGAGAAGGCAAAAACGGCCTCGGTGTTTGCGATATTCGTCCCAACGCCTCCCATATCCACGTTATTCAAAATATCGTCTTCCATGGAGCAGGACACTCCGATGCAAAGGAAGCATAACAATGCTAGTATATTCTTTATTTTCATAATGGATTGAATTTTTCTCTTGTTTTACGCTAGCAAAATTAGAGGAATCCATTATTCGGCACGATAGGCGTAACTTTCAACTTTAAGGGGTAAAACTAGCATATTGGAAGTAGCGTTTTAAGGGTGTGGCTAAAGCTATCTTAGGCGATAGGGATACCTATGCAGGGCGCAAATCCATCCATCATAGGACAAAAAAACGGAGCCCGGAAATTCCGAACCCCGCCTTTCGCTGTTTATTTAAATATAAAAGAACTTAATCAATTCACGTCATCCTCATGTTGCGTAATGACTGTCCAAGGCTGCACCTTTACGCTAAAGCTGATGCAAGCGTTCAACTCGCTAGTATCGGGATCCTTGGAACCCTCGCCGGTAATAGTGGCATATACCTTATATATATTATTGCGTTGTACGCCTATAGCAGCACCATCGCTAATAGGGATACGGTAATAACGGTTCTCTTTGACCACTCCATTATTTGTCCAAGTCCCTTTAAGGATCAACAGGGTTTGGATATTTCCGGTAGGAGCATCGCTAGGCTCTGGATCTTTTGTCATGTCGTGTGTTGTTCCATTATACTCATATACGTAAAATTGAGCCATTTCCGGAAGACTGCTGTTATTTGTACCGGAGGTTGTCTTATCAGAGAACGTTTGCCATGCGGGTCCGGAATAATTGACCTCACTGCCACTCATGTTCTTACTGTGATTATTACTTACCATGTTTATAGAAACCTGCTCCTTGATCTCTTTGGCAAACTGAGCGACATTGTTTGTACCCTTCACCAAGTAATAATCATCACGTATATAATCACATCCATGGCTGAAAGGGCCGGCGGCTTGCTCCAATGAGTAAGCCGTAGCGTCACCATACAATTTAGACTTAGTACTAACATTCGCTACGTATACGCCTGTCAATGTAAATGTAGCACCTTCATAACTCTGCGTGAAATTGCAATCCAATCCCTCTAACTGCACCCGGGCTACATGGCGGGTTAAGGAAATATTATCAGTCGAGTTCTCCTCAGGATAATAAGCATCACCCTCAGTCCATTTGTCGCCGTTTTTAATGATTGTCGTATGATTGGAGCCTATATCAGCTTGTTTTGTATTCTTAATAGACTGATCATTAGCTATTACCCAATTATCGTAATCCGTCCCAGCCACAAGCCCACCGATTGTGACAATCTGGCTAAACATCGGGACATAAGTAGCTTGAGTTGACGCATGTACATCCGCAAAACTTACGATATTCGAAAGCTCGCCGTTCGTTATATCCCCCCATGTAGAAGGAATTTTATCAAGCGCTGTATTCGCAAAGATTACCACTTTCAATTGCGTAGAAGAAACTTCACCTGCCGCCATAGCCTTCACTTTAACAACGATATCTTCAATCGTTCGCAACTTTTCAGAGCCGGAAGCCTCCACTGTTTTCATGGCCGCAAATTTATCGTTAGCCGCATCACCGTCATTATCCGCATAAAATAAATAAGCGGTCAGGCTCCTTATAAATTGCTCGTTTCCACTGCCTACTTCCGTTGTCGCTTTTGTCTGTATCCCATCCAAAGCCGTAGCGGTAAGAGAGACGTTCGCATCTATCATCTGATAGTTTTCTTCCGGTATCTCGATGCCATTCGAGCTATCGTCCGAGCAGGAGGCAAAAGTGCATACGGCGAAGGAGGCTAATAATAAATGTCTTAGTTTCATATCCTTTTGTTTTTTCTTGTTTATACTAAATTTCATTCCCTATGATTCCATTACTTAGTCTATTACCGGATGCTGCATTACCGGGCCCCAGCCTACTACCTGCACGGCTATATTCAAGTTGGTATCTACCTCGGGTTCCGGATCCGGACCTGGGCCCGGGTCTGGCGTTACGGGAATATTGTCGAAACTTTCGCCGTCAAAATAAATACGGAGACGGTAAACGTAGTTGCGACGGATGAAATTATGATCATAGCCGTTCTGCAAGCCACCCGCATTGATCACCGCCGTGAAGATTTTCGTATGGTCCTGATAACTGGAATTTCCCCGTAAGGTAGCTTTTACGGCGATCATCGTGTGATCGTCGCTTTTCATATTTTCCATTACATAATGAACGAATGGCGTATTGGATATCGAAGTGCCATCATTTACCAACAGATCCTCGAACGAGGTATCTTCCGAATTTCGCACGGCATCGGGAGCCTCTGTCTCTCCCCAATCCGCCTCACTGAAATAGTAAGACTTTGTCTTCATATTGTAGATGCCTACCGCATCGATTCGCACCTCACGTCCGGCGAACGGCGTTCCGGCAAAACGAGTGGATATATTCACCAAATCAATACGTGCGGCTACACGGGTCAAAAGGATCGGGTCGGAGATGCCATCCACATTCTGATCGCCAAGATCCGTATATCCTAAATAGTTATCTTCCTCAGATAAAGCGGATTTTGTAACGATCACTTGACTACTCATCGTTAGGTTCGTTTGCGATTGCGAGGAGAGGTCTACCAAGCGAGTCTGGAACTCATCGTAGGTAGAAACGGTAGATAATAAATCTCTCGGCACGTTCGCCAAGACAATGATCCGTGCCCGGACAGCCTTCGTTGTCGGCACATCGGCTATTATGGCGGAATGTTCCGCCCCGGAAAGAGCCTCCCATTTATAACCGAGCAGTTCCGTGCCGGTCTCATTAAATACTACCACAGCCAAATTATTGATATAAGCCTCACCCTCCAACTCATTCACGTCATTGGGGTTATAGGCTTTCGTAGCCGTACCGGATGCCTTGACAGCGACGGACAGCTTAGCGCCTTCTAAGGGAAGAACCGGATCCTCATCTTTAGAACAACTCACACAAGCGAGAATCGCCAAACCGGATAAAAATATGTTCGCTAATAATTTCATGTTCGTATCGTATTTCTTAATTATATATGATGAGGTACCCTTTAATGCATCGGAATATCTTCTTCCACTACTCCCCAAGGACGAACGGTTGCCCGGACGGATAAGGTTCCGCCCTCACCCCATTCAAGGATCAGATGGGTATTCTCTCCCGCGCTCGTATAAATAGGATCACCGTTCTCGTCTACCTTGGCCGAGCCTAACGAGACTCCATTGGCGCTTATCGACACAGCCATATCCTGTCCCGGACAAGCGGTTTGCATAGTAGGGGTTATCCATTCAACCCCGGACTCGTTCCATGCACCTTCCGGATTATAATATACGCTATCGCCAATCTGCGTGCCACGGTAATCAAAACCACTTAATGTATTATTCAAGTAGAAGTCGCAATCCACGGAACTTCTCAACCCCATCCTGCCGAGTTGCTCTTGCAACCCTCGGGTCTCGATCGTGACCGTACCCACTTTCGGACGAATCACGATCTCAGTCTCCTTCGCTACGCCTCCGGCTTTTGTCAACACTTGTTCGCTACCATAATAAAGGCTGTCCGGGGTAACCGCCAAACCATCTTGGCTTTTCAACATCACTTTCAAGTCCTCTATGGTCTGGGCCTCCGATACGGATTGCTTTTCACCCAAGGCATTCACGTTGCCCCATGCCACGATACGTAGACTACGATCGGCGGTATAGCCATCCAAAACGATCTCATTGCGGGAACGGATAAAGTTCTTATCCAAGCTACGTTTCTCCAAGTAATTCAGATTCTCGTCGAATATATACAGATCGGTAGATTCCATCCATCCGTATTCCGTTATATCGTCTCCCTTGATATTCTCGACCTTCAGTTTGAGCGTATAGCATTGATCCAAATCCTCCTTGATGCAGCTAGTCGCTATAATAGCGAACAAAGCCACAACCAAGAGAAGCAATTCCTTTGTAAACAGTATGTGTTTCATAATCCTAATTTTTTCTTATCAATTATTTTACCCTATATTGCTTTATTCTACTTCCTCATGGATAGTCTTCACGTTCCATGGCTCCACTTTCACGGATGCGCTCACATTGGTGGAGATCATCGGGTCATATGGGATCTCGGAACCGGGGCCGATAATCGTTAAAGAGATCTCGTATTTGTAGTTACGTTGGACGTAAAACTTACTCCTTTTTTCCGTGCCATCAATCGTCACTTCTTCTCCGACAGGAATCGCATAATAACAATTCTCTTTCGTAATAGATTCTTTCGCACCTTGCGGTAGATAGGTATAATCACCTTTTACGATCAATAAGGTATGGTTGGCATAAGCCTCATTGACGTTAGATTCACCGGACTTCACCTCACCCTTTGTATTCTCGTAAACATAAAATTCATGATTCAAGGCTGGATCATTCTCAACATGCTTCTTTGCCAATGCGTCATATTTCGTCTGGAGCCCTTTTTTGTAAGAACCTTCGTCGATATTATTCGGAGACGTTAGAAATAGTAGACCTACCTTATAATCTAAGTATCCAAAATGGGTATCTCCAAAAAAATCTTTCTCGATCGTCCCCCACTCCTCAGTAGAAGCTACGCTTGATACACCTTTCGCACTAGCGATAAAGACCTCCTTCAAAACGAAGGACTTACTTTCATAATTCGCATTTTCTGGATTACCTATGTCTGCACCAGCCAAAGCGATCGAAGCGACATCTCGAACCAAGGGAACCGGGCCTGCGCCATAAACTTCCTTACCAGAAATATCTTTTACCGTTATATCACCGACCTCATCATCATAACCAATATAGTTGGTCGTATTTGCCACTAATGTCACGTTAAGCACTTTACTACTCATCGTCAAGCCTTTTGTCAAAGTCTCGTCAGACAGATTGATTGTTGTTTCAATAAAGTCAGTTATATCCTTAGCCTTTGCCAATTCGGTTTGGATAACAGGGGCAGCGTTCGCCACAACCACTACATGAGCTTCACCCGCATACACTTCTTGCGGACCGACATCCTTTGTCCCATCAGAGTTAGGAGTAGCATCTTTTGTATATATCACACTCCATCCATCAACTCCAAACACCCCAACCGTTAGCGTATTCACGTCCGCATCCGTTGGAGTAGTTTCTCCGGCCTTCGTAACCGCCCCTTCCTCACTCTTGATAGCCAAAGCTAGTTGAGCTTTCTCTAAGACAGGAGCCTTTGGAATTTCTATTTCATTATCATCGGAACAAGCGGCAAATCCGCATAGCACCAACGATAAAAGAATGTATTTCTTGAATCTCATAGTATAATATTTTTTGTTCTCACATTAATATGTGACAAAAATAGAAAGGATATATCGTGGTGCTGATAGGCAGAACTCTCTATAATAAGAGACAAATGTATCAATTTCATAAAAGTGATAGGTTTCCCTACCTTTTGCAACTTTCACCTACAAAAACAGGCTCAATCCGTGTATTTTATGCTACCGGGGTGGTACTCGGATCATCCTAGTAACAAATATACATAATCACTTAAATTCAGCAAAATCATGGCAAGAAAAAAGAATGAGATGAAAGCGAAAGAGCCCGTAAAGCTCCGGTTCAAGAAACTGTCGAACGCAAACCAGTCCATATATCTGGACATCTATTACAAAGGAAAGAGGTATTATGAGTTCCTCAAGCTCTACCTCACCCCGGAACGTTTCCCTGAAGACCGTGATAAGAACCGGATCACTTTGCGCTTGGCCAATAGTATCAAGGCACAACGGATCATTGATCTTCAGAACGAGATTTATGGTGTCCGTATGATAAACGGGCTCGGGAAAAAAACACTTTTAGAATTCCTCTCGGAATTGTCCACCGATAAATCCGCGCATGGCGACAAAGCCTATTCCCTACGATTAAGAAGTCTGGCCAATCATCTTAGAGACTATATGCCGCAATGCCTGCTTAAGGACATAGATACCGGTTTCGTGAAAGGTTTCATCACTCACTTGCGTAAACAACCCTACCTCAAAAGCGACTTCACGATTCACGGTTATTACCGGCTCCTGAATGTCACACTCAATAAGGCGGTCAAAAAAGGACTGATCCTCTCGAATCCTTGTAGTTTGCTGGATACAGACGAAAAACCTCACAAACCTACCAGCCTGCGTACTTATTTGACCCTAGAGGAACTAAAGAGGTTAATCTGGACAGATTGCGCATGCCCAGAGGTAAAAAAGGCTTTTCTGTTCTGCTGTTTCTGCGGACTCCGGATCAGCGACTTGACCGCTCTTGGATGGGAAGATATGCAAAAAGACGGAAATGATAAATTCCGTTTACAGATCATACAGAGAAAGACGAAAGAGGCTATTTATCTCCCATTGTCCGAGGAAGCGATAAAATACCTTCCCGCAAGGGAGAATGAGAATGACAGGCTCGGCTTGATATTCCATCTACCTAGCCTCACGATTATATGTCAGGTATTAAAAGGCTGGACTTTAGCCGCCGGCATCAAGAACAAGAAAGTGACCTTTCACGTAAGGAAACACAATGCTTTTGCTATCTAACTGAAAATTAAATAGTTCTCTTGTTATTTTTATTTAATAGGTAACTATTTAGAAACGAGCGAAATTCAGCGGCTTGTTTCATCTTGCATACATTCAAAGGACGTTTTTGTTATGCAAAAATAAGGTTTTCAAGTGAGAAAAACAAAATATCCTTAGGCTTTATCTCCTAAAAACTACCAGTAATGGGGGGCTGGAAAACAATCCTCCTTTTGAAGATATTTCTCTTCTTTTATGTACATATCCGCGTATGCTTTGCGGAACAAATGTTTTTTTCTATTATTAATATTCATCATTTCCTTTTTTGCCAAACGCATCTTACTATCAGGTCTGTCCTTTTTTCTATAGTTGTGTCCCTGGCATAAGACTGTCCTGCCGGGTTACGGGTATGGAAGTGTTCCTCTTCCCCTTTGTCTGGCGGTTGCATCTCAAAGGTTCATCCCGGGCAAGGCAGCCGGTAACACAAGCAGGGCGGTCCGTCGGAGTCCACGTAATAATTTCACATTTTCTGTGTTTCTTTCTGTAAGGCTTCCTTCAGCGTCTGCTTGTCCAGTGTTTTCTGTTTCGACATGAGCAGCTGCAGGGCGCAGCGGCGCACCACGTTGGTTATGGAAGGAAAGGTAAAAATAATAAAAGAATTGATTCGCTTCAATAAAAATCCAGTTTTTTTCATATCGGACATTATACCTTTGTTGTTTCGGGTATATTAAAAGGCGTGCCATAAGAAACTTTACAAAAGTATTAGGACACAAAATCAATCTTTTCTATGCAGATATATGCTGAACTGATTAACCCAAAGGTCGGAGAAGATACGGACAAAATTTTCGATAAGATTAGTTTCATATATCGCTTAGCTAATTAGAAATGTATTCTACATAGAGATACACTTGGCACAAAAAACATCGTAAGATATATAACTTGATGCAATCCTTTCCGCACAGCCATGCAAGCGTCGGAACAAACAGGCGGGATATTTGACGTAACTTGTGCACCGCTTATCAACCTGTGGGGATTTGGCTTTACAAAGTTTGACAGCATCACTCCGCAACTCGTAGACAGTATCCGCCACTTTGTAGGCTTCCGAAAAGTGCGTTTACAGGGCAACCGTGTGATGAAAGACGATCCCCGCATCCTGCTCAATTTCTCGGTGCTCGGCGGCGGTACTATCTGTAACATAATCGCGTGTTTGTTCGACCGCAAAGGCATATCGAACTATATGATAGACATCGGCGGCGAAATGATAGCGAAAGGAAAGAACCCGCAAGGGTGGAATTGGTGCATTGGCATTGTCAGACCGAAGGATGACAGTACCGGAACAAACTCCGAGCTTGAACAAATTGTGCAACTGTCGGAACGGCTGGGACTCGCAACTTCCGGCAACTACCGTAATTTCTATCTGAAAGATGGAAGGAAATACGCTCATGCCATCAATCCGATAACAGGATATCCGGTTCAAAAGGATATATTGAGTGCTACAATTATTGCCCATCAGTGCATGCTTGCTGATGCCTATGCAACGGCCTTTATGACGTTGGGGAGCCGCAAAGCCCGTCAGTTGTAGAAAGAGCATCCGGAAATTGACAATTTCATTATCTATACGGACAGTTGCGGAAACTACCGGACAGAGTACTCGCCGCGAATGAAAAGGTATCTGGCAGATTAATGTTTTCTATATTCCTGCGGAGTAGAGCCGGTGAACCGTTTAAAGAATTGGGTGAAGAACGCCGTATTTTCAAATCCCAGCGAATGGGCCATCTCCTTTACGAACATATACGCAATTACTTCGGCGTGAAAGTGACAAAGGGAGTCGCTTTCCAGTTTATGGTGAACAACCTGTTGAGCAAGGAGTGCGGCTATCGTTCGATAACATTCATGGTGAAATTGGATATTACTTTTTAACAGTAGAAGGATAATAACCAGGAGCCGTAATGGAGAGATTACTTTCGTTACGACTCCTTTCGCATGCCGTCTGCATGATTTTAACGTCTCAACTCTCTTATTCACAGTCGTTAGACCATGTGTAGCCATGTGTATCGCATTCCACATCATTGTAGAAAAAATGCCCATCAGACATTTGCATTATGCAATATGAATAATTCATAAGGGTCTGTTTTACAGCAATATGATAAATATCCATTTATTTGGCACGGTGATTGTCTATTCTTTAGCGTAAGACGATAAGATGTTTAACAATTTAATAATTAGCATTATGAAAAAGGTATTGTTTGCAGTAGCACTGGTAATGGGATTAGGTAGTTCAGTAGCATTCGCTAACAACATGGCATCAGATGTTGAAATCGTTGCAATGGTGAACGAGTTTAAACCGATTGATATAAAGGAACTCCCGCAGGCAGTTCAGGACGCCATCAAGAAAGACTATGCTGAATCCACCATTAAGGAAGCAGCCGTAGAAGTGGCAGAAGATGGCGTAAAGACTTATAAAGTAACTTTGGTTGATGCCGTCGGAACCGAAAGCGTTGTGTTTTTCAACGAAAAAGGTGAAATGCTGAAATAATTCTGAATGGTTATTTAGGATAACAGTTACATTTGCACATAAAATAAACAAGGCTGTCTCAAATAAACTTTGGGATGGCCTTTTTTGTGTCTGCAAAAAATCGGGTAAGCCCTAACTTCGCTCAGCCAGAACTTGCCCATCTCCCTAATTTTTTGTATCTTAGGGCATCAAGTAAGATATCCCAAAGATAATGTTTAAAAGTTACACATCCAACGATAATCTGCTTTTACCTCCATGTTTAGGCGATTTTATTCCCCGGAACGATCCGGTCCGGGTTGTTCACCGCATCATTGAACAGATAAACCTTGAAGCACTTTACCGTAAGTATTCCCCTAAAGGCTGTTCTGCGTACCACCCACGCATGATGCTTCAGATTCTTGTCTATGCATTTGCGTAATATCTATTCCAGCCGTCGCATAGAAGAGTTCTGTCGTAATGACATACGCTTCATGTGGCTTACCGGCAATGTAACTCCTGACCATAATACCATCAACCGTTTCCGCAGCAGCCGGCTAAAGGATGTGCTGAAGACGATATTTGCAACCATTGTAAAGTTTCTCGTGGCGGAAGGTTTTGTAAGTCTGGATGTGGCCTGTACTGACGGGACGAAGATGGAGGTGAACGCCAACCGTTATACGTTCGTCTGGGGGGCAAATCTATACATACCCGCATATCCAGAATCGCGGAACAGCTTGAGGAGATATGGCAATACGCCGAGTCCCTCACCAAGCAGGAACTGCGTGATTCCGCTCCGGTTGCCTATCAGGATATCACCCCGGAGAAAGTGGAAAAGGCACTCGGGCAGATAGATGATGCCCTGAATGGAGTGGATGCTGACAAGAAGATGAAAGCGAAGGTAAGACGTGTAAGGAAGTCATGGCCTGAACAGCTCAAGAAATATGAATCGCAGGGAAAGATACTTGACGGACGTAACAGCTACTCAAAGACAGACAATGATGCTACTTTCATGCGCATGAAAGATGACCATATGAAGAACAGACAACTCAAACCCGGATACAATCCCCAGTTCAGTACCAATAAACAGTTCATTCTGAACTATACCATCCATCAGTGTTGGGCGATACCTCCACCTATCCTCTGCATATGGATGATTTCCATTCCCTCTACGGCAGATACCCTGACGTGTCTGTCTGTGATGCCGGATACGGAAGTGAAGAGAACTATCTGTATGCTTTCAGACATGGCATTGAAACCTTTATAAAGTACAATTATTTTCATAACGAAGAAACCGACGGCATGTATTGTCCTACGGGACAGAGAATGGAAAGACTCTCCGATGCAAGGCGGGTAACAAACAACGGTTTTGTGCAGACCATATCAAGATACAAGGCACGTAACTATAAGGGCTGCCCGTTAAGATGCCGGTGCTACAGAAGCCGCTCGGAAAGGATTGTACAGGTAAATCACCGTCTGAGGAAAATCAAGGAAAGAGAACGTGAAAAGCTACTCTCTGATGAAGGTCTGAAATATCGCAGTCAGCGACCACAGGATGTGGAAGCCGTATTTGGAAACCTCAAGAACAACAAGCACTTCAAGAGGTTCCATCTTCGTGGATTTAAGAAGGTTGAAATTGAGTTCGCCCTGCTAGCCATAGCATATAATCTTGCAAAAGTAGCCTCTTAGGAGGCTTATGGCAACGAAAAAGCAGTTTGAAAGGATGAAATCTTCAAAAGTAAGTTTGTAAACACCTCTTTTGAGACAGCCTCTCCTTTTTTAGTAAATTTGTATCTGTCTAATTTTTAAGCCCCTATATCCATACTCAATCTAACCAAACATCGCATGAAGTGGTACTGCTTCATCCAAATGCAACTGATAGGCACGTTCGTACATTATTTTGTGCTTGATTGTATCGTTATATCCATTGCAGCCATTATCTGTAGTCCATTTGTATCCATGACCCATTACAGACAGGCGTTGTTCAGTATGACTTATTTTTCCTCCCTGGTGTTTTT
Source organism: Parabacteroides sp. B2-S-102 (assembly GCF_023656665.1). Classification (NCBI taxonomy): domain Bacteria; kingdom Pseudomonadati; phylum Bacteroidota; class Bacteroidia; order Bacteroidales; family Tannerellaceae; genus Parabacteroides; species Parabacteroides sp. B2-S-102. The sequence goes on along the minus strand of NZ_JAMOKM010000016.1, from coordinate 25,407 downwards.
TATGGAGTATGCATTGTGCATTTTGCGGCACCGGCCAAATATCCGGATAGAGGCATAAACCGTGCACGATGGAAATATATTTTTTCATTCTACGGTTTGTGGACTCCGTGACCATTTTCCCTTATATGTTAACCTATATGTATTGGGATACGAATATTGTCCATGCCATTATCCTCCTTTACATTTTTATTATTGTCAAATAGATAAGATACTCACGGAAGAGTGGGTTATGGCCTATACTGCCTGCGGCATCATGGTCTGTTTTTCTGCTTGTACTATATAGAGCTTAATGTACAGCTTGAGGATTTCAAAAAAATTGTGACGGGCTTTGGCAGGCAGTAATTCTAAGACTTTTAATGAAGAAAAATTAAGCCACCCCTTAAAAAAGGAGATATTTCCTTTGAAAGAATTCATTTCTTTTATTACATTTGTATTAGTCTTTTAAAAATAGAAGATTTATAGTAAAGCGTTAAGGCATTATCCAAGTTCAGGAAATCCCCAATTTCGAAACAACAATTGGATAATACATTGGACGCTCCACGTACTATTTATATAGATTTTTGTTATATATAGGCGTGGGGCTTTGTGTATTATATGTTGTTGAGTATGGGGATACTTCTGAACGGTAATACCAAAGTTCCCACGCTTAACTTTATATAAACACAATCCCAGGGAACAGGGTTGGCTTATTATAAACATTATGAAAGCAACTTGTTTTAAAAGCGAGACAACTGTCTCCAACGACTTCCCCCCCTTCGTTTGTTACTGTCTTTTGTGGAATATTCTATCCTTTCATTTCCATCCTGTCTCTTTCGGGACATACCGTTCATTATCATACAAATTACATGCCAAGACACTTTTCTGCCTTCTCCTTCTATGGTACTAGATAATAGTAACTCCCCCTGTCACACAGAGGAAGAACTTTGGTTGCAGGTACTTTCTCTATCAAGAGAGTTGCAGGACTGTAAAGCTAGTCTGCACCATAATACTTTGGACTGTATTTCCGATAAGATTGAAGGAATAGAAAGAGAACTGGATATCTTATTGGATATTCTGCAAGGAAGACAAGACAAAAAGACACCATAGCACTATTTTTTGTGACAATTTGTCTATGCGGATAAGTATCCTATTATTTAAGCCTCGTTTAAGAATTCCGTTTTATGGGTTACCCACAATCGAATGGAATTTTTATATACAGGGAATAACACATAATATTAGTAATGGATTTTCAATATTCAGAGTGATAATGGATAAACGAATAGAAAACGCCATGAATGAGTTGATCAATACAGAAATATGGTCAACCGGTTTATACCTGTCATTGCAGGTCTATTTTGAAGATGAACGGCTTCCAATACTTAGCTCCTGGCTAAACTCCCAAGCACAGGACAATATGAACAAGGTTTATCAGATGATGAATCGGATATGCCATGATGGAGGATGTGTTGCAATCAATGAAATGAAACGGGATACACATGAATGGACAACGCCATTGAATGCCCTGAATGAATTGCTTGAACACGAGCAGTACATATCATGTCAGGTAAACACATTTCTCATATTATGCCGGAATGTGAACATGTCCTTCCATTCTTTCATCAGCGGGCTGTATGCAGACCGTATATATGTAAGTACGGTATTTATGGAATTATTACGTATCCTCGCCAAGGAAAACGAACGGAGACTACCTTATTTTTGACGGTATGGATTTAAGATTGATATTCTGCAAAATTTAATATTGCAGAATGCTATCTGGTATGTTTTTTGCGATATAATAATCGACAATAAAATATATGTCATCATGGATATATTTGTATATATAACATTGTGTTTCACTTCGCTATTCACCTTGATGGACCCGCTTGGAGTGATGCCGGTATTCCTGCAAATGACTGATGGAATGGATACGAAAGAACGCAGATGTATCGCCTTGAAAGCATGTACCATTGCATTTATCATATTAGTCCTTTTTACATTATCGGGCAGGTTCCTGTTTCATTTTTTCGGCATCTCAACAGACGGATTCCGGATTGTGGGAGGTATCATCATCTTTAAAATCGGATATGATATGTTGCAGGCACATTTCACCCATGTGAAACTGAATGAAACTGAACGAAAAGAATATTCCAAAGATATAACCATCACACCTCTTGCCATTCCGATGTTATGCGGTCCGGGAGCGATTTCCAGTGGAATAACATTGATGGAAGATGCTTCGGAATATACTTTCAAAATAGTATTGCTTGGCGTAATCGCTTTGGTCTGCATTCTTTCATTCTTTATTCTGTGCGCGTCCACCCAGCTTTTAAAAATCTTGGGAGAGACGGGAAACAATGTAATGATGAGACTGATGGGACTTATTCTGATGGTGATCGCCGTGGAATGTTTTATCAGCGGGATACGTCCGGTATTAATTGAAATTTTGAAACAAGCCCATGCTTGTTCTTAAAGAAGAGAGATAATTTGGATTTATTATTAACATTAAAAGTTTGATTCGTCATGACTGAAAAATTGCAAAATGCCCTGAATGAGCAAATCACAGCAGAATTATGGTCTGCCAACCTGTATTTATCGATGTCTTTTTATCTGGAAAGAGAGGGCTTTTCCGGAATGGCTCGCTGGATGCAGAAACAATCTGCAGAAGAGATCGGGCATGCATATGCCATTGCTGAGTACATGATTAAGCGTGAGGCAACCCCGAAAGTGGACAAGGTCGATGTGGTTCCACAAGGTTGGGGTAACCCTGTTGAAGTATTCGAACATGCTTTGGAGCATGAAAAACATGTTTCCAAACTGATTGATGAATTGGTACAGGTAGCATCCGAAGAGAAAGACAATGCCACTCAGAACTTCTTGTGGCAATTTGTTCGTGAGCAGGTAGAAGAAGAAGCGAATGTACTCAATATTGTTAGTCGGCTAAGGAAAGCCGGAGACAGTGCTATCCTTTTTATGGATGCAAAACTGGGTGAACGGGAGTCATAAACCAGAATAATCAATAAAAATAAATAAGATGAAAATAGTAGATTTATTGGGAGGACAGGCTGAGTACTACCTGAACCATACATGTAAGACGATAGACAAACAACTTATCCATATTCCGGGACCGGATATGATAGATAAGGTATGGATGAATTCCGACAGGAATATACGCACCTTGGAGAGCCTACAAGCCCTGTACGGGCACGGGCGTTTGGCCAATACCGGGTATGTCTCCATCCTGCCGGTGGATCAGGGGATAGAACATTCTGCAGGAGCGTCTTTCGCCCCCAATCCGCTTTATTTCGATCCCGAAAACATCATAAAGCTGGCCATTGAAGGAGGATGCAACGCCGTGGCATCCACATTCGGAGTTCTGGGAGCTGTGGCACGTAAGTACGCCCATAAGATTCCTTTCATCGTGAAGTTGAACCATAACGAGCTGTTGACTTATCCGAACAGCTACGACCAGGTAATGTTCGGTACGGTAAAAGAGGCATGGAACATGGGTGCTGTAGCTGTCGGCGCTACCATTTATTTCGGTTCGGAACAAAGCCGCCGCCAGATAGTAGAAGTGTCACAGGCTTTTGAATATGCCCACGAACTGGGAATGGCTACTATTTTATGGTGCTATTTGAGAAACAGCAGCTTCAAAAAGGATGAAACCGACTATCATGCCGCTGCCGATTTAACAGGACAAGCCAACCATATCGGGGTTACCATCAAAGCCGATATCGTGAAGCAGAAGCTCCCATCCAATAACGGCGGTTTCAAGGCTATCGGATTCGGAAAGACAAACGAGCGTATGTATTCGGAACTGACCACTGACCATCCGATAGACCTTTGTCGTTATCAGGTGGCGAATGGCTATATGGGACGTGTCGGATTGATCAACTCGGGCGGGGAATCCCATGGGGAATCCGACCTGCATGATGCCGTCGTAACGGCAGTAGTAAACAAGCGTGCAGGTGGTATGGGGCTGATCAGCGGTCGTAAGGCTTTCCAGAAACCGATGAAAGACGGAGTTCAACTTCTGAACACCATTCAGGACGTATATCTGGATTCTTCAATAACCATTGCATAAAGGAGAAGTATCCATGAAAAGAATAGTGTTATTACGTCATGGCGAAAGCCTATGGAACAAAGAAAACCGTTTTACCGGATGGACGGACGTGGATTTAAGCGAGAAAGGAGTCGAAGAAGCCTGCAAGGCAGGCGATGCATTACGGGAGGCCGGATTTTCTTTTGAGGCAGCTTACACTTCTTACTTGAAACGTGCCGTAAAAACGTTGAACTGTGTCCTGGACCGGCTGGATGAAGACTGGATTCCGGTTGAAAAGACCTGGCGGCTGAACGAGAAGCATTACGGCATGCTTCAAGGACTGAATAAGAGTGAGACGACGGTCCAATATGGTGAAGAACAAGTACACATCTGGCGAAGAAGCTATGACGTGGCTCCCGCTCCGGTAGGCAAAGATGATCCCCGTAATCCGGGCATGGATATCCGCTATGCCGGTGTGCCAGATAGGGAACTTCCCCGTACGGAATCCCTGAAAGATGCTATTGGGCGTGTCATGCCTTACTGGGAATGCATCATCTTTCCCGCATTGATGTATAAGGACAGCCTGCTGGTAGTCGCCCATGGCAACAGCCTGCGCGGAATCATCAAGCATCTCAAAGGGATTTCCGATACGGATATTTCCAACCTGAACCTGCCTACGGCGGTTCCTTATGTCTTTGAATTTGACGACAGACTGGTTCTTGTCAAGGACTACTACCTTGGAAACCCGGAAGAGATACGGAAACGGACAAAGGCTGTAGCCGAACAAGGTATGATCAGACGATAAAAGTCAGTCAATCAGACTGGATTGTATTGTCTTTTTGAATATTTTATTTATTAACAATTAAAAAAGGAGGTAAAAATGGTACCTGTAAAAACAAACTCAAACTGGTTGCCGAGTATTTTTAACGATTTCTTCGAGAATGAGTGGCTGGCAAAAACGGGAGTTACGGCTCCTGCCATCAATGTCATTGAGAATGACAAGGACTACAAGGTTGAAATGGCGGCTCCCGGAATGACAAAGGATGATTTCAAGGTGAATGTTGACGAGAACAACAACCTGACAATCTGCATGGAAAAGAAAGAAGAGAAGAAGGAGGAGAAGAAAGACAAGAAGTATCTCCGCCGCGAATTCTCATATTCCAAGTTCCAGCAGACCATCCTGCTGCCTGAAAATGTGGAGAAGGATAAGATCTCCGCAAAAGTCGAACACGGGATTCTGTCCATTGAAATCCCGAAAATGAAGGAGGAAGAAAAACAAAAAACGTTCAAGGCTATCGAGGTTAAATAATTCCAGATCTGGAATGTCGTAAGGTCGGACAGGCTTTTCTTGTTCGGAAAAGCCGTCCGACCTTTAACAGACACTTCCGGAACAGGGAACCGGCACAACCGATGAAGGAATTCAATTTTGAAAAAGAACTACTTGGCGTACAGGACGAACTGTTCCGTTTTGCGTACAAACTGACAGCTAACAGGGAGAAGGCGGAAGACCTGTTGCAGGATACCCTGCTCAAGGCAATGCTTCACAAAGAAAGTTACAACAAGAACACGAATTTCAAAGGGTGGCTGTTTATCATCATGCGCAACACGTTTATCAACGGTTACCGGGCGGAGGTCGGTCATACCCGCCTGTACATATCCTCCGATCCTGCATATTATTCGCGGATCATGGACGAGTCCCGTACAGAGGAGGTGGACAAGAACTATGACCTGGAAAAGATACGTAATGCCATCAAAAGTGTACCGGAGTCACATTTCATACCTTTTGAGATGTACCTGTCAGGATTCAAATACCGTGAGATAGCGGAAAGAACCGGCGTGAGTTTGGGAACTATAAAGAGCCGTATTTTTCACTGCCGGAAAAAACTGAAAGCTATATTGGCAGAATGAAACAAAACAAGAACTGAGATAGATGAAAAAAGATGAATATATAGGAATTCTGACTTCCGGAGGGGACGCTTCCGGAATGAACGCGGCTATCCGTGCCGTGACCCGCGCCGCTATTTTTAACGGATTTAAAGTGAAAGGAATTTATAGAGGTTACGAGGGGCTGATTGCCGGTGAAGTGAAAGAACTCACTACGGAAGACGTAAGCAGCATTATCCAGAGGGGAGGTACCATACTGAAAACAGCCCGCTCCGAGACTTTCATCACTCCCGAAGGACGCAAGAAAGCTTATGAGATCATACAGAAAGAGAACATCAATGCATTGATAATTATCGGTGGAGACGGTTCCCTGACGGGAGCCCGGATCTTTGCGGAGGAGTATGATGTGACGTGCATAGGATTGCCCGGCACCATTGACAATGATCTGTACGGCACCGATTTTACCATAGGATATGATACGGCCCTGAACACCATCGTGGAGTGTGTGGACAAAATCCGGGATACGGCCACCTCGCACGACCGCATTTTCTTTGTCGAGGTGATGGGGCGTGATGCGGGCTTCCTGGCACAAAACAGCGCAATAGCTTCCGGTGCTGAAGCGGCCATCATTCCGGAAGACCGGACGGACGTGGACCAGTTGGAAACATTCATCGGACGTGGATTCAGAAAGACGAAAAACAGCAGCATCGTAATTGTGACCGAAAGTCCTGAAAACAAGAATGGAGGTGCCATGTATTACGCCGACCGGGTAAAGAAGGAATATCCCGGATATGATGTCAGGGTTTCTATCCTGGGCCATCTGCAACGGGGTGGCGCTCCGAGTGCCAATGACCGCATACTGGCAAGCCGGCTGGGTGAAGCCGCAATCCAGGCCTTAATGGAAGGCCAGCGAAATGTTATGATAGGCATACGGAACAACGAGATTGTTTATGTTCCTTTTGTCCAGGCAATCAAAAAGGACAAGCCTATTGACAAAAGCCTGATCCGGGTCCTTAACGAATTATCGATCTAAAATAACCGTTAATATGTCAGAAGTTGCTCCTTTAATATCGGATCTTGCCATAATTCTGATTATTGCCGGTATTGTAACCGTCATTTTCAAGTGGCTGAAGCAACCGGTCATATTGGGCTACATTGTAGCCGGTATTATGGCGGGTCCTTCCGTTTCCCTGGTCCCGACTGTTTCCGATCCTGCCAATATCAAAATATGGGCGGACATCGGTGTCATTTTTCTGCTGTTCGCGATGGGACTGGACTTTTCGTTCAAGAAATTGATAAATGTGGGCATTACGGCTATCGTTGCCACTGTCACTATTGTATGTGGCATGATGTTCATAGGCTATACAGCGGGGAATGCAATGGGGTTCTCCCACATGAGCAGTATTTTTCTGGGTGGAATGTTGTCCATGTCGTCCACGGCCATCGTATTCAAGGCCTTCAATGACATGGGACTTCTCCAACAGAAATTCACCGGCATTGTCTTGGGGATTCTTGTCATCGAAGATCTGGTGGCGGTAGTGATGATGGTTATTCTTTCCACGTTGGCGGTAGGCAAACATTTTGAAGGGAAGGAGATGCTGGAAAGTATATTGAAGCTGGCCGCTTTCCTGATTTTCTGGTCGGCATTGGGTATCTATCTGATACCTACCCTGCTGAAGAAGATACGCCGTTTCACCAGCAACGAGATTTTATTGATAACCTCTCTGGGACTTTGCCTGGGAATGGTGATGATTGCGACAAAAGCGGGATTTTCTGCCGCATTGGGAGCCTTTGTCATGGGGTCCCTGCTGGCAGAGACCGTTGAAGCGGAAAAAATCGCACATATCGTACAGCCGGTAAAAGACCTGTTCGCTTCCATATTTTTCGTGTCGGTGGGAATGATGATCGATCCTGCCATGATGTGGGAATATGCCGTCCCTATTCTTATCCTGACATTGCTGGTACTGTCCGGTCAGGTCCTGTTCGGGAGCTTTGGTGTCCTGCTTTCCGGCCAGCCGTTGAAAATTGCCATACAGTCCGGCTTTTCACTGACACAGGTCGGTGAGTTCGCATTCATCATCGCATCTTTAGGCGTCAGTCTGAATGTCACGGACAAGTATCTCTATCCGGTCATAGTGGCCGTATCTGTCATAACGACTTTTCTTACCCCCTATATGATACGGCTTTCGGAACCGGCATACCGGTTTATAGACATCCACATGCCTGGATTCCTGAAAGATTATCTCGTACACTATACGTCCGGGGCAATGACTGTAAAACACCAGGGCACTTGGCATAAACTGATCCGGTCTATGCTGGTGTCTGTCACACTCTATCTGGTCGTATGCGTTTTTTTCATCACTTTATATTTTTCCTATGTGCATCCTTTGATTAGGAAAAGTCTGCCGGGAATGGAAGGGAACTTGTTGGGCTTCATCATCATCTTTCTTGTCATATCCCCGTTTCTATGGGCCATCATCATGAAAAAGAACAATTCAGCCGAGTTCCGTAAACTCTGGACGGACAACAAGTTCAACAGAGGGCCTTTGGTATCAATCGTACTTGTCAAAATACTGATTTGCACGATTATCATGATGAGTATCATTACCCATCTTTTCAATGTTGCCTTGGGAGCCGGGCTGGTAGTTTCTTCCCTTATCATTGCCGTCATTTATTTCTCCAAGCGGATCAAGAAACGGTCGCTGACTATAGAGAGACAATTTATGGCAAACTTTCAAGGGACGGATGGGAATGGACTTTCTACAGAAAGTGATACAGGCTCCACCCTTGGCAGCAATATCCCGTTCAAGGAATTACATTTGGCGGATTTCACAGTATCCCCTGATTCCATATATGTGGGCAGAACATTAAAAGAAAGCAGCCTGCGCACCTTGTTTCAGATAAATGTGATTTCAATCACCCGTGGAGAAAAACGCCTGGATATACCACAAGGGGAAGAGCATCTCTATCCATATGACAAGGTTACGGTCGTAGGTACGGACCGGCAGTTGGAAAGCTTCCGGACATCCATGGAGCAAAAGAAGGTAGAAAGGAACGGGAACGGAACATCCTCGCAGGATGAGATGGAAATAGGGCAATTTCCTGTCGAAGGAGGTTCACCATTGATCGGAAAGACGATCCGGGAGGCAGACATATCGGATAGCATCATTATCGGAATAGAGAGAAGTACCGTGAATATTATGAATCCAGACCCTGATACAATTTTCAAGGAGAATGATACGGTATGGATTGTCGGTAAACGAAAAATAATAAAAGGATTGAATAAAGATTAGAACTTATTTAATTTAATATAAAATGTCATGGAATATTCAAGTTATAATGTAAATACCCCTCAATGGAGGGAGATTACAGTAGGTTCACATCTTCCTGCAGAACTGCGGAAGCTTGCAGAAATCGCACATAATCTCTGGTGGACATGGAATGATGACGTAAAGAAACTGTATTGTGATTTGGACCCGGGACTTTGGAAAGAGGTGGAACAGAATCCGGTATTGTTTCTGGAGCGGATAAATTATGAAAAGCTGGTAGCGCTGGCACATGATGAGAACTTTGTCTATAAAATGGATGCCGTCTATTCCGCCTTCAAAAAATACATCGATGTGGAACCGGACCACCAGCGCCCGTCAATAGCTTATTTCAGCATGGAATACGGCTTGGATGAAGTTCTTAAGATATATTCCGGTGGTTTGGGAATGTTGGCGGGGGATTACCTGAAAGAGGCGTCGGACAGCAATGTGGACCTTTGTGCCATAGGACTTTTGTACCGTTACGGTTATTTTGACCAGTCGCTTTCCATGGACGGCCAGCAGACAGTCAATTATAAAGCGCAGAATTTCGGGCAGCTCCCGATTGAAAAGGTAATGCAACCGGATGGGAAACAACTGGTAATCCACGTCCCCTATGCCGACAGTTTTGTGGTACATGCCAATGTTTGGAAAGCCAGTGTGGGGCGTATCCCCCTTTATCTGCTGGATACGGACAATGAACTCAACAGCGAGTTTGACCGCCCTATCACTCACCATCTGTATGGAGGTGACTGGGAGAATCGGCTAAAACAGGAAATTCTGCTTGGCATAGGCGGGATGATGACGCTGAAAGCTTTGGGTATAACGAAGGATGTATATCACTGTAATGAGGGGCATGCCGCATTGATCAATATCCAGCGGCTTTGTGATTACATAAATGGCGGCTTGAATTTTGGGCAGGCCATGGAGCTGGTACGTGCTTCCTCACTTTATACCGTACATACTCCCGTACCCGCTGGTCATGATTATTTTGACGAAGGGCTTTTCAATAAATATATGAAGGGATATCCTGGCAAGTTGGGTATAACCTGGGATAACCTGATGGATCTCGGGCGTCACAATCCGGGAGACAAGGAGGAACGTTTCTGCATGTCTGTCTTCGCCTGCAAGACCTGCCAGGAGGTAAACGGCGTCAGCAAGTTACATAAATCGGTATCCCAGCAAATGTTTGCGCCGATCTGGAAGGGATACTTCCCGGAAGAGAACCATGTGGGTTATGTAACCAACGGGGTACATCTGCCTACCTGGTGTGCGGCAGAATGGAAAAAGCTTTTCAAGGACAATTTTGATGAGAACTTTTTCTGTGACCAGTCCAATCAGAAAATCTGGGAGGCTGTCTATGGCATCCCAGATGAAGAGATATGGAATACCCGGTTAAAACAGAAAGCAAAATTGCTGGACTATATCAAAAGCAAATGCAGCAAGGACTGGCTCAGGAGTCAGGTTGATCCGGCATTGAGCGTTTCCATTTTTGAGAGATTCAATCCCGATGCCCTTCTAATAGGTTTCGGACGCCGTTTTGCTACATATAAGAGGGCTCATCTTCTGTTCACGGATATAGACCGACTTGCTAGGATCGTGAATAATCCGAAATATCCGGTACAGTTCATCTTTGCAGGCAAAGCCCATCCCAATGACGGTGCCGGGCAGGGACTGATCAAGCAAATCGTGGAAATATCCCGGCGCCCGGAATTTTTAGGTAAAATCATATTCTTGGAGAATTACGACATGGACCTGGCGCGCCATCTTATCTCGGGTGTGGATATCTGGATGAATACCCCTACGCGGTTGGCAGAAGCTTCGGGTACGTCGGGCGAGAAGGCATTGATGAACGGTGTGCTTAATTTCTCCGTGCTGGACGGTTGGTGGTATGAAGGATACCGCAAGGATGCCGGATGGGCACTGACCGATAAAAGTACTTATCAGAATGAACAGTACCAAAACCAGCTGGATGCCGAAGCCATCTATTATTTGTTGGAGCATGACATCCTGCCACTATATTACGAGCATGGGGGGAAGAACTATTCGGAAAACTGGGTCAAGTATATCAAGAACTCAATCGCACAAATCGCTCCCCATTTTACCATGAAAAGACAGTTGGACGACTACTATGACAGGTTCTATAACAAGCTGTCAGAGCATTTCCATATTCTGGCAGCCGACAACTTTGCGAAGGCGAAAATGATGGCTGACTGGAAAGCAAACGTCCGGAGCAGATGGGATGCCATAGAAATCAAATCCATAGAGGCTGGGAATGGGCTGAATGCCACGGTTGAAGCCGGAAAGGAATATGAGGTGACGGTTGTCGTTGATGAGAAAGGCCTGGATGACGCAATCGGAATAGAATCGGTCATTATCAGGCATGAAGGCGGTCAGGATCACATATATGAGGTAATTCCCCTTTCGTCAGTTTCCAAGAATGGGAATTTATATACCTTTAAGGCGACATCCGGCATTTTCAACGCCGGAAGCTTCAAGCAGGCCTTCCGTATGTATCCCAAGAATGCTTTGTTACCTCACCGGCAAGATTTCTGTTATGTACGATGGTTTTAATGAACAGTAAAAGGATATGCAAAAACAACGTATGAGCGGGCAAAATCAAAAAACAGATAAACGGATAGCATGGCCGATCATCATCATGAACTTCACGGGAGTGTATGACTACGAGGCGTTTGCCCGGAACAATAAGTTTATATGGCTGGACTGTCGTCATCTTTATGGTACAGAGGGCTACTGTGACAGGGATGGTACTTTGGCTTTGAAGCGGATGATTGCTGATTATCCGTCGGAGGGAGTCCATTTCATCGATTCAGGCAATTATCATTATTTGACTAAATTCTGGACAGACAAACTCGAAACTCCGTTTTCGCTGATTGTGTTCGACCACCATCCCGATATGCAGCCACCGTTGTTTGACAACATACTTTCTTGCGGAAGTTGGGTAAAGGATATATTGGACCATAACAACAACTGCAAGAAAGTAATTATCGTAGGTGCTTCAGACAAACTGATACAGGCTGTGCCGAAAGGATATGAAAGACAAGTCCGGTTTTACAGTGAAACTACGCTCATGCACGAAGAGGGTTGGCAGGACTTTTCTTCCGGACATATCAACGGGCCGGTTTACATTTCCATAGACAAGGATGTCTTGAATCCGGCTTCGGCAGCAACAAACTGGGATCAAGGTTCTCTCAGCTTATGGGAATTGGAGAAACTGCTGGCTGTTATTCTTCAGAAAGAACAGGTAGTGGGCATTGACATCTGTGGGGAATGCTCCACAACACTCAATCTTTTTGAAGAAAAACGGGAAACCATCATGGATAGCCGGGCAAACAAAGAATTGCTCAGACTTATCCGGTCATCCTCCGGCCTTCAATAGAATTAGTTTTTTCTTGTTATTATAATTTATCATATAAAAATAATTTAGCTTTATGAAAACAATTGTTCGAAGAATTGGGCTTGTTGCACACGATGCAATGAAAAAAGACATGATAGAGTGGGTTCTCTGGAACTCGGAACGTCTGATAGGACATAAATTCTATTGTACGGGTACAACCGGTACACTAATTAAAAAAGCCCTTGAAGAAAAACATCCTGAAATCAAATGGGATATCACAATCCTGAAATCTGGTCCTTTAGGAGGTGACCAGCAAATTGGTTCGCGGATCGTAGAAGGAGAAATAGACTATCTGTTCTTTTTTACAGATCCGATGACACTACAGCCGCACGATACGGATGTGAAAGCATTGACCAGACTGGCTGGAGTTGAAAATATTGTTTTCTGCTGTAACCGTTCGACTGCGGACCACATTATTACGAGTCCTTTATTCACTGACCCAACTTACGAACGTATTCATCCGGATTATACCAATTACACGCAGCGTTTTGAAAACAAGGGAATCATATCTGAAGCAGTGGAGCAAGTGAAAAAGCGGAGGAATAAAAGTGAGAATAACATTTCCAAATGAACTGTAATAAGTAGTAGCATATTTATAAGGCTATCTAAGAAACAAGTTGTTTACATCTTTCAGAACTGGTATCTACTGAATGGTAATCTGCTTCCACCAACCCTTCTGGTTGGTGGAAAGAAACCACTTATAAAATATTTCGCTTCCTTTATGCATCCCAGTCGAAAAAGGACAAGGGCATTGCGGGTGTACATCACTCCTTTCACCTTCTTGTTTAGTCCTTCCAGCAAAGTCTTGCTACCAGTTTTTTCTGGAACTACCTTGTGAAAAATTATGCGAAAATCGCCTTTCTGTGCCCGGATTCATCCGCAGGATCCCATGCCAAAGGGACATGGAACATGCCGGTAGCTTATCCCCCACGACTCCGGAGCATCAGGGGGTAGGGACGGTTTGGCGGCAGGTTGCCGTTAAACCGTACGATTTTCGTTTAACGAAAACACAACTTGCTGTCCGCAGGGGCGGACCATGTTTCTCCAATAATTATTGTGTATCAGACCATTGTGTGGCTATTTTCCTGTGGTTTGTGGGGCTTTTCCATCAGATATTTGCCGGCTGTTCTCCCCATTAAAGGATAGATATATCTCCATGACCATGTGACTTACGCCCATAATTCGGGGATAAGGAGGCGAATATACGGAAAATCTGCCCTTTACATGCCCTATTGTCCATTAATGGATTGCTACTTCTACACTTCTGCAAATGGAGAATAACAGGTAACCGTATACGCCTTATTGTTTTTTCATCGTCTCCATTAATGGATTGATACTTCTACACATCTGTAAATGGAGAATAACAGGTAGCCGTATACGCCTTATTGTTTTTCTTCATCGTCTCCATTAATGGATTGCTACTTCTACACATCCGCAAATGGAGAATGACAGGTAGTCGTGTGTGACTTATGTTTTTTCTTTATAATCTCCATTAATGGATTGATATTTATACACTTCTGCAAATGGAGATTTTGAGATATCTATATCCGGAAGGATGCGTGCTCCCTTCGCTCCCGGCTATCCCTATTTTGATATCCGGCTATATCGCAATTCTGTGATAGCATTATCCGGATAGCGTATCATACGGCTATATACAAATATGGCTACACTATAATTCATGGTTGTGATGGAGATGGCTTTTCCCATCCGGTAACAGACCATGATGCCACGAGGAAAAAAGCGACAGCCGCAGAGAAAAAACGGATGGCAGGAACCATTATGGAATCTGGTAAATAGAAAATCCGGTACATGCGAATTCAGGCGATCATCCCGGATGGTAACCTGTCAAAGAGGCTTTTGAGACATTTGAAATACCGATAATAAAAAAAACGAGATCAGGTATTTTGGCGGATGGCGGCAGGATTGCCGCCTCCGGCCCTTCCGAGTTTGTACGCGTCCTGCGTGAGGGCAGCTGGTTTGACAGCGGGTGCACCGACGGGGAGTACATGGTGAATTTCTCCGGGCGGTACAGGGAACTGCACGGGGTGACGGTGAGGACCGACACGCCGGAGCATTTCATGGACGACCTGAAAAAGTACGGTTACATCAAGGGCTGAACAGTCCGTTCCTTTATTATTACACTCCCTGCCGGTTTGGGGTCGCTTCACTTCCGGTGGGGATTTTTCTTTTTTCATCGCCGTGACGCACCCGTCCTTCAGGTTTTCCAAAGGGGGTCGTGAAAACCGACCGGCTACGGAGTATTTTTCCCGCACCATATGACAAAAACCGACTATCCATGACTATTCCTGCCAGTGTACCGGTCGCGCTTGCCTCTCATGGTTTCTTCCCTTATATTCGCACTGACATTTAAACAAGTTGAAATTATGGAAATATGCTACATCGAGGCCGGTGTCCTTGAGAGGATGCTGGCACGCGCCGAGAACCTGTCCGCACATGTGGACAGATTGTATGAGAGAAACCGCCGTAAGGAACCCGGAGAGTGACTGGACGGCCAGGATGTCTGCCTGCGCCTTGACATCTCGCCGCGTACCCTGCAGACCCTCCGCGATACCGGACGGCTGGCGTTCACCCGCCTCCAGCGCAAGTTCTATTACAAGCCCGAAGACGTGGAGAGGCTGATGACCTACGTCGGCATCAGACGCAAGGAGAAGGCTGTGAGAGAGGGAAGAAAGAACGGAAACCTTTAAAGAGCGGAAGAGATGGAAGGCATTATCGACAAGGAGAACGAACGTGCCCGCAGGTTCTTTGCCCTGCTGGACAACATGGAGAAAAAAGTGGAACGTCTTGCCCGTGACAACCGTCCTCCCTTCAACGGGGAACGGTTCCTGACCGACAGGGAGCTTTCCGGGACGTTGAAGATCAGCCGCAGGTGCCTGCAGGATTACAGGGACCAAGGACGGATTCCCTATATCCAGCTTGGCGGGAAGATCCTGTACAGGCAATCGGACATCGAGAAGCTGCTGGAGGAGAACTATCACGCTGCATTGGTATAATATCGTATTCAAGTTTAAGGATTGCCGCCGGAATTGCATTTACGATTCCGACGGCAATTTTTATTTAGCCTGCGGCTTCCTTGCCGGCCGCAGGCTTTCTTCTTTCCATCAGCCGGTCCATGTCCGAGGATATCTTCCGGTCGGTGACCTGGGCGTAGACCTGCGTGCTGTCGATATTCGTATGGCCCATCATCCTGGCGATGCTCTCTATCGGAATGCCCGCGGTCAGTGTCAGGGTCCCGAACGAATGCCGGGCCATGTGGTAGGACAGGTTCTCTTTCATGCCTAATGCCACACCCATTCCATGTACCTCGTACCAGAGGACATCGCGGACCGGCAGCGGGAATACCGGCCTGTCGTCATCCGTGGTGTTGTAAAGATCCAGTATCTGTCCGGCTATGGGATGCAGCGGGATGAACGCCTCCACGTCCGTTTTGGCGCGGCGGATGCGGATATACCTTCTTCCTTCCGAGGTCGTTCCGATGTGACGGGGATGGAGAGCCCTCGTATCCGCGTAGGCCAGACCGGTCAGCGAGGAGAAGATGAACGTCCTGCGCGCCAGCTCCATCATCGGGTCGGGCAGCGGGGTTTCCATCATCCGCTTCAGTTCACTGCGGCTGATATGCCTTAGTTTAGGCGCTTCTTTCCTCTCGTATGCCACGTCCTCTATCGGGTTGGCACGCAATACTTCCCGGTCCACGGCGATGTAGATGAGCCGGTTGAGCCAGCACAGGCAGTGGTTCACGTGTCCGTTCCTGTGTCCCAGCTCTTTCTTGAGAAAGACCTTGAACGATTCGGCGAACTCTTCGGTGATGTCCGAAAAGGCGATGTCCTTCATCCCGCGGGATTCGATGAACTGCCTGAGGTTAAGCTGCGTGGTCTTCGACTGGCGGTAGGTGGAGGTGGAATTGATCTCCTTGGAGCGGACCCTGAGCCGTTCGCGTTCCACCTCTCCGGCCTGCAGGAGGTATTCCGGCACGGAATTGGCACCGGATACGGTGGTCTTGAGCAGCTCGGCCGTGACCACTCCCTGGTTCCTCAGCAGGTTCCCGTACGCCTCTTCCAGCCGGCCTCGGAAGGCGGTAAGGCGGTTGTTCTCCCTGGCTGTTTTGATTTCACACTTCTTGCTGTCCCAGTCTCCGGGTTTGCAATAGATGCCTGTCGTGACAGCCGATTTCTTTCCGTCAATGCTGATCCGGCAGAGGACGGCGGTCGTGCCGTCCGATTTTACCTTGTTACGGTTGATGTAGAATAAAAGCTTAAATGTACTGCGCATGATAATGATTGTTTAATTGTTTAAGGATTAAAGAATAAGTTTCAAATCGCGGGTTGCCTCGACGAACCTGTCCATGTCCTCGAACAGTCACTTCGGAGTTACACGGGCATATATCTGGGTGGTCTTTATGTTGGAGTGTCCCAGCATTTTGCTGATGGTCTCGATCGGCACTCCCTCCTCGAGCGTGACCAATGAGGCGAAAGAATGCCTTCCCATGTGGTAGACAAGGTCCTGGCTCAGCCCCGCCATCAGGCGCAGGGATTTCATGTTGGCCCTGAGCGTATGGTAGTCCTGCGGCGGGAAGAGGGTGATGCGGGTATCGTCACGATACTTCCCGATCAACGCGAGTGCTTCCGGCAGCAACTTGACGCGTCCGAGGTAGTCGGTCTTCTTCCGCCGGTATTTCAGCCAGAGGCTGCCCTCGTCATCCTGGAAGAGGTTCTCCCGGGTGATGCTTACCGCATCGGCATAGGCGGTGCCGGTGTAACAGGCGAAGAGGAAGAGGTCCCGGGTGATGACATGTGACCTGCGTTTTTCCGGTATCTCCAGATCGCGTAGCTTCTCGAAATTCTCCCGGCTGAGTGCTTTCGGTGTTGTCTCCTTCTGCTTGGGCAGCTTGAAGTGGCAGAAATGGTATTTCTCCGAGTGCCCCTCCTTGTAGGCGATGCGGCAGATCTTTTTCAGGATGGACAGGTAATGGCGCACCGTCTCCATTGCCAGTTTCTTCTTTTCCAGGCAGAAATCCTGATAGTCACGGATGAACTGCTCGTTGAGCTGTCCGAAGGCGAGGTCCGAGACCTTGAATTCCGTTTTGATGAATTCGGCAAGGGTGCGCCGGGTGTACACGTAGGTCGACATTGTCGTCGGTGCACGGTCCACGCCGACACGGGCCTTCATCTCCTCATTGTGCCGGTCGAGAAGTTTGAGCAGGGTCATCTGCATGCCCGCGTTACCCTGGAACATGTCCCTGACCGCGGCGGCATCGAAATCCTTTTTCCTTTCCATGAGGGAATTGAAGGCCGAGTGTACGGCAAGCAGCAGCCTCTCTATTTTTTCATTGGTCTCCACCGCTTCCCGGCTCTTGCCATTCAATCGGCTCTCATGCGCGTTCCATAGCCCGGGGGTACAGGAGAGCTTGCAGCTGAACTGCGCCATCGTGCGGTTGAGGGTGATCCGTCCCATGATCGGGGCCTTGCCGGTCTTGTCCGGCTCGCTCTTTTTCAGGTAGAGCAGCACCTTGAATTTTTCCACTTTCATAACGCTCTTTTTTAGGTTGTAAAAATACTCCTTTGAAAAGCGTCCTTTGGCATGCAAAACATTGATAAACAGTGAATACAAATCTGCTTTGTTCCTATCGGTAAAAATTCGGTTACCTGCCGTTGTTTTCGAAACAGGCGGCTAACAGTCTGGTAACTGAAACGTCGCAATATTTTGTTTTCTTTTGCAGGTCTGTCTGTTCTGCAAATCTTGCAAAATGCTTAATTATAAACGTTTTACGTTTAATTATCGTCATTCTGTTTTTTATTGCATTTCTAAATATTACTTACATGGCCCGCCATACTTTCGCCACTCTTTCACTAGCTCTTGGCATTGACTTGTATACGGTATGTAAATTACTAGGACACAAGAACATCATCTCCACACAAGTATACGCGAAAATCATCGATGCTAGTAAAAGACAGGCAATAGACCGGTTTAATGGGGTGTTAGACGCATGAGACGGATA
This sequence comes from Parabacteroides sp. B2-S-102, assembly GCF_023656665.1. NCBI lineage: Bacteria > Pseudomonadati > Bacteroidota > Bacteroidia > Bacteroidales > Tannerellaceae > Parabacteroides > Parabacteroides sp. B2-S-102. Next base: position 6,766 of record NZ_JAMOKM010000016.1, on the reverse strand, counting down.
TTACTTCAGATTCGGATGGCACGGATCAAGAAAGATACTTCTCCCCAAGATCCGTGTCATCCGCTATAGTTTCAGTCCGCAACTGGCTTATCAGATCAGAGACTTTGTATTATTTCCAACGAAAGCCCCGTGCATTCGGCGACTAATGAAAGAGCGACACCGGCTTTCTTCATGTTACGAGCGTTACGTAGGGTAGCCAAACGCTCACCTTCTGCTTTACCTTTTGTTTCCGCCTCCTCCACGGCGTACTCCATCGTGGCCTTCCAGTCACGGTAGATCTTCAGATTCTCATCGTACGTCGCACGCTCCTTGGGGGACAAGGCATTCACATTCGCTACGTCGAGCAAGCGTCGGAAGTATGCCTCTTTTTCTTTAAATGGGGACATATCAAATAGATTCATATTCTTCAATACATAAATTGTTTTTTCCAACGGAGTCTCGCCCTGACGGGAGATCATACGGCAAATGTAATAAAAACCTCGATTAAAGAAGTAACGTTGAGGGTAATTAATACTACTGAGTTGTTACTTCCCTTCACACAACAAAAGCCTAATCAACTAAAGAACACCCCCCTATAACCATTCCCCAATAGAACTTAGAAATTTATTATTCGGGACAATGATCGCTTGCGCATTTGCGGCGTGTTCAAACGAGGATGATCCTATCCCTAGCGTGGATCCGACACCTACACCGGAAGCAGGCACCGCTGATCTTACGATTGTGGTGAAAAACTTAACAAAGAGCACACAGACAAAAGCCGGCGAGGATGAGAACGCCAAGGAAGGCGAAGCTAAGATTTACAATTTATTTGTAGCCCTTTATAATGAGGACGGAACATTCTTACAAGTTAGTGATCTTACAGCTAATGAGGATGAAGAGGTTACTGATTCAAACAATGAGATTCAGTTTAAGGGATTAAAGGCTGGTGCTTCTTATCGTGCTTTGGCTTTCGCGAATGTTCCAAAGGATGCTCTTACCGCGACCGCTAACTCTTTTGAGTTGACATCTGCTTACTATGTCTTTTCCGGAGAAGGAGCGAATGGGTTACCTATGAGTAGTGGTATTAGCCCTAAATTCACTCTTGCCGAAGGTGAAAATTATTATGGTTACTCAAACACTACAGGAGGACACAGTATTGAATCTGGAAAACCTTTAGGATTAATTAGAAATGTGGCTCGTGTGGAATTGAATGCCCTTGATTTGGATATGACTAAAGTCAAGGTTGATGGTAGTCAAAAATACAAATCAGGAACGATTAAGTTTGTGCCTAAGGATGTTTTTGTATTACATGGTCGTACAAAAGCTAAGGTGGCAGACCAAAGCCAAAGTAATACAGAGTGGTTCAATCTGCCAGATAAGGTTTGGGGTAATATTGCCGCTACTTATGAAACTGCTGATGGAGATGATTATTATTCCGGGACTAACTCTAGTAACTCATTCGGCCGTTTTGCTGGAACTGTCGATGCTGCTAATTATATAAAGGCATTGAGTACAGCAGAAACAACATATACTCAGAATTGGGAAGATGCTACTATTTCCGGAGATAAAGCAATTACTCTTGCGAACTCTTTATATTTTTATGTGTTGCCTAATAATCAGACAGGAGCGGCCAGAGAACAAGAAGATCCGGAAGAGGAAGATCAAGCTTTCGTCCTGGATAAAACAACTTTGGCATCCGAATTGGTTGTCAGTGGTGAAGTTTATATAAAAGCTATAATGAATGATAACACATCTTGGACATTTGGTAAAGAGGATGCTCCTGTCTTGCGCTATTGGCCGATAAAGATTGGTCTCGATGGATTGGATAGCGAAAACATGTATTACGGTCAGGTACATAGAAACGTGGTTTATCAGATTTCTGCTACTATCGCCGGTAATGGTTATGCAGATCCTACGCAGCCAAAGGATGATCCTACAGCCGACTTGTTTGTTAGGACAATGGTCATGAATTGGGGTACAGCTACTCAAGCTCCTGTTATCGAATAATACTTATTCTTTGAATAATAATCAAAAGGCATTCTCTATCAACAGGGAATGCCTTTTTTGTTATAAATATAATATGTCAATGCCCGTTGGCAAAGTTAGAAAGTCAAAAGTTTTATGTTTAAGAAGTTGTTCTCTCCGGACACGCCCCAGATGCCATTCTATGTGTAAATAATCCAAATCATCTACCATATCTACCATTATTTATGTAATCTTTTGATTGTAAATAATTTATCTTGTGGTGGTAGATAGTGAACATCTACCACTACAAACTTCGATCTACCATCATTAGGTTACCGGAAAGATTAGCACGAACAATTACTACTAACGATAAATAATGTATAACATTCTGTATTTCAATAAATAATAGTTTTTTGCATAGAAAAACAAAAGTTTTGCTATAGAGAAACTTTTGTTTCTTTAGTATGAAATAAAAGTTTCTTCAGTATGAAACCACTAACTTCACCTATTGAAACTCTTATTGGCTTTAATCCCTTTGTCTGTCTCTTATAAAATCGTATAATACTAAATATACGAGTCCGCAAGCTTGGGAAGTGATTTTTTTGCGTTTCCCATTAAAACATGGTAGATGCAGAATGAAAATTGTAGATGTTATTCCATCTGCAACCACTATATAACATATTTATTTACAATAAGTATGAGGTTGAATTGTAGATATTGTAGATATTCTCATGAAATAATATTCCGGCTCTTAGGTTCAAGACATATGGGATCGCCATCATAAGGAAAAGATAGTAAATTTTGTAGTCTCCGGATCAATTTATAACCAGAATTATACATGCAAAAAAGGCACTCCCGATAAAAGGAATGCCTTTTGGACGTTATTCAAAGAATAGATATTATTCGACAACTGAAGATTGATTTGCGCTACCCCAATCAAGAACCTTTGTCTTAACAAACAACTCAACAAAGTCTGTTGGAGGAACAGTAGGATCATCATATCCTCTACCGGCTAAAGTTGCGTCAATACTGTAAATTATATTACGATGGATCTTTCCATCCTTTAAATACTCAGCCGTAGCTGCTGCCATTTCATTCGTCGCAGCAATTTTAATAGGCCAATATGCTGTTTTCTCCGCATAGTTGTATACTGCATCACTTCCGCTCTTTTTAGCATTTTCGAGCTTATAAGTACCTTTAACTACAATTTCAGTTGCAAGATCCTCTGGTTTGAAATTTTCAGCACCATTCATTTCACGAGCAGCCTTAACTTGGGGATTTTCGAACACATAGAATTTAGGGGCGATTTTGATAGTCGCAGACACACCATCTTCAGTTGCGATATTCTGTACCAATGCGGTGGCTGGTAAACTGGCCTTGTATCCTTCAATAATAGAACCTCTCATATTCGTAAACATAGCGTCATCATTCACGAAATCTCCTCTATAACCTGAAGCATAATCTGTAGCATTAGCAGCATAAGTTGCGGACACATTACCCCATACGGTATTGCTAACGACATTCCACCAGCTATTGCCATTACCCATATCTGCTGCATTGGACTTCGTCCGCCCATGCATGATGAATACACATTCTGGTACAATTGTCGCAGTTCCTTCAACGTATTCATCTTTTGTAGCTTTAGTCATGTCTAAACTAAGTCCCGTAAAATCAATGCGTGCTACATTTCTTATCAAGTACAAGGGATCTGCTACAAGAATATGTTCACCTTCTCCCACTGTTTTAGTATATCCATAATAGTTTTTACCTGCTTGTAAAGTGAATGGATCAGACAAACCACTACTCATTGGTAAATAGTTTTCTGCGAATCCGGCTATTGGCATTGTATATACAGGAGACACAAAGTTGTTAATTGTAGTACCAGTCAATGAAATTTTACCCATATTAGCAAATGCGATAGCACGTAATTGCGCACCTTTTGTCAGTTCGGCAAATTGAATCTCATCATTATCCGCAGTAGCGTCCTCAGTGGCAATATCAGAGCTTGAAGCGACAAGCTCTCCAGTTGTAGCATCATAAAGAGCGACTGTTAGGTCTGTAATTTTAGCTTCATTTTCAGTCTGTGTCCCCGCCGCAGCTTTAGTCAAACTTCTAGCCGCATTTTTCACAGAAATAGTCAATGTTGCGTTATTTTCTCCTGTTTGCGGTTGATCCGGTCCTACGATAGGATCATCCTCGTTTGAACACGCCGCAAATGCGCAAGCGATCATTGTCCCGAATAATAAATTTCTAAGTTTCATATACATATAATTTTATGAGTTAATAAATCTTTTATATAAACCTTTCTTTCTCAATTGCTTTTTAAGTTTTCAGTCACATAACAAGAACTCTTTGTTCAAATCTTCCCCATGACCAATCTGTTGTTCGTTGATGACATTGCAAAGGTATTTGGACTATAAAAAAAAGTAAATAGGTGTTACTTTCATAAATAAGAGGTAAAACTATAAATTTTCATTCGGGATATTTTCGGGCTGATTAGCACCGTTGTAAGGCTATCAAAAAGAGGTTGAAAAATATCGTTTCAAAAAACAAATAAAAAATTTTGCCATTCCCCGACGATTATTCGGGAAATGGCAAAACGATTAATTCTTACCCGGCAGATACTGTGAAGGGGTGACGCCGTATTGTTCCGTAAAACGCTTACGGAAAGTGGCGGTATCGTTGAAGCCGACCATTTCCGAAACCTCTTGGATAGAGTATCGCTGCATACTGATCAGCTCGGCGGCTTTCTTCAAACGTACCATACGGGTAAGCTCCAATATACTACTATCCGAGTAGTGTTTTATCTTTCTATATAATGTAGGGAGACTCATGTTTAAAGAATCCGCCAAAATCTTCGCCTCAAAACTAGGGTCATCCAAATGTTTCTCGATCGTTGAGATAACCGCATCCATAAAAAGATTGGAAGGGGAATCATCTTTCTTTACCGTTTTCTCTCCCTCGGGATGCGCACCTACAGGATTCGACGTATAGAAACGTCTCATCTCATCCCTACGTTTCAATAAACTGTTTACCTTACTTCGTAACACCTCTACATCGAATGGCTTGGTTATATAATCATCGGCGCCACATTCAATGCCGGCTATAACATCCTCACTCTCTACCTTTGCGGTTAGCAAGACAACCGGCACTTGCGCTAATTCTGGGATGCCTTTGATCTCACGACAGGTAGCAAGCCCATCTTTAACGGGCATCATCACGTCACATAAAATAAAATCCGGCCGTTCAACTCGCGCGATCTCTACACCCTCCTGGCCATTATGAGCTTCCGAAACATGATACTCACTGGCAAAAACATGACGCAGGAACCAACGGATCTGATCACTGTCATCAATCACCAACATTTTCTTCCCGGTCTCTTTCTTTTTCGGAACAACTTGGATCAACTCGGCGATCTCCTCCTTCTGCATCTCATTCAGCTTTACCAGATCACCATCCGGCTCGATGAATTCCACGGCACGTTCCATATAATGGCTTCTCCCCAAAGGAATCAATATCGTATATTGGGTTCCCGTCTCGTCCTCCGATGAAATTCCTTCGAAAATAGCGCCGGAGGATTCTGTCATATCCACGATCTGTTTCAAACCCAAACGGGTACTTTCGCTTTCTCCTAACCCATCATCTTGGATAGAGAAAGAACAATAAGCCTTACCATTCGAGCGCACCACGGAAATATTGATCGAGATCTTTCCAAAGCGGTAGGTATTTTTTAACGCATTAGATAAAAGTACACGCAAGGCAAACTCCATCTTCCGACGATCTATCCAGACCCAAAGAACAGAGGTTTGGGTATTAATATGAAATTCCACATTATTCATGGCTATCCAGTCCACGAATAAATCACAAATCTGCTTTGTTATACTGATCATGTCATAACGAGCTATCCGAAGATGGTTTGCCACGTCATCTCCATGACGGGTATTTCGCAATTGCTCGATAAGGTCTTGAAGAGCCAAGGTATTACGGTAAGCAGACAATAATTGAGTCGCTTCACTAGAGTCAATATCATTTTTACGTTGCAACAACTCACTCAACGAACCAAGCACAAGCGATAGTGGAGTACGCATTTCATGAATCGTTTCAACAAAAAACGAATTATGGAGCTTTTCCATTTCCTCAAGGCGCTTTTTCAAATCCTCCCGTTCTACCTCATTATCCCTATTCCAATTATCAGTCTCACGGATTTTATTGACCAACATTTGTTGGATCTCCCGATTTTTTACGCTTAACGCATCGACAGACCGAAGAAGCTCATCGTTTCTCGCCATAAGCTCACCACCTTTGGCAATATTCTCTTTCTTCAACCTATACATATAATAACTCAAAAAAGCTATTACACATATGGACACTATCAGTAAAATGATAAAAGGTAGAATTCCTTGAGAGCCCTCCATTGTATCATTGTTCGCAGCAATATAATGAGCTTCAACGAACAAGCCCCAAAATGCCATCATAAATTTCGCTTTAAAACCTTTTGATCTCATATCATTGATTATTAAGATGTTATTTATATAAAACGCCAGTAAAAAACGTTCGTTTAAATCTTGCGTTTTTATCTTCAACTTTTTTGCAGCCTTACAAAGGTCAAAAATTTTATTTAAATTTCAGTTATTCAGTTGGATAAAAATAATAAAAAAATAACATGATTATCAATGAGACTTCATAATTTATGCACATGAAAACGCAAGATTTAAACGAACGTTTTTTACTGTCGTTTTAATAGACGTTAACAACAACTGCATTCCTATCACACAACAGAGGCAAGGCTATCAATAAGGACCAGCGATGATATATTTACCAC
>NZ_JAMOKM010000015.1:0-116341 GCF_023656665.1 Parabacteroides sp. B2-S-102 | reverse complement strand
GGCTATAGCACGAGGGATCCACCTCTTCCCATTCCGAACAGAGAAGTTAAGCCTCGTCACGCCGATGGTACTGCGTAACAGTGGAAGAGTAGGTAGCCGCCGTCTTGAGAAAGGCGACAGCCGGAAGAGAGAGGAGTCAGTCGAAAGATTGGCTCCTTTTTTTGGTATATATCCTCTCTGCCTTTTTCTATTTTTAGGTGTACTTTGTTGTTCGGATGGATAAGAAATTGTAATTTTGTGCTTTTGTAATAGCTAAGAACCTCATATGGATACTGAAAAGAAAGAGAATAAAGAAGTAAATAAACTTTCGCTACTTATCGTAGCAGTTATAGTATTGGTACTGATTATTGCTGGTGCCGGTTATTATATTTATCATCAAAAGCAGCAAATGACTGATTTGGTGGAAACCTTTGATCTTGAGAAAGAATCTTTGGAGGATGAATATAATGAATTGTCTCTTCAATATGAAGGTTATAAGTTTAGCGTAGGCAATGATTCCCTTGTTGCCCTATTATCTACGGAGCAAGCAAAGGTACAACGTTTATTGGAAGAATTGCGTACGGTGAAGGCTACGAATGCGAAGGAAATAGCTCGCTTGAAAAAGGAATTGGATACCTTACGTAAAATCATGCGTAACTATGTTGTCCAAATCGATTCCTTGAATCGTGAGAATGAGCAATTGAAGGTTGAAAAGAAAGAGGCTGTTCAGAAATATCAGAGGGCTACTTCACAAGCTGCTACCTTGAAAAAGGAAAAAGAGAAATTGACGGAAAGAGTAACGTTAGCTAGTCGTTTGGATGCGACGGATATTAACGTGACTCCTGTGAACTCTCGAGGTAAACTCGCTAAGCGTATTAAGAAGATGCAGCAATTCGTCGTGACTTTCAAGATAGCGAAGAACATTACCGCTCCTGTCGGCGAAAAGATGGTATATGTACGGATCATGAAACCGGATGACGATATATTGGTGAAAAGCCGTGCGGATGTATTCGCTTTTGAAGGAAAGGAAATCAATTATTCTATGAAGAAAATGATAGAATATGAAGGTGAGGAGGTGGCAGTGACCATGTATTGGAATATCGAGGAATTCTTATCTCCGGGTACTTACCGTGTGGATATTTTCTCTGACGGTAATTTGATCGGACAGAAGAGATTTACCTTGGATGATTAACTATGAAATTATCTCCCGACTTTGAGAAGTTCCTAAGTTTTATTCCGGAGATTCTGTCTCGAGATGAATCTTTCCTAAAGGATTTGGAAAGTTGTACTCGAGGTGTGACAATCCGGAAAGGGGATTATTTGATTCGTACGGGCGAGTTGTGCCAAGATGCCTATTTTATTAATAAAGGGCTTTTTATCAATCAATATATTAATGAGAATGGGAATGAATGCGTAACCGGTTTCTCCTCGGATAGTATGTACCCTTTTGTTTCTACAATAGGTTATTTTACACAAGTCCCTTCCGAGTTTGAGGTGAAAGCTATCGAGGATGGTGAATTGCTCTGTTTTTCCCGGACGGATATCGAACGTTTGTCGTTGGGATATCCAGCTTTCGCTACCTGTTATCAGAATGTGATGCTGATGATTATTTCCAAGCTCTATTCAATGTTCGCTGTCCGTCAAACCTGTAAGGCGGAAGAATTCCTGAAATATCTTTATACGAACCACCAATGGATCGTAAGCCGGGTCCCTGATAAATATATAGCTCAATATATGGGGGTTAGTGATTCTTGGTATTGTAAGTTGAAGAAACGTATCCTTTATTGAATTAGTTCAATTTTATATTCGCTTTAAACCTATACTTTTGTGCGGGTTTTTATATTTTTGTCACATAGGGAATATGATGGCATTATATAGGTAGGTTAAAACGATATAAAGATGAAACGAACTATCTTACTATTAACATTTGTAGTCACGGTGAGCTGTATGCACGCTCAGCGAATGTTGACATTGGAAGAGTGCCGGAATCTGGCGATCCAGAACAATAAGGAGCTACAAATCTCTGGCGAAAAGATCAAGATGGCGGATAACGAGAAGAAAGCCGCTTTTACCAAGTATTTTCCTCAATTATCGGCAAACGGTGCCTATATGTGGAACCAGAAGGATATAAACTTACTGGACATGGGCGCTTTGTCCTCATCCTTGAGCTCTTCTTTAGGTGGCTTGGCCCAATTACCGATGATCCAACATTTGATGAGTGGGGTGAACGATATGCAACATTTGGATGTGCAGAATATCTGGGTGGGTAATGTATCGTTGGTACAGCCTGTATTCATGGGTGGGAAGATCGTTAATTATAACCAAATCACTAAGTTTGCCAAGCAATTAGCGGAGTCAATGAATAATTTACAGTTGCAGGACTTGATTTATAAGACTGACGAAACCTATTGGCAGGTCATATCTTTGGTGAATAAGAAGAAATTGGCGGACGCTTATGTGGATTTGCTCCGTAAGATGGATAGTGATGTGACCGCTATGATCTATGAGGGAGTCGCTACCGAGGCCGATGGTCTTTCTGTCAAGGTGAAACTGAATGAGGCGGAGATGGCTCAGACTAAGGTTGAGAATGGTCTGGCTTTAACCCGAATGCTTTTAGCGCAAATTTGTGGTCTGTCTTTAGAGGAGGATTTATCGCTTGCAGACGAGAAGCTGGATAATTTTCCGGTAGAGACAACACAAGCCTCGGCCGATCTGAATGAGGCTTTCATGAATCGTAATGAACTGAGAAGTTTGGATCTGGCAACGAAAATCTATAAGCGAAAAGAACGTATTGCTTTGGCAGAGATGTTGCCTAATCTCGCTTTAGCGGCGAATTACTTCGTCACGAATCCGAATGTTTTTAATGGTTTTAAAAATGATTTCGCCGGTATGTTTAATGTCGGAGTTATGGTAAAGGTACCCTTGTCCGGTTGGTGGGAAGGCACTTATAGGCGTAACTCGGCGAAAGCGGAAACGCGCATAAAAACACTGGAATGGCAGGATGCTCGTGAAAAGATCGAGTTGCAGGTAAATCAATCCGTTTATAAAGTGAATGAAGCGGGCAAAAAGTTGATCGCTTCTTCCCGTAATATGGAAAATGCGGAAGAGAATTTGCGGCGTGCGAATTTCGGTTTTGAGGAAGGGGTTATCCCAGCTTTGAACTTAATGGAGGCGCAGACAGCATGGGTTTCTGCTCGCTCTAGTTTGATTGATGCTCAAATCGAGGTGAAATTAACAGAAGTTTATCTAAGCAAGGCTTTGGGTAAACTGTCCGCAAATGAATAAGAGTAATAACAAATAAAAATATACACAGAGATGAACGAGAACAAGAAGTTTTCTATCAGTAACATGATGTTAGCTTTTATCACGGTATTGGTCGTGATCGGATTGGTAGCCTTGGCGGGTTTCTTCCTGCTTACACCGCCTGACAATATTATAATGGGGCAGGCCGAGGCCACCCAAGTTCGTATCTCCGGTAAGGTTCCCGGACGTATCGCTTCTTATCGTTTTGGCGAAGGCGATCAGGTAAAAGCCGGAGATACTTTGGTCTTTTTAGATACGCCCGAGGTTATGGCGAAGCTGAAACAAGCGGAGGCGGCTCGTGCGGCAGCGGAGGCGCAGAACGCTAAAGCGATTAAAGGAGTCCGTGAACAGGAAATTACGGCCGCTTATGAGATGTGGCAAAAGGCGCAAGCCGGATTAACTATCGCTAAGAAATCTTTCGATCGTATTCAGAATTTATACGAGAAAGGGGTGATGTCCGCTCAAAAAAGAGACGAGGTGGAGGCTAATTATAACGCTATGGTAGCGACAGAGAAGGCTGCCCGTTCTCAATATGAGATGGCAAAAGAAGGTGCCCGTGAGGAAGATAAGGCTGCCGCTGCCGCTATGGTCCAACGTGCGGAAGGTGCTATCGCCGAAGTGGAGTCGTATGTGGGCGAGAGCGCTTTGGTGGCTCCGATTGACGGGGAGGTTTCAGAACGGTTCCCGGAAGTCGGCGAGTTGGTTGGTACAGGCGCTCCGATCATGAATATCTCTGATTTAAATGATGTATGGGTAACTTTCAGTATTCGTGAGGATCTGTTGAAAGATATCAAGATTGGCTCGGAAGTAAATGCTTTTATCCCGGCGTTGGGGGACCTACCGGTGAAGTTGAAAGTCTATTATATGAAGGATATGGGCTCGTATGCCGCATGGAAAGCGACAAAGACGAATGGACAATATGACTCGAAGACTTTCGAGGTGCGTGCCCGTCCGTTGGAGAAAGTCGCTGATCTTCGTCCGGGAATGTCCGTGATCTTAAAGAAAAAAGGGAAAGAGATCGTATGACCTATAAAGAAAGTTTGCATAGAATCTGGCTTATCGCGAAGCGTGAGGTGCATCGGCTGGTGGCTCAACCGATTTACTTCTTTTGTATGCTGATCGCTCCGGCTATCTGTGTCATTTTCTTTGTATCGTTGATGCATGAGGGATTGCCGACCGATCTGCCGATAGCAGTGGTGGATATGGATAACTCTGCTACCTCACGCAATTTGATTCGCCAGTTGGATGCCTTTGAGCAGACAGAGGTGTATATGAAAACCATGTCGTTTACCGAGGCTCGTCAGGAAATGCAGAAAGGGAATGTATATGGAATTTTTTACATTCCATCCGGTTTCGCCGTGGACGCCACATCTGGAAAGCAGCCCCGGTTGTCTTTCTATACGAATGGTACCTATTTGATCGCCGCTTCCTTGCTGTTTCGGGATATGAAAACAATGTCGGTATTGGCGGGGGCCGCTGTGGGTTTACAGACCGGACAAGCTAAAGGATATACCGAAGCGCAGATCATGGGACAGCTACAACCGATCGTGATCGATACGCACCCGATCGGCAATCCGTGGTTGAATTATTCGGTATATTTGAATAATACGGTTTTGCCGGGTATCATTCAGTTGATGGTATTTCTGGTGACAGTATTCAGTATCGGTACGGAAATTAAATATTCCACATCCCGTAAATGGTTGGATATGGGAGGGAATTCCATCGCAGTTAGTTTGTTGGGAAAGTTATTGCCGCAGACAGCTATTTTTACGGTCGTAGGCTTTATGTATTGTGCGGTGTTGTATGGAATTAATTCTTTCCCGTTAAATAGCGGTTGGTTTCCGATGCTTTTGGCGATGTTTTTGCTGATTATATCCTCTCAGGCGGTAGGCGTATTTATGATCGGCGTATTACCGACTCCCCGTTTAGGTCTTAGCTTCGCCAGCCTGTTCGGAATGATCTCGTTCTCCATTGTCGGATTCTCGTTTCCGGTACAAGGTATGGACCCTACGTTGCAAGCGTTGGCTCGTTTGTTCCCTTTGCGGCATTATTTCTTGATTTATGTCGATCAAGCCTTGAACGGGCGGGCGCTATTCTATACGTTGGGCGAGTACGCTTGGTTGTTGGGATTCTTGATCCTGCCCTTCCTTATCGGGCGGAACTTGAAGAGAGCGTTGTTGGATTTCAAATATCTACCGTAAAAACTGTATGTGATGAAAAGAGAACATCGTTTACGATATATCATAAAGGAAGGTCTTCTGGATACGTTTTATATTTGGAAAGATGAATTGAGAAACGTGTTTAAGGATGCGGGGGTCATGATCTTCTTTTTCTTGGTGCCTTTCGTATATCCGCTGCTTTATTCATTTATATATAATAACGAGGTAGTACACGAGGCGAAGATGGTGGTGGTAGACCAAAGTGATTCCTATTTGAGTCGTGAGTTTACCAGACGGGTTAACGCCACGCCGGATGTGGAAGTAGTGGGTGTTTGTCCGGATATGGCGGAAGCCAAGAAGATGTTAGATGAGAAGAAGGCCTATGGAATTTTGCTCTTTCCCCCGGATTATAGTAAGGACCTGCATGAAGGGCGACAGACAACCGTCTCGTTGTATTGCGATATGAGCGCCTTATTGTTTTATAAGGCTTTCCTTTTGGCGGCGACAGAGGTATCGTTGGATATGGGTAAGGAACTTCGGATGCATAATAATCCGTCGTCTACGGATAAGATGGACCAGATCACGGTAGACCCGATCCCGTATGAATCGGTAGCGTTGTTTAATTCCCAGAATGGTTTTGCCAGTTTTTTGGTACCGGCTATCTTGATCTTGGTATTGCAACAGACCTTGATATTGGGCATCGGAATGTTGGGAGGAACGGCACGGGAAAAGAATCGTTTCCATAGTCTGGTACCTATTTGCAGGCATTTTAACGGGACTTTGCGTATCGTGTTCGGCAAGTCGCTGACTTATCTTTTGCTGTATGTGGTGGTTTGCATCTGGGTATTGGCTATTGTCCCTAAGTTATTCTCCTTACCTCAGGTTGGTGAGCCACTGACTATTTTGTTGTTTTTACTGCCTTACCTGTTTGCCTGTATTTTTATGTCTATGACGTTATCGGGATTTATGACGAGTCGCGAATCGCCTATGTTGGTGTTCGTTTTCACGTCTGTCATCTTGTTATTTATCTCGGGTGTCTCTTGGCCGGAGGCGGCTATTCCTCCGTTTTGGAAAGTGGTGGGTTATTTGTTTCCTTCTACTCCGGGTATCCAGGGATTTATCCGTATCAATACGGCTGGCGCTTCCTTGCATGAGGTGGCGCATGAATATCGGGTATTATGGATTCAGGCAGGTGTATATTTCATCTTGTCTTGTATCATTTACCGTTATCAGATCATACGTAGCCGCAAGATGATTATAAAGCAATATCGGTATATGAAGATGCGACGGATGTTGCGAGAAAGAGAATAATCCCTCGTTTAGGTCTACCCTAATCGCTCATTTAGGGTGTCCCTAAACGGGGGATTAGGGTGAGGGTAAATGTGTGATTAGATTTTAACTTTCGGTTTATACATATCCTCAGCGGTCAGGCCACATTCTTTCATCATGCGGATACTGTAAGACAGATCGCTGACGTTTGGTGTCACGTTGTTACTTCCAAACGTGAATTTAACGCCGGCGGCTTTCGCCTTCATAATGATCGCTTTATTTGGAATATTGTATAGTTCGTTGATCTCTAAAGCTTTTCCGCTTTTTGCCAATGCCTCGACGAAACGGTTCATGCGGGCCTCCGTCCAGAATTCGTCAAAACGCTTATCCATCGGAGATGGCAAGAAACAAGGATTTACATAGATATCTACCGGCTCTTCCAATACGGAGCAGATACGATCTACGATCATGTCCATATATTGCTCCTCATTCTCGATCCAAGTCTCTTCCGGAATCCATAGGCGGGTACGGCGACCTTTATTGTCCTTGAACGTCAAAGCGTCCGTAAACACATAGTCGAATTCTTTAAGAGTCTCGGGAGAGAATGTGGTTATCCATTCGCGTCCTTCCGCTTGCATGCCAAGGATGAAAGGCTGTGAGCGCATCTCATTTAGGTAATCCATGACTTGTTGGTCGTTCGTGATTGGGAAACCGATGCCGCAGTTCGGTGCGATCGTATAATTGATACCGGTCTTGCGGGATTGCTTAGCGGCAACTTCCTTGGTTAAGCCACCTTTTAAGTGCACGTGATAATCTAATACCGGGAAATCCGATTGATGTAATTTAATGATCTCGTCATTTTGCTCATCGTTAGCTTCCGCCAATTGTGCGTTGATATCGATCGTGGATTCATCAATTACGTTCACGGTGATGTTCTTGATCTGGATCTCACCGCTACCATCACTCTCTATGGCAAATGTCCCTTCCGATAATAAGGCATAGGCGTTAGCGTCCGTACGATATGGGGCGGTCGGTTGGATATACTCCACAACCGGTTCGCCGTTTATATTTACATCAATCTCTTGTCCGGCTACCCGGATATCCATCTTGAACCATTGATCTTCTTTTACGAAGCTTTTGGTCAAATTCCTCACGGAAACAAGACTTCCTGTCATTTTCCACCAAACCTTATCAGCCCGGTCATTATTGATAGCGATACGATATCCTTTCTTCAAGGTCGGGTCCGTATGGAACCAGACGGCGCCTTTGCCTCCCGGGGTAGTACGTAAATCAAGGGTCAGATCGAAGTTTTTGTATTTGCCGTTTTTCAGTACGGCCAGTGCATCCGTACCTTTCAAGGTCATTATGTCGTCTTGAACGGAGACATCGCCTGTCATTTTCCATTTGTTACTATCTTTGCCATCGAATAAGGTACCACTGCCGGAAACACTACAGGCTGTGGTCAGGACAAAGAGAAGGCCCATCGCTAGAATTGATAATTTTTTCATGATATAAATGATTTAAGTAATAATATATCCTCCAAAGATAACGAAAATTAAAATACAATGTCCTTTTTGAAGATTTTAACTTCCATAAAGATATAAACCTAAGAATATAGTCTTACTTTTGTAAAAATTCTCAATCAAACTTAATTAATAGTACTATGCAGAACAGACGTAATTTTTTGAAGCAAGCCTCTTTGATGCTTGCGGGTGGGTTGGTAGCCCCGCAGTTATTATCTTCTTGTGGCGGTAAATCAGGACAAGCTGCCGCTACAGCATCGGAGTCTTCTAAATATATAGGGCTTCAATTGTATTCTTTAAGAGACCTTGTAAAAGAAGAAGGTATCCAGAAAGTATTGGAAACCGCCGCTAAGATGGGTTATAAGAATCTGGAGACAGCAAGCTATGATAACGGTAAGATTTACGGTTTAGCTCCCGCTGAATTTAAGAAAATGGTGAATGACCTAGGTATGAAGTGTACGAGCGCTCACCTTGGACAGGCATTTACGAAAGAAAAAGAAGCCGAGGTTATGAGTTGGTGGGATCAAGCGATTGATGCTCATAATGAGTTAGGCGTTAAATATATGGTTCAACCGTGGATGCCGGTTAACGATAAGACTACATTGGATGACTTGAAGATGTACTGCGATTATTTCAACACGGTTGGTTATAAGACCGCTGCCGCTAGCATTGCGTTCGGTTATCATAACCACGACTTCGAGTTCCGTAAGATCGACGATCAATTGATCTATGATTTCTTGTTGGATAACGTAAGCCCGAACCACGTATTCTTCGAGATGGATGTATACTGGGTAATGATGGGTGGCGGTGATCCTGTCGCTTACTTGAAGAACCGTCCGAGCCAGTTCAAGGCTATCCATATCAAGGATGAGAAAGAGATCGGCGCAAGTGGCAAGATGAATTTCAAGCCTATCTTCGATCAAATGTACGCTAATAACGTAAAGGATTGGTATGTTGAAGTTGAGCAATATACAAACAATGATCCGGTTGCCAGCGTTCAGCAGAGCTATGATTTCTTGAATAAGGCTGATTATGTGAAATAATCCGTTCGATGATAAAAAAGAAGAGGCTACTTCATTATCGGGTAGCCTCTTTTTTTATGTTCGCTTATTTGGAATACTCGTTCAATCGGGTGGATTTCGCAAGCTCGATGATTTGTTTCCAATCTTTAGCTAAGTTTTCCATATCCGGATATAGTAAATCCGCTCCGGCATCTAATAAAACTTGATCGGGGAGAGGTCCGGTGTTTACGGCTATCGTAAAGATATTGGCTGCTACGGCAGCTTCTACTCCCATGGGAGCGTTCTCTACCACAAAAGCTTCGTTAGGCTTCACATGCGCTTTTTGAAGTCCCATTAAATAAGGTTCGGGGTGTGGCTTGCCATATTTCACGTCGAAAGCCGTAACCATTTTCTCTCGGTTGAAATGTCCCGGATAGGTATGGTTTAGCTTATCGATCAAGCTATGTTGGCCGGAACCGGTGACAACCAATCGTTGCAGTCCAGATGCTTCCACTTCTTTTAGAACCTCTGCGGCGCCGGTCATGGGGGCACCGTCATTATAGGTATTGAATAGATCCGCTTTCTCTTTATAGATCGTTTGCTTCTCCTCGGCGGTAGCGTCTCGTTGGAAAGTGCGTTGGTATAGCTCGTTGATCGTGCTTTCCCCAGTACGTCCTTCGAACATATAAAAGTCTTCCGGCCGAGAAGTTAGCTGATGGAGGGTCGCTACCTCATGCCATGCCCGTGCATGAAAACGCATAGAGTCATATAATACACCATCCATATCGAAAAGAACAGCTTTGGGAGAAAGGGATTCCTGCCTGTGTTTACGCAGATATCGGATAATCGCTTCTTGAATCATGTTATTACCTTCTTAAAAACCAATACAAAGGTACGTAATAAATTGGAATTAACAGAAATGGGAGGAAAGCTTCTTGAAATTAAATAAATATGATATATAATGGAATTTCATTTTATGAAACAAAAATGGTTTAAATGGGTGCTTACTTTTGATCCACCTACATGTACACCCTAACCGGATTGATAAATTTTATAATTATCTGGATGAGTTGATAGATGTATTGAAAAATAAGGGATATAAATTTATTTCGTTGAGATAATTAATCAATAAATTATGACGTAGTTCGGTGAGAACTTAGTTGTTTAATCATTGCAAATATATGAATATTTGGGGAATATCAAAATATCATATATTAAAAATCAATGCATACAGAAATATTATATACCTAAATGCAGGTATAATTGAACCCCTTTCAGATAGACAAGTGAGACTTTGGTAGAAATATAATTAATAAGAAATAGTATACAGTATTATGATATCACTTATTCATAGCAAGTTATAGCCTTTGAAAATTCGTTATTAATGCGCTAACTAGAGTTCTCACCGGACTCTTTTCTGGTGAAGAATGGTATATTTATTATCTAGTATGAATAGAGGAGAATTAGTACAATCTCTTGTGGAAGAAACAGGATTGCCGAAAAATGTTGTTAGGGCCGTAGTGAATGCGTTACCGACTGTTGTGGCGAAAGGAATACGGGAAGGAGAATCTATTTCCATGAAAGGATTTGGATCTTTTGTACCTTGGCAACAATCCGAGCGATTGGCACGTAATCCGAAAACAGGGGAGGAAGTAATGATTACTCCACGTGTCTCGGTCAAATTCAAAGCCGGGAGCGATTTACTTAAAGAATTAAATGAGTAATAAAAACTATTCAAACGAAAAAACGGTTTCCTCGTGATGAGAAAACCGTTTTTTTATGGGGTAAATCGTATTATAAACGTGCTTTGATAGCTTCGCTTTCTTTCTCGTATCCCGGCTTATTCAACAGGGCGAACATATTCTTCTTATAAGCCTCGACACCCGGTTGATTGAAAGGATTCACACCTAACATATAACCACTGATACCGCAAGCTTTCTCGAAGAAATAGAACAACTGACCGATATAGAATGCGCTTACTTCTGGCATATTAACCTTAATATTAGGAACACCACCATCTACGTGAGCCAACTGAGTACCTAATTCGGCCATCTTGTTTACCTCGTCTACATGCTTGCCTGCCAAGAAGTTCAAGCCATCTAAATCGGCTTCATCTGTAGGGACCAATACGCTATGAGCTGTAGCTTCCACGGAGATAACCGTTTCGAAAATCGTACGCTCACCGTCTTGGATCCATTGACCCATGGAATGCAAATCGGTTGTCAAATCTACGGATGCTGGGAAAATACCTTTACCGTCTTTACCTTCGCTCTCTCCGTAAAGTTGTTTCCACCATTCTGCGATATAGTGCAATTTCGGATGGAAGTTAGCCAAGATCTCAATCTTTTTACCGTTCTTATATAACTCATTACGAGTAGCGGCATAGATAGCAGCCATATTATCAGCGAAAGGAACGCTCGCGTCTGTAGCTTTTTCCATGGAAACAGCTCCAGCAACCAAGTTGCGGATGCTGATACCTGCCACGGCGATCGGGAGCAAACCTACCGGAGTCAAAACAGAGAAACGTCCACCTACGTTATCAGGGATGATGAAAGTCTTGTAACCTTCTTGATCTGCCAAAGTACGCAAAGCGCCTCTCTTAGCGTCCGTGATAGCTACGATACGATGTTTAGCCTCTTCCTTGCCAACAGCATCTTCCAATTGTTTCTTCAAGATACGGAAAGCCAAAGCCGGCTCTGTAGTCGTACCAGACTTGGAGATATTGATAATACCGAATTGCTTACCTTTCAAGACTTCGCTTAATTCATAAAGATAATCCTCTCCGATATTGTGTCCGGCGTATAACATAACCGGGTTTTTACGGCCGTTTTGCAACCAGTCGAAGCTGTTGTTTAACGCTTCTACTACCGCTTTGGTACCCAAATAGCTACCACCGATACCAATGGCTACGACCACCTCACATTTAGAACGAAGCACGTTCGCCGTATTCTCGATGTCGGCCAACTCTGTGTCCGTGATAGAAGAGGGGAGATGTAACCAACCCAAAAAGTCGTTACCTGCTCCGTTACCGTTATGTAATGTGGCAATACATTCCATTGCCTTGGCCTCTTGAGCGTAAACCTGTTCCTTGGAGACAGTGCCCAGAGCCTTGTCGATGTTTAAACTGATGTTTTTCATATGCTATTTTATTTAAACGTTTCCGTTAATTGACGAATGACCGTTGTCGGCGATTTCTTCTCGTACAATATATCATAAACAGCGTCCAGTATCGGCATGTTCACTTTATATTTCTCGTTGATCTCACGCATACACTTGGTTCCATAATATCCCTCGGCGATCATTTCCATCTCCAGCTGCGCTGTCTTCACGGAATATCCTTTACCGATCATGGTTCCGAAAGTACGGTTACGGCTGAACCGGGAATAAGCGGTAACCAGCAAATCGCCAAGGTAGACGGAGTCGGTGATATCCCGCTCCAGCCCGTGTACGGCGTCCACGAAATTACGCATCTCCTCAATAGCGTTCGAGATAAATACGGCTTGGAAGTTATCGCCATATTTCATTCCATGGCAAATACCGGCGGCGATAGCGTACACGTTCTTCAGTACGGCGGCGTATTCGATACCGGTCACATCCTTACAGAAGGAATTCTTTAAGTATTGATTCTTGAAAACGGGGGATATCGTACGGACCTTCTCGATGTCAGAACAAGCCAACGTAATGTACGAGAGCCGTTCCAGAGCGATCTCTTCCGCATGACAGGGACCACCGATAACTGCTATATTTTCTGTTGGAACCTTGTAATACTCCGCGAAGTAATCCGTAATCAACATATTCTCATCCGGTACGATACCCTTGATCGCCGAGATGATAAACTTATCTTTCAAAGAGGTCTTCACCTTCTTCAAATGTTGTTTCAAGAAAGGGGAAGGCGTAGCGAAGATCAAGGTATCCGAGTCCTTGATCGCTTGGTTGATATTGGAATAGAAGTTTATCTTGTTCGTGTCGAATTTCACGGCGGTGAGGTAACACGGATTGTGTCCCAACTGCTTGAACTCCTCGATACGATCGGGCCTACGCATGTACCAGTTGATACTATCTTGAGTTGAAAGTACGATCTTGGCTAAGGCGGTAGCCCAGCTACCACCTCCCATTATCGCGATTTTTCCGGGCAAATCCATCGTATCACGCTTTTATTCTCCTACATTGGCTATCCAAGCTTCTATTTCTTGGACCGTAGGATTTTGCAGTTCTAACTTATATTTTTTATTAAGCTCGCAAAGCTCTTGTCTTAATTTGTTGGCGTTCGCTTCTTTCAGCGTGTCAACCGTCAGGTAGCCGGCTTTCTGCAAAGCGGGAACCCACTCCTCGGAAATGCCCAAGGCCACGTATTTGTCGGCGTTATCTTTCTTTACGGTTTTCTCCGGACGCATTTGAGGGAAAAGCAATACCTCTTGGATCGTTGTCTGTCCGGTCATCAACATAACCAGACGGTCGATACCAATACCGATACCCGACGTAGGAGGCATACCGAATTGAAGGGCGCGTAAGAAATCTTGATCGATGAACATCGCCTCGTCGTCCCCTTTCTCGCTCAAGCGTAATTGCTCCTTGAAACGTTCTTCTTGGTCGATCGGATCGTTCAGCTCGCTATAAGCGTTCGCCAATTCCTTTCCGTTTACCATCAACTCGAAGCGTTCGGTCAATCCCGGTTTGCTACGGTGCATCTTAGTCAGCGGACTCATCTCAACCGGATAGTCGATGATGAAGGTCGGCTGGATAAACGTACCCTCGCAGAACTCCCCGAAGATCTCGTCGATCAATTTACCTTTACCCATCGTATCGTCGATCTCCATCTTCAATTCCTTGCAAATCGCACGAATCTCGTCCTCGGTCTTACCTTCCAAGTCGTAACCCGTCTTTTCCTTGATCGCCTCCAAGATCGGCAAGCGGCGGAAAGGAGCCTTGAAGCTGATTGTCTTACCGTCGATCGTGCTCTCGCTCGTACCGTTCACGGCGATACAGATACGCTCCAACAGCTTCTCAGTGAAGCTCATCATCCAGTTATAGTCCTTGTATTGGACATAAAGTTCCATACAAGTGAACTCCGGGTTGTGCGTACGGTCCATACCCTCGTTACGGAAATTCTTACCGATCTCATATACACCCTCGAATCCACCGACGATCAATCGTTTCAAATACAACTCGGTAGCGATACGCAAATACAGATCGATATCCAAAGAGTTGTGATGCGTGATGAATGGACGTGCGCTGGCTCCTCCTGCGATAGATTGCAGGATCGGAGTCTCTACCTCCGTGTATCCGGCCTCATCCAAGGCGGTACGCATGGTCTTGATGATAGCCGCACGTTTCATGAAAATATCTTTTACACCCTCGTTTACTACCAAATCCACGTAACGCTGGCGATAACGAAGCTCCGGGTCATTAAAACCGTCGTAAGCGACACCATCCTTATATTTAACGACCGGTAGAGGACGAAGTGATTTAGACAGAACTGTCAATTCTTGCGCATGAACGGAAATCTCTCCCATCTGAGTACGGAAAACGAATCCCTTGATCCCGACGAAATCACCGATATCCAGTAATTTCTTGAAAACGACATTGTATGTGTCTTTATTCTCGTCCGGACAAATATCGTCACGGGAGATATAGACCTGTATTCTGCCCTCGGAATCCTGCAACTCCATGAAAGAGGCTTTTCCCATGATACGACGGCTCATGATACGGCCGGCGATACGTACCGGGCGTGGCTCAGCGTCATCTTTGAATGTCTCTTTTATCTCTTTGGAAAATGCGTTCGTTACATACTCAGCTGCGGGATAAGGCTCTATCCCCATCTGACGCAACTGCTCCATGCTATTACGTCTTATTATTTCCTGTTCACTCAGTTCTAATAGATTCATTATGCTATTATTTTGTATAATACGGCGCAAAAGTACAAAATATTTCTGATTTATGCTGACTTATGTGGTAAAAGGTTGAGGTCACCGATCTTGTTAGTTCATGGATAAAGTATCTTAGGTTCATCGGTAAAGTATCTTAGGATCCTTGGTGAAGTATCTTAGGTTTGTAGGCCAATGAACTTAAGACCCAATAATTTTATCTTTACATCCCGTTTTGATCCCGGGGATGAGACAAATGGAATAAACAGCCCTCACTCCGATAAATCCGGTAGCCAAAACTCAACCAACGGTAATGTCTTTCTCCGTCCTCCAAGCCCCAGCCATAGAAATCCTCATTCTCCATACCCGCTTGCAGGTATTTTTCCGTTTGGGCGAAGACCGCTCCCCCGACTGCGCCTATCACTCCCTCTACTGTGTACAAAGAGTTCATCTTTGCTTGATGTTTTTTTAGGAAATCTAAGTCACGATGGAGCCAATAATGTTCCCTCAATATATCTGACGTATCTAAAAAATTACCATCATATGGATAAGCGACATCAGAAGTCCTAGTTCTAAGCTGTTTCACCGCATCCAATATTTGAAGGTGGTCCAGTATCACATCTGCGTCCCAAATACAAACAAGTGGAGTATCAACCTGCTTTGCGAGGATATTCAAGTATTTGGTCTTGTAGAATACAGGATCTTTATCCACGAGGAAAGTGTACTTCACCGTATCATCTTTTATTAACGAGGGGATAATCTCATTTTGGTATGATGAGGCCTCCATAATTAAGATGCGTGTCCGGAAATAACGTACTATTGAGTCCACGGACATCAACAGGTTCTCCAAACGGATCATGGAATCGATCCGTACAGGAATAATAAATGTTGTATCTGTCAAGTCTATTCGCATAAATATCTTTGCTTAATGTTTAACAATGCCAACACCGTACCGGGGAAACCATTCAGCAATCCTCTGTGTATATTATAGTAGTATTCGTTCTCCATTAGGGCATCCCAAGCGTCAGACGAGATGATCCGATCGTAAATTAGGTGCGGATTGAAAGGGATGGTGTATTCGGGGAAGTCCCTTTTTAATCCCTCCAACAAGAAATATAGAGAAGCGTATCCATTACTGATATAGATATCCTTGCCTTTGATCTCTCTATTATATATTATGTCTAGATTGATTGATTTTCTTAGTTCGTTCACATATCTTTGCCAATCCGGCGAACAATTCCGTAAAGGTAGTATGCCCCATAACAGATATAGTCGGTTCAAATGCAGATGAGGCAAATGGGAGAACATATACAGAGATAGTTGTTCCAAAACCTTTTGTATCCGATCCTTGTAAAAATCATATTGTATAAGACAGGACAGGGTTTTCATCAATATCGGTACGTGATATAGGTAAATGGAAAACGTATAGGATTCCTCGAAAAAGGAGGCGTCTATCAAATCGGCCAATTGATTAACTAACTTGATTGCTAAGCCCTCGAAAGGGAAACGCTCATTATCGTTTGTCTGGATTTCCAGCCTTTTATAAATGTAATATAAGAAATGGATGAGTTGAGACAGGGAATACCTAGATTCCATATTTCCGAAAACCAGCTTCTTGAATAGCAAATCATCGATACCACTTAGCAAATCATTAATATCACCGTCTACAAATTGCTTTTTTACAATATAATCCAATCCTAACGCAACTCCGCATAAACCTTCCTCCACGGTGAGTTCTGCGTTTTTAGAGAGATCGTTTTCCAAGAGATCGTCCAGCAATCGCTCAGCCTTCTCTTTATAAATAGCTTCTTGCGTATAATCATACAAATGGTATAAATAGATGAGTAATCCCATTTTGCCATGAGCCAACCCGAAAGGGTAGCTTGTATGTAATGAGCCTATCAAATGCTTATTTAGCGAATCTATTTGTGATGCTAATTTATTCATAGTACTTAATTTATTAAATACGACATATCCTTTAACTCATATTCTTCCGGCAATAAATAACCATTTGTCAAAACTGTTGGAGTGGAACTTATTGTATTGCGCCTAACCCATTCGTTTTGTGCTTGAAAATTGGCTAACATATCTTTGTCATTAGGATTTAATCTGTATCTTTTATAGCAATCCTCTTTTTTATGACGCCCTTTTGCATACCAGTCAGATAGGAATCGTAAATAATCCGATTCATTATTTAGTAGATACATGGAGGTCAGTAGCATGGCGCTAGGTTCTAATTCCTTGCTAAAAGAGGTCAAGATGATTTGTATGCAAATCTCTTCTTTATATTCTTTGAGTAACTTTTCTATTTGGAGATGTAATTTTGCGCAAGGAGCACAATGTGGATTAGAGATAATGGTAATCCACTCTTTGGCATCCCTATTGCCCAATAATATTCCTGTATTTTTGTCAATGTCATATTGAGGCTGTTCGTTTAATAAGCTCTTAAATACAGAGGCATTCAGTTTTATGCTGCTAAGTTTATTGTTGCTTCGTTGGATTTGCTTTTCTTTTACGTATAATGTAACAGTAAAATGGAGCGATAGAATGACGAGCCCATACACGCATCCAATGGTAGTGAAATCAAATAAATCCCATTGATTGAAATCCATGCCTATCGCGAATAGAGAGATAAGAAAGGTGATCCATACGGTAGCTTGTACAGATAAACATAAAGCGCACCATTGTTTTACCCTAAATTTTTGGTACCATACGCTCCACGCTGTATAAGGTAATGCGATTATATTCAGAGTCTCTGCATATATAACATATTGGGGCAACAAGGCGATAAACAATATTGCGGAAAGAAAATATCCTAAGCCGAAGACACTCCAACTGATCCCCAAGAAATGAGATGCTTGGGAATCCAATGTCCCGTTGCAATCACTGGATTTCAAAAACAGGGAACAAATTTTGTTGACATATTTATCCGAGCCTAAGATCTCTCGAGAAAGCAGGATACCGCAGAAAGATGCTCCGATCACATTAACACCCCATAACCCCCAGATTCCTATCTCCATTCCTCTGTTGGTGATAAGGGCACACCCTATTAATGATAGAAGTAATGAAACGAAACATGCGATTACTATCCGCTGTCGTAAGTATTCCTTTCTATGCTCTTTATAATCCGGTTCAATAGATTCATCGGTGGATTCGAAAAGAAGGACGATTCCTGACCATCGTTCCAAGAATACCGGGATAGATAATGTGATGTTTTTACCTCGCCATGAATAGATGATTGCCTCGGTAGAAACATGTCGCACCAATACAAACTCATGATCTACGTAAGCCACAAAGGGTACATCCAATGAGGATAAGTTTTCTTGTGTTTTTTGAATTTCGGCCGCTACATTCTCTATATTATAATAACGTAGCATCTCGGACAGTCCAAACAGATTGTTTTTGTGTGGATGCCTCTCGTAGTATCTTATGGTAAAATCTTCCGTGTGCTTTATCGATAAGATTTCTAAAATTTGGATGAATAGATTGTCATGTTCCATTGCTTTAGGTCTTTAATGATTACCTTAGTTTACCAATGAACAACACCGGGTTACTCTCCTCGTCCAGTCCGGGGAAACGCCTTGCGAACTCTTCCTTCTTCAAAACGTCTTCCGGATACATCAGCATGGCGCACCAGCCCTCATCTAACGAGAAGAACTGTTTGGGCAACCACCGGAAGTTGTCATCGAACTTGATGTTCTCTAAAACTCTTGCGTTTCCGTCTTTTTTGTCGATTAAGGCTATTCCGTTTAGGTCTTCTCTTTTCCCCTTAAAGGAGAGCAATATCGTTTCCTTGGACTCCACGTAGTCCGGGATATGGCCGATGTATCCTTTCTCCGCTTCTTCCTGTATGAGTTGCATGCCTTCTTTTCCCTCTTGCGTGTAAAAGCCGGCGGGCGGTATCCTGTTATCTACGTTTATTTTGTATCGTATTTTTGAACTATCCAAAGTGCATTCAAGGATGTCGTTGCTTTGATAACCATGAGAGATAATATGTCCTTCATACCGTTCAAATGAGTTTGTGAATGAACTGATATATCGATTGCAGTTGATGATGGAATCATACGAGTTTATAATGGCTCCCGTATGATGGTTGATGATACGGTATCGTAGCTGTTCGGGGGTAGGCATACATTTTATGATGTATAGACTATCGTTCAAAAGAGTGATCGCCTCTATATAGCCGACATTCTCGCAACGCTTTTTGTTGATGAATTGGTGTGAATTTGAATAGGTTACGATTTCAATGGGAGAAGCGATCGATAGATCTCCATTGGGCCATATCATGAAATGGTTAAAGTGGAGGTATGATTGCGGATCATTTCCCTTTTTGGATAAGACTCGTTTGAATTTTCCATATTTATCCCAAACGATTAATTGCTCTCCGGAGCCTATGTAAATATCCTCTTGAAAGATAGCGATGTTTTTAACATTGTAAAGCACATCTATCAATGCGTCATCCCTTGTTTCCAAGGGGACATACCGATATTCCTCAAACATTTCATCCACGTCTTTTTCTACCCGATGTGAGAGTGGAATAAAATACTCGATTGTTTCGTCCTTGCCATTATCCTTGGCTTGATCCGGATTACAACTGATAAGCAAAAGAGTGACTAAAAATAGAAGATAGATCATGGTCATTTTTGTTTTAAGAAAAAAGCTGGTTTTAGCAGATATCACCAGCTAAAACCAGCCCTTTCTTTTGTTGCTAACCTCCTGTAGTGTTACAGTTTTGTACGCCACCATAATTTGAGCATTTATTACTGCATTCAGAGCAGCTTGTTACTTCAATTGAGGAAGAAAGATTATGACAATGACAATACGCACTTCCTCCCCCTAAGATTTTCATCATTTGTTCTTTTGGAAGAACTTTACCTTGTTGGTTTAGTACGACTTTTGTCAGTTTTTTTGAGTTTGTCCATAATTTGAAAGATTTAAAAAGTTAATAGATGTGTAATACTTTGATATTACAAAGAAAATTAAAAAATATCAAACATGGGGTATATTATGTCTTTTTTATTGTTGTTTAATGTATATTGTCTTTCTATTGCTACAGTAGAAAATTAGTGGAGATATGCATATAAGTTAGCTATGCGAATTCGATTGTTCTGTCCCACGTTTAATTTGTTCGAGAAATGACTTATTGTATTGATGTAATTTGTTATGTAATAGTGTTTTATGTAATAGCGTAAGCTATAGGTACAAAGCCTCCCAAATGAATAACTAATCACTTCCCAAGTGAATAACTAACGGCTACCCCTAACCGTTAGTTATTCACTTGACTAGCCATTAGTTATTCACTTGACAAGGCTCAAATTATATATTTGGATACTCCAAAAAGATTATCGGGTGAGCCTGTTTTGATGTTACGGGGATCATCTTTAACGGCTGTGCTGTAAAACATGTTTTAATGGGAATTTTGGCAGATTGCCCTAAGATGGCAAAGCTGTAAATAATCACGGTATAACTTCCCTTCTCGAAGAATATATACTTCAAGTGGCATAGGATATATACTTCATAGCCCAAGTAAGTATATCTTCTATCGCAGGTATGTCACTGATTTGCTACTGACCCGAAATAAGGCCGCACTCCTTCCGGCAGGAAGAAACGGATATCCTTGCCGGTTTGGTAAGCGTTACGGATAAATGTGGAGGAGATTTCCATCAAGGGAGCGTCTACCTTTTTCACGTTCGGATAAATGGCAGGGATCGAGATGTCGAATTCTAGGCGGGGATAAATCAGCAGTTTGTAGTCTTGGAGTATTTTTTCGTGTTCTTTCCATCGGGGAAAAAGCTGCCAGTTATCGGCTCCCATGATAAAATAAAAGTCCCGATTTGGATAGTTACGGGATAAGGTTCGTAGGGTATCAATGGAATAAGAAGGTTTCGGTAGGTAGAACTCAATATCGCAGACCCTGAATTTAGGATATCCGTCAATAGCGGCTTGGGCCATTTCCAGCCGTAGTGAGTCATCGAGCAGGTCATCCTTTTTCTTCAGCGGATTGTGAGGCGTGACTACGAACCACACCTCATCCAATCCCTCGAACTCACATAGCCAGTTCGCCAAGGCGAGATGGCCTATGTGAATGGGATTGAATGATCCACTGTAAATCCCGGTCTTGAGTCCCATACGATTTTTACTTAGCCCTTCTTTTGCCAACCCTTATAGTTGATGAAACAAATGAATATATTAAATATCAGGGCACCCCCGATGATATACTCCTTATAATACAGGCTAATACCACCTAATACGAGGCTCGCTATCCCACAAACGATAGAAAGCCCCATCATAAAACGGGTATTCTTGAATATATTAGACATAGACTATTTGTTTAAGAACTCACGAATGATCTTCAACGCGTCTTTTTGGGCAGTCTCCAGATCATCGTTTACGACAACCTTATCAAACTGTCCCGTGAACCCTAATTCATACTCAGCCTTGGCGATACGGCTTTCGATAACTTCCGGGCTGTCTGTTCCCCGTCCTTCCAATCGCTTCCGTAGGTCATCGATGCAAGGAGGTTGGATAAAGACAGACAGGGCACGGTCTCCATAGAATTTCTTGATATTGCATCCGCCTACCACATCCACATCGAAAATCACGTTATCCCCTTCGTTCAAGATACGCTCTACCTCGCTCTTTAACGTACCGTAATATTTATCGGTATACACCTCCTCATATTCCAAGAAGTCTCCATTAGCGATACGACTGCGGAACTCTTCCGGCGTAAGGAAATAATATTCCACACCATTCTTCTCGGTTCCCCGCGGAGCCCGGCTGGTAGCCGAGATGGAGAAACGAAGGTGTAAATCTTGTTTCAAAAGATAATTAATAATGGTTGATTTTCCGGAACCCGAGGGTGCGGAGAAGATAATTAATTTGCCAGCCATTCTCGTTAATCTTATTATAATACGTTTAGTACCTGTTCCTTGATTTGTTCCAACTCGTCTTTCATCTGGACCACGATCTTCTGCATCTCGGCGTGGTTGCTCTTTGATCCGAGCGTATTGATCTCACGCCCCATTTCCTGAGCGATAAAACCGAGCTTCTTGCCTTGGCCGTGACCGGATTCCATGGTTGAGATAAAATATTTCAAGTGGTTGTCCAAACGGTTCTTTTCCTCGTTGACATCCAGCTTCTCGATGTAATAGATCATTTCTTGTTCGAAACGATTCTTGTCATAGTCCTTCTCGGCTATCTTTTGCAGGTTATCCATGATACGAGCTTTGATTTTCTCGATACGTTCCCCCTCGTATTTCTCCACTTCTTTCAACAGAGTGGCGATATTGGCTATCTTTTGCTCAAAAAGCTTTTGAAGCATGGCTCCTTCTTGGATACGGAAATCACACAGGTGCTTGATAGCGTCCTTTACCGTTTCTAAAACCACCCCCCATTCGGATTCGTCCGGTTCTACGGTCTCGGACTTGATTGCGTCCGGCATCCGGAGCAAGGTCTGGAACCAATCGTTCGGAACGCTGATATTCAGTTTCTCTGCGATCTCCTTGATTTGGTTGTAATAATTCTCTACGGCGGCAAGATTGATCTGTGTAGGAGTATCTTTGCCTATATATTCTATAAAGATATTGAACTCAACTTTTCCCCGCTCCAAAGATTGAAGTAACAGGCTCCGAAGCTCCATTTCCTTATCCTTGTATATGGAAGGGATACGGGTGGACAAATCCAATTGCTTACTGTTTAAAGCCTTTATCTCTACGGTTACTTTTTTTGAAGGGAGCTCGGCAGTAACCTTACCGAACCCAGTCATTGATTGTATCATTTTTCTCAAAAGTTTGCGCAAAGATAGTGGTTTCCTTTTAGATTTGATGTTTATTTTCTCATAAATAGATGTTTCTCATAGGGCTGCCTTGATAGTATAATGAATTTTTGTATACCTTCGCAACCTAATCAGATTGAAGGATTGAGATTGTTTGTTCGTTCAATTATCAATTGTTAATAGTTAATTATTATGTCATTGATCTTAAATATCGAGACATCCACTTCCGTATGTTCAGTAGCCCTGTCGGAAGGGGAGGAGGTGGTCTTTGAGAAGGCTTCCTTTGAGGGGCCGTCTCATGCGGCGTTATTGGGCGTTTATATGGAAGAGGCATTAGAGGCCGCGAAGTCGAAAGGGATGAAACTGGATGCCGTGGCGGTAAGTAGCGGACCCGGATCTTATACGGGATTACGCATCGGGGTGTCTGTGGCTAAAGGATTATGCTTTGGGTATGGTATTCCTTTGATCGGTATTCATACGCTGGATATTTTAGCGTCTGCCGCTATCCGGAAAAATAAGGAGGAGGCCGATTGCTTGTATTGCGCTATGTTGGATGCCCGCCGTATGGAAGTCTACTCTTCGATTTATGATTCCCATCTCAACACGATACGTGCCACGACTGCTGATATCGTAGATGCTGATTCGTATGCTTCTTTTTTAGAGAACGGTAAGGTTTGTTTCTTTGGAGACGGTGCCGCTAAATGTGAGACGGTAATCACTTCTCCGAACGCCTGTTTTATTGCTGGTATCTATCCATTGGCTGTAAATATGGCATCCTTGTCGCAGAAAGCATATGATGATGGCCGTTTTGAGAATGTGGCTTATTTTGAGCCTTTCTATTTGAAAGAATTCCAAGCAACGATCGCTAAGAACAAAGTGCTGAACGAGGCGTTAGGGAAAAACAAATAAGAGTAAGGGTACACAACCAAATTCATGTTCCGGCTGTTTATTCTAAAATGAATAAATCAGTTAAAGACATGAGAAAGAAAAGTGTGAATACGCTATTGGTATTTGGTGTGGTTGTCGCTATAATCCTTTTGATGATCTGGTTGTTCCTCGGGACAACGTTGGTGGAGGATACGAGTACGGAGATTACTCCGGTTTCTATAGAGCAAACTAACTGAGAACAATAACATAAAAAGGCGGGATCCTTTCGGACCTCGCCTTTTTTAATATAGATAGTTGTTTTATTAACCAAGGAATCCTAGCAAGATACCGGCAGCTACAGCGGAACCGATTACACCTGCTACGTTCGGACCCATAGCATGCATCAACAAGTAGTTGGTCGGGTCATATTCCAAACCTACGACTTGAGAGATACGAGCTGAGTCTGGAACAGCAGATACACCAGCGTTACCGATAAGCGGGTTAATCTTGTTACCGTCTTTCAATATTAAATTGAACAATTTAACGAACAATACACCGGCACAAGTCGCGATCACGAAAGACAATGCTCCTAAACCGAAGATCTTGATAGAGTTCAATGTTAAGAATTGAGTAGCTTGGGTAGAAGCACCTACCGTGATACCCAATAAGATCGTGATTGTATCGATCAGCGGACCACGAGCAGTCTCTGCCAAACGACGAGTCACGCCACTTTCTTTCAATAAGTTTCCGAAGAATAGCATACCTAACAATGGTAAACCGGACGGAACCAAGAAGCAAGTAAGCAACAAACCAACGATCGGGAAGATAATTTTTTCCGTGGAAGAAACGGCTCTCGGCGGTTTCATACGGATCAAACGCTCTTTCTTAGTCGTAAGCAATCTCATGAACGGCGGTTGGATAATAGGAACCAACGCCATGTATGAGTAAGCGGATACCGCGATCGCACCCATTAAGTTTGGCGCTAACTTAGAAGAAAGGAAGATAGCCGTCGGACCGTCAGCACCACCGATAATACCGATAGCACCTGCTTGGTTCGGCTCAAATCCCATTTGAAGAGCAATCGTATAAGCACCAAAGATACCGAACTGAGCCGCTGCACCGATCAACATCAACTTAGGATTGGAGATCAATGCGGAGAAGTCGGTCATGGCCCCGATACCGAGGAAGATCAATGGCGGATACCATCCAGAAGTCACACCCTGATAGAGGATGTTCAGTACAGACCCTTGCTCATAAATACCTACCTGAAGACCTGCGTCCTTGAAAGGGATATTACCGATCAAGATACCAAATCCGATAGGGATCAAAAGCATCGGTTCAAACTCATATTTAATCGCCAGGAATATAAACAACAGACCTACCAGAATCATGATGAGATGTCCCGGAGTAGCGTTGTATACACCTGTATAGGTAAGGAACAGTTGTAAGTTCTCACCTAAGAATGTTAAAAAGCTCTCTTGCATAGTCTTATCCGATTACTACGAGATCAGCACCTTCTAGCACAGAGTCTCCCTTGTGTACTTTAATTTCTATAATCTTACCGTCACGGTCTGCGTTGATGTTGTTCTCCATCTTCATAGCCTCAAGGATAATCAATGTTTGACCTCTCTTCACGGTATCACCTACGTTGCACTTAACCTGCAAGATAACACCTGGCAGCGGAGTCTTAACAGCACCTTGTGTAGTAGAGGCTGCCGGACGAGTAACTACAGGGTCGCCACTTGCTGTTGTCGGTGCTTGAGCCGGACGTTTCAATGTAACCATTTGTTTCTTCGCCGGTTTCTCTAATTTTACTTGATAAGGTGTACCATTTACTTCAACATCTGCGATGTCATCCACTACAGAATTGATGTGTACTTTATATACGTTACCGTTAATGGTATATTTAAAACTTTTCATTCTTTGTTCGTTTTTAGATAATTACTTATGTGGGGTTTGACGCAAACCGTAGAGTTTTGAACTCCAAGGAGAATAAGTCCTTTGTACCTTGTGGATCGTAAGAACCGTGTGCTCGATGTCATGATTGTCATCACTCATCTCGTACAAAGCGGTAGCGATAGCGGCAAAGATCTCACCAGACTCTTGTCCGGCGTCAACCGATACACTTGTTGTTCCCGCAGCTTTTTGAGCGTTACGTTTGCTCGCGGATATAGACAATCTACCGATCTGCTTAAAGATGATGTATAACAAAAATAATCCCAAGAACACTACAGCCATAGCGGTAATGGTCATACCGATACCTAAAGAGTCATTCTGTTTGAAATTATCGATTTTCTCATTAGAATCCAATGTTAGGTTATTCGTACTGGGAGTAACTTTCTTCAGCTGTGCCCATTCATCTTTACCATCGATCACTCTACCGTAACTGATATCAGCCATTTGTCCGGCAGGGATCGTAACTTCGTCGATCAATGTTTTACCATCTGCATCATACAGAGCTATATAATTCTCCTTAGAGGGATCTAATACGAAGTTAACGTGGAATGTACCTCTGCCCGGCTGTCCGTCAGCCCAAAATAGTGTGTGCTGGCGGGGTTGGATCTGAGTCAATACGTCTCCCTTCGGGATCGGATATTTCATCGGATTGTTTTTGTCGTCTGTCAAATAACATCCCGCGATATTTACCGTTCCGGCCGAAGTGTTGAACAACTCAATCCAGCCATGACGTTTGCCATAGTCATCAACGAAGTTATCCTCGTTGATAACCAATACTTCATTAATACGCATGGAGGTTGCGCGCTGTGCCTTTGCCCCGAATGAAATGAGCAAAGCGAACAGTAGCAATACCCCTATTTTCTTATTTATCATATTCATCTCCTGTTTTACGGATTATAGAGGCAGGTTATCATGTTTCTTAGCAGGATTGCTTAGCTTCTTAGTCTGCAATTGCTGCAAAGCACGAATTATACGGAAACGAGTGTTACGCGGTTCGATAACATCGTCGATATAACCGTATTGAGCTGCGTTATAAGGATTAGCGAATGCTTTCTTATATTCAGCTTCTTTCTCTGCTGCGCATGCTTTCGGATCTTCAGCGGCTGCTACTTCCTTGGCGAAGATAACCTCTACGGCACCGCTCGGGCCCATAACGGCGATCTCGGCTGTCGGCCATGCGTAATTCATATCACCACGTAAATGTTTAGAACTCATCACGCAATAAGCTCCACCGTAAGACTTACGCAATGTAACGGTAATCTTAGGAACGGTAGCCTCACCATAAGCGTAAAGCAATTTAGCGCCGTGAAGGATTACACCGTTGTATTCCTGACCTGTACCCGGAAGGAATCCCGGAACGTCAACCAATGTTACCAAAGGAATATTGAAAGCGTCGCAGAAACGAACGAAGCGACCTGCTTTACGAGATGCGTTGCTATCCAAGCATCCTGCCATAACCTTCGGCTGGTTAGCTACGATACCGACGGATTGTCCGTTGAAACGAGCGAAACCTACGATGATATTCTTAGCGTAGTCCGCATGGACCTCTAGGAACTCGTTGTTATCGACGATCGTACCGATAACCTCATACATATCGTAAGATTGGTTGGCGTTATCGGGAATGATATCGTTCAATACATCATCCAGACGATCGATCGGGTCTTTGCACTCAACTAACGGCGTTTCCTCTAAGTTGTTCTGAGGTAAGAAACTGAGCAATTTACGAATCAATTGCAAACCATCTTCTTCTGTATCGACAGCGAAATGGGCTACACCCGATTTGGTAGTGTGTACGCTGGCTCCACCCAACTGCTCTTGGGTTACATCCTCACCTGTTACGGTTTTTACGACTTTCGGACCAGTCAAGAACATATAGCTGGTACCACGTGTCATGATGTTGAAGTCTGTCAAAGCCGGAGAATAAACGGCTCCACCGGCGCAAGGGCCGAAGATACCGGAAATCTGAGGAACAACACCGGAAGCCAAGATGTTACGTTGGAAAATCTCTGCGTATCCTGCCAAGGCGTTTACACCTTCTTGGATACGAGCTCCACCAGAGTCGTTCAAACCGATAACGGGAGCGCCCATCTTCATGGCTTGATCCATTACTTTACAGATCTTCATAGCCAAAGCCTCAGACAAGGCTCCACCGAATACGGTGAAATCTTGAGCGAAGATATATACCAAACGTCCGTCGATCGTACCATAACCTGTTACGATACCATCGCCTAAATATTTAGTTTTCTCGATACCGAAGTTTGTACAACGGTGTTGAACAAACATGTCGAATTCCTCGAAACTACCTTCGTCAAGCAACATGGCGATACGCTCACGAGCGGTATATTTGCCTTTTTTGTGCTGTGATTCGATTCTTTTCTCTCCTCCACCCAAGCGAGCTTGCTCACGAAGTGCGATGAGCTCTTTTACTTTTTCAAGCTGGTTACTCATTGTATTTTGATTTGTTGTTAGAAATGAACGGATTAATTATTTGTTGCCCGGCATGCAAAGCTCTGTCAATACGCTGCAAGTTGATTTCGGGTGAAGGAAAGCGATGTTCAAGCCTTCCGCGCCACCACGGGGAGCTTTATCGATTAATTTAACGCCTTTTTCCTCAGCCTCGTTCAAAGCTGCCTGTACATCAGGTACCGCGAATGCGATATGGTGGATACCTTCACCTTTTTTCTCGATAAATTTTGCGATCGTGCTATCTTCGCTGGTCGGCTCTAGTAATTCAATCTTAGTCTGTCCTACCTTGAAAAATGCGGTTTTTACTTTTTGGTCTGCTACTACTTCGATATTGTAGCATTTTAATCCAAGAACGCCTTCATAATAGGGTAAACAAGCCTCGATACTCTTCACTGCGATACCTAAATGTTCGATATGTGTAAGTTCCATGTCAATAATAATTTAAAGATTTAGTAAATGTTTGTTTCTATTGTGTGCAAATGTACACTACTTTTTATGAATGAGGAAATAATTTTTTGTTTTTATCTCCCAGTAAATGTGTTTAAAGATACATTTTATTAAAAATCGACAATCAGACGAACGTTCAATTGACGTCCGGTCAGATAGTTTGGAACTGCGTATTGGACATTATATACATCTGTTATCCAATAGTAGGAACTAACGTTTTTGATGTCTAATATGTTAAATACATCCAGACCTAGCCAAATGTTTTTCAAATGGCGGAAGAAGCCCCTGTCCATGATAGCGTCCGTGCCTCCTGCCAATTGATAGGAGAGGCCGATATCTACACGTTTGTAGGCGGGCGTACGGAAATAGCCGGCTTCGTATCCTTTGCCCGGGATTGTCTGGGGAAGTCCTCCGGATAGAACTCCTTTCAGATTTAGCTTGACTCGTTTATAGCCCGGGAAATAATCTTGGAAGAAGAGTGAGATGTTGTAGCCTTGGCTATTGGCCATAGGAACGGTCGTTGTTTCCCGGATGGTTTGCTGGGCTTTCATCAAGGAGAAGCTGATCCATGAGTCGGTACCCGGTACGAATTCTCCGAAGAATTTGACATCGAGTCCCATGGCGTAACCTTTGGCGCAGTTCTCACCGTAATAGCGGATCTTGACGTTATCTACGGTGTAGGGATTCAGATTGTCCAGCTTTTTATAGTACATCTCGGCGGTCACCTTGAAATTCCGGTCTACGGCACGGAACGTATAATCTCCTCCCAATATGAAATGGATGGAGCGTTGTGACTTTAGATCTTTGTTCAATACCGTGATATTATTGCCGTTCTTATCTTTGTCTACTCTACGTAATTCCTTGTAGAAGGGCGATTGATAATACAGTCCGGTGGCGAAACGGAGCGTCAAGTCTTGGTCGAAGTTCGGGATAAAGCCCAATGAGGCACGGGGACTGAAAAGGAACTCCTTATTATAAGTCCAATAACTACCTCTAACCCCTGCGACTAACGTGAACAGACCTTGCTTGGTCCTGAATTTGAATGCGTCTTGCGCATAAGCGGAAAAGCGTGTGCTTTCTATCTGATTATCAGAAAAGAGGTTCGAATATACACTTACGTTATTACCGGTTTGGGGCAAAGAATAACCTGAGGAATCCCTTTTTTCCCATTCACTGATCTTATCATTGATTTTCTCCATTTGTACCGTGGCTCCCCATTTCAACGTATTGTTTAAAAGGCGGGCCATCCCATAGTGCCCGACATTCATGACGGTGGAGTTCAAACGGTTTCGTGCGTGCTCGTGATAACGGCCTACGGACATGGCGGCTGACGCGTCGTCATCCGGATTTTCCGCTCCGTTCTCGCTCAGCCAATATTCTCCGGCGATATCGTATCCCTCTTCTTCCTTGCTTTTGAAAGCGGAGGCTTGAAGTCCCAACTCTGTGTTCTCATTGGGGTTGTGTTTCAATGTAAGCGCACCGAATAAGGTTTGGAAACGGTCTCTTTCCCTTCCGTCGAAATAGACTTTGAAGTTCTTGGGATGCTCGGCTGTACCGAAAGAGGTTTCCCGGCTATAAGGGGTGAATTTATAATTATTGTTAGCGAGGTTTCCTAAGAAATTGATTTCCCATTTAGGGGCCAATTGGTACGTGATGTAAGTTTGCAGATCGATAAATTTAGGGTCGTATTCAGCGTCTGTATCCATGGTACCCAAAATAGACCGACCGCTTTTAAAGCGGAAACCCGTTACTTGGGTAAATTTACCGATAGAACTGCCTACATAAGCATTCGCTCCCAACAAGCTCGCGGAAGCCGAGCCTTCGAATATCTTAGGCTTTTTATAGGTAATATCCAGCACGGAACTCATCTTGTCTCCGTAACGAGCCTCGAAGCCACCGGCGGCGAAATTGACCGCCTCCGTCAGGTCCGGATTGATAAAACTAAGGCCCTCTTGTTGTCCCGAGCGAATCAGAAGCGGACGGAATACCTCGATCCCATTCACATAAACGATATTTTCATCATAACTACCTCCACGTACGGAATACTGGGAACTTAACTCGTTATTGGACGATACTCCGGCAAACGTAACGACCAAGCTCTCTATACTACCTCCGGAGGGATCGGGCAATAACTTAATTTTGTCCGCATTTAGGGACTCCATGGTCGTGGTCTGCTTGCGGATGGCAGTAACGGATACTTCCCCTAAATCAAATGAGGTATTGTTCATCTGTACGTTCAGGCGCATATCCGCTTGTGCCGAGGGAATGATACGCTCAGCCTTATTATATCCCAGACAAGAGTAAATAACGGAGATAGAATCCCCCGGCGATATGGAAAAGGAATAATATCCCTTCTCGTTGGTCATGGAGCCGATCAACGTGTTCTTAACCCGGACATTCACTAATTCCAGAGGGTTACCGTCGGCGTCACGGACATAACCAGTGATTTTTATGCGGCCCTCGCCAAAGGCACTCACGGAAATAAGTATAAATAGCAGCGCAGCTATCGCACGAATCTTCATAATCTATTGTTCAATTATAAAAATACTAACGAGAAAAAAGAACGATACGTATATATGGGTGCAAAAAATTATATTTATATTTGCGAATCTTAATATTAAAAGAGTACAAAGAACGAAAAAAATGGAGAGTTTTGCAACACTTATACAAAATAGAAGAAGTACACGTAAGTTTACCGAACAACTACTTTCACCCGAGCAGGTAGAACTGATCTTGAAGGCGGCGTTGATGGCTCCGGCCTCAAAACGTAGTAATCCTTGGCAGTTCGTGGTCGTGGAAGATAAGGAAATGTTGAAGAAACTTGCCGGGTGTAAGAAAAATGGTTCCGCTTTTCTGGAGGGTTGTGCCTTGGCCGTGGTTGTCTTGGCGAATGTGATGGAAAGCGATGTTTGGATCGAGGACGCTTCGGTCGCTTCTATTTATATGCAATTGCAAGCGGAGGATTTGGGACTGGGCAGTTGCTGGTGTCAGATCCGGAACCGGGTAACAGAGGACGAGGTGGATTCGAATAATTATGTTCGTTCGTTGCTGGATATCCCTTATCAATTGGATGTCTTGTCTATCATTGGTATCGGTTATAAGGATCAGGTTCGTAAGCCTTTTGATGAATCCCATTTACAATGGGAGAAGATACATATAGGAAAGTTCTCTCTTCCGGAAGAAAATAAAGAGACGGGAGAATGAGAGTCGTATTTGTTGGTGCCGGAAACTTAGCTACCCGGCTTTCGTTGGAAATGCGTAAGTCCGGAATGAGTATCGGGCAAGTATATAGTCACACAAGTGAGCATGCTAAGATTTTAGCTGATGAATTGGGATGTGGGTGGACCGTGATCCCGGAAGAGATTGTGGAAGATGCCGACTTGTATGTTTTCTCTTTGAAAGATGCCGTGCTCCAAGATGTTATCGCCCGTGTAAAACCGAATAACGGTTTGTGGGTGCATACGGCAGGGAGTATGCCAATCTCTGTATTTGAAGGTCTTACGGCTAGATATGGGGTGGTTTATCCGTTACAAACGTTTAGTAAGAGTAGGGAGGTGGATTTCAAGAAAATACCGTTCTTTTTAGAGGCGAACTCGTCTGAAGATGAGACGGTGCTGGGAGAGGTGGCTAGGGCGCTCTCCAGTGATGTCCGTTTCCTCTCCTCCGAGAAGCGAAAGAACTTACATTTAGCGGCGGTTTTCGCTTGTAATTTTACGAATCATATGTATGCGCTAGCTGAAAAGATCTTGGAAGAACAGCAAATACCGGGAGAGGTCTTGCTACCTTTGATAGACGAGACAGCCGCTAAGGTACATGTAATGTCGCCGGCGCAAGCCCAAACGGGACCAGCTATACGATATGACGAAAATGTGATAAACAAACATATGGCTATGCTTAAAGATCCGGGTATGCGAAATCTATATGAGCTGATTAGCCGAAGTATACATAAGGAGGCTCGACATGAGTAGTATAAACTATGATTTGAGAAAAATAAAGGCTTTT
This sequence comes from Parabacteroides sp. B2-S-102, assembly GCF_023656665.1. Taxonomy (NCBI): domain Bacteria; kingdom Pseudomonadati; phylum Bacteroidota; class Bacteroidia; order Bacteroidales; family Tannerellaceae; genus Parabacteroides; species Parabacteroides sp. B2-S-102. The sequence continues at coordinate 83,731 of NZ_JAMOKM010000015.1, read as the reverse complement.
GTCTTTGATGTAGACGGGGTGCTATCCTGCGATGTGATTCCGCTTCACCCGAATGGCGATCCGATGCGTACTGTCAATATCAAGGATGGCTATGCCTTGCAATTGGCCGTGAAGAAAGGTTATGAGGTCGCTATAATTACGGGCGGATATACGGAAGCCGTACAGATTCGCTTTTCTCGTTTAGGAATACAACATATTTATATGCGTAGCGCTGTAAAGGTGCATGACTTTAAGGATTTCATGGAAAAAACGGGCTTGTCTCCTGAGCACATCATGTATGCGGGTGATGATATTCCTGATTATGAGGTAATGACGCGAGTCGGATTGCCGGTGGCACCTGCGGATGCGGCTCCGGAGATCAAGGAGATAGCGAAATATATATCCTCCCGGCGAGGTGGCGAAGGCGTAGCTAGGGACGTGATCGAGCAAACGATGCGGGCTCAAGGACACTGGTTCGGCGAGGAGGCTTTTGGGTGGTAAAATTTTGGTGAATGTGTAACGCTTAATCGAATAGGTTATGTTAGAGAATTTAAAAAAGTACAAGATCGTCTTAGCCTCTAATTCTCCGAGACGACGGAATTTGTTATCTGGTCTGGATATCGACTTCGAGGTGAGGGTAATTCCGGATATTGACGAGTCTTACCCGGATTCTATTGACTCCATGGAGATCCCTTTATATATTGCCCGTTCGAAAGCGGAGGCCTATAAATCGACTATGGCAGATGATGAATTGCTGATCACGGCGGACACGATCGTCTGGACGTTTGACGGGGTTATGGGGAAGCCTGCGAACCGGGAGGAAGCTTATGCTATGCTTCATGCTTTGTCGGATCATGTACATCAGGTAATAACTGGCGTTTGTATCATGACGAAGGACAAAAATGTAGGCTTTTCCGTCGAATCTGCGGTTTGTTTCGCAAAATTGGGTGATGAAGAGATTAATTATTATTTGGATAAATATAAACCTTATGATAAAGCGGGAGGGTATGGCATTCAGGAGTGGATCGGTTATATCGGGGTAGAGGCTATCAATGGTAGCTTTTATAACGTGATGGGATTACCTGTGCAAAAGCTTTATCAGGAATTGAAACATTTTTAATCTCAATTCAAGGTAAAGTATTTATCCTTCATATAATATTCTATCTGATTTAATGTGTGCGCTAAGGCTGGGGGAATCGGTAAGACGACCGGTTTCTCCACATTCCATTCCGGGTCATTTATGATCATGTCGGATAGACTGCCCGCATGTATTAAGATAAGGCGGGTAGGGGCTGAGGCTATAACCTTATGATTGGTGTTTTGCGCAAGTAGCATGAAATGATCTTTTGCCACTTCCGCTATATGTGTCCCTTCTTGGCTGTAAATAATAAGTTTTCCCGAAAATACGAAGATTAATAGGTTATCCGTGGTTGTGGTATTAAACAGGGAATCTCCGGCTCTCAGTATTTTGCATTCAAGTTGATTTAGATAACGCTTCATGTAGGAACTTAAGGATTTTCGAGGATAGCCAATGTTTTTCTGTTAGGAAGGTATTCCAACATACCTTTTGAGTAGGTGACTTTCTGTTGTCCGTTGTTGTCCGCATAAATAATGAAATACTCTATTTGGGGGATGGATTGTGCCAGTAGCTTCGCTTTCTCGACTCCCAAAACCATGAAAGTCGTAGCGTAAGCGTCTGCTGTCATACAATCTTCCGCCACGATTGTCGCGCTAAGAATATTTTGTCCAGCGGGATAACCGGTCGCCGGATTGATCGTATGGGCATATTTCTTACCATCCTTGATGTAGAAGTTTCGGTAGTCACCAGAAGTAGCCACACCTCCTTTTTGGCATAATTGTACGATCTCTTCAACATCATTTGTTACGCCGCTTGTCCCTATTTCCGGCTTGTTGATGCCGACTCGCCAACAGTCTCCTTGTTGATTTACGCCTTTCATGGTGACCTCACCACCTATTTCTACCATGTAGTTCTTTACGCCTTCCTTTTCCAGCAGGCGGGCGATGACATCGCAAGCATAACCTTTTGCGATGGACGAACAATTCAATAGAATCCGGGGATCTTCTTTGATGATTTTCTTTCCTTCCAATCTCACTTTTTGATAACCGACGAAAGCCTTTATGCTATCGATCATCTGCGGGGTTACGCTATCCATCTTACTGAATCCGAATCCCCATAGATTAATTAATGGAGCACAAGTAATATCAAAAGCTCCTCCTGATTTTTGGGAGATTTCTTCCGCCTTATTGAATACTTCGGTAAACCATTCGTCTACCTCCACATCCTCGTTATTATTGACTTTCGCGATCGTGGAGTTGGGGTTGAAAGGATTTAAGGAGAGGTTAAAACGTTGCAGCTCGCTGTCGATCTTATCGGTTAGGATTTGCTTGGCCTTGTATTTGATGTGGTAACTTGTATGAAAAACAGAACCACTCTCTTCGAAATATTGGCCCTTGTCCGAGCAAGCCGTATGCGATAAGATCAACAGGCTGACTAATATGGAAATATTCTTGCGCATCATTATGAAATTTTATGTCGCGAACTTACATAAAAAATTCCATATATGCCCCTTTCATGGGGGAGACGCTATTGTGTGTATAAATATCAAGGATTCCTTTTTTATATTGTGACTCTGGTTTTATCCAATGTGCACGCCTTTCGGATAGGATCTTTTCTATCTCTTCCACGCTTCTCTCAATACTGTCGGTACCGATTATATCCAATGTTCTCGCTGGAATATCGATACGGATCAAGTCATCGTTTTCGACCAAGGCGATTGGTCCCCCCTCGGAAGCCTCCGGGGATACATGTCCGATCGCCGGGCCTCGGGTCGCTCCGGAGAAACGACCGTCGGTGATCAATGCGATGGTCTCTACCAACTCAGGATCGGAGGCGATCGCTTCTGTCGTATAAAACATTTCTGGCATTCCACTTCCTTTCGGTCCTTCATAACGGATAAATACCGCTTCTCCCGGATGGATTTTCTTTTGTAATACCGCCTCAATAGCGTTCTCCTCACAATCGAATACCCTCGCTTTCAGGGTGACTTGCATCAAGCGGGGTGAAATCGCCGAATGTTTTACGACTGCCCCTTCGGGCGCTAAATTTCCTTTCAATATAGCGATGGCTCCTTGTGCCTTGATCGGTGTATGAAGAGGTTTGATAATATCGCCAACCTTTACTCCTAGGGCAGGAAGATATTTATGGCAATTCTCATAGAAGCCGTTGAGTTGTAAATCTTTTAAGTTTTCTTCCAATGTTTTGCCGGTAACAGTCATGACGTCGAGATGGAGGAATTCTTTAATTTCTTCCATGATCGCCGGTACGCCTCCCGCATACCAGAAATATTCGCCGGGCCAAAAACCGCTGGGACGTATATTTAAAAGGTAGGGGATCTTACGATGTATCTTGTCGAACAAATCCGGTGATAACTGGATTCCCAGTTCATGGGCGATAGCTGGAAGATGAAGCAGGCTGTTGCTGGAACCCGCTATGGCGGCATGTACCATGATCGCATTTTCAAACGCTTGTATCGTCATGATATCGGAGGGTTTTAACTCTTCTTTCGCCAGTCCGAGTGCATGTTCTCCGGCTTTACGGGCGGTTTCTTTTAACTCGGGTAAATGGGCGGGGATCAAGGCGGAGCCCGGTAAAGCGATGCCAAGCGCTTCTGCCATTACTTGCATCGTAGAGGCGGTACCCATGAAAGAGCAAGCTCCACAATCCGGACATGCGTCACGCTTATAAACCATGAATTGTTCTTCCGTTATTTCTTTTCGCTCGTATTGGGCGCTATAGGTACCGATTTGTTCTAACGTGAGTAGGTTGGGACCGGCTTTCATTATACCACCGGGCATGAATATAGCAGGCATATCTAGCCGGGCTATCGCCATCAAATGCGCAGGGACGGATTTGTCGCAACTGGCTATAAAGACACCAGCGTCGAAAGGAGTCGCTTTTACATGAATTTCCATCATGGCGGCCATGATATCACGGGAGACTAATGAGTAGTTCATACCATCGTGTCCCTGCGCCTCTCCATCACAAATATCGGTGACGAAGTAGTTTGCGGCACGTCCCCCCTTTTCCTTTATACCGATTCCGCCCTCGTCCACCAATTTATCCAGATGGGCGCTTCCCGGATGGCTATGTCCGTAACTGCTTTCTACAATGATTTGCGGTTTACTCAATTCGTCGATTTTCCAACCGCTGCCTAGCCGGAGTGAATCCAGCTCCGGCGCTAGTTTTCGTAATTGCTGGCTTTTCATGTCTATTAATTAATGTATAAGGTTATTTATTCAATAAGGTATCCCTAGCTAAAGAATAAATGCTCTATTAAAATTTTTGTACCGATACCGATTAAGATTAAACCTCCGATGAGGTCCAGCTTCAAGTCGATTCTCTTGCCGAATCGGTTACCGAAATAGACACCGAAGGCAGAGATAGCGAAGGTGACAACACCGATAGTCGAGGCTTGCAGCAAGAGTGGTGATTTTAAGATCGCCAGAGAGATTCCTACGGCGAGGGCATCGATACTTGTCGCTATTCCCAATCCGCATAATGTCCGGTTACATAGAGGATCGAATTTCCCGTCTTCCTCCTCTTCTTTCGTGCTATCGTATATCATTTTTCCACCTAAGTAAAGCAAGAGGGTAAATGCGATCCAATGGTCGAAGGCGCAAATGTATTTTTCGAATCCTAATCCCATCGTATAACCGATCACGGTCATTCCGGCTTGGAATATACCGAGCACACTCGCTATCTTAATAATATTACCGGCGGTGCAGTTACTCTTAAGAACTGCGCCGCCGGTAACTGATACTGCTAGGCTATCCATGGATAAGCCGATCGCTAGTAGCAGAACTTCAATGTATAACATACTAGAATGATTCCCGTTTAATAATTTCTTCTATGGGCTTACGTTTCTTTGGAGTCTCATCGAATAATGCCGGGTCGGAAGGATAGCCGAACGGTATCAATACAACAGGCTCGATCGTTTCCGGGATTTTAAAATGTTTCCGGCAAAGCTCCGTGTCGAAATTGCAAACCCAGCAAGTTCCCAATCCTTGTTCGGCTGCGGCTAAACAAATATGTTCCGTGGCGATAGCCGCATCGATATCCATATGATCCTTATGATCGCCCCGTTTCCAAGATTGCTGATGATCTCCGCAAACGATCAAGTAATAAGGCGCTTGCTTGAACCATTCCCGGGGATAGCATTCTTGTAATTTAGCTTTTCCTTCCGCACTTTGAACCCATACAAAATACCAAGGTTGATAATTTACCGCCGAAGGGGCCAAACGAGCTGCTTCTAGGATATAATCAATCTTTTCTTGCTCTACGTTTTTGGGGGCATACTTTCGGATAGAACAACGTTTTCTCGCTAATTCTAGGAAACTCATATCTCATCCTCTATTTTATAGTTATTGCGATTCGGAGAATTGCGGGAAATCAACTCCCCGATAAAGCCCGCTAGGAACATCTGGGTTCCCAGAATCATCGCTGTCAATGAAATATAGAAATAAGGGGAACTTGTAACCAAAGGTCTTAGATCTCCAGAGTACATCGAGATCAATTTCATGCTGAGTACGATTACTAGAGCGATAAAACCAATGAAGAACATAGCGCTTCCCCATAAACCGAAGAAGTGCATCGGTTTCTTTCCGAATTTGGAAGTAAACCAAAGCGTGATCAAATCAAGATAACCGTTCACGAAGCGATCCAACCCGAATTTAGTAGTTCCGTACTTGCGGGCTTGATGTTTCACTACTTTCTCGCCAATCTTGTGAAATCCGGCAATCTTAGCTAAATAAGGTATGTAACGGTGCATATCGTTATACACCTCTATATTTTTAATGACAACATTCTTATACGCTTTCAATCCGCAATTGAAATCGTGTAAGTTCTTTATTCCCGAGAATTTACGAGCTGTCGCGTTGAATAATTTCGTGGGGATCGTCTTAGACAACGGGTCATATCTTTTCTTTTTCCAGCCGGATACCAGATCGTACCCGTCTTCGGTGATCATCCGGTAAAGTTCGGGTATCTCATCCGGGCTGTCCTGCAGATCGGCGTCCATGGTAATGACCACGTCACCTTTAGCCCGTTGGAATCCGCAATGCAATCCCGGCGACTTACCGTAGTTGCGACGGAACTTGATTCCCCGGACGTGTGGAGAACGTTGCTTCAACTCCTCGATCACTTCCCAAGAATTATCCGTACTGCCGTCATTCACGAAAATGACTTCATAGGTATAATTATGTTCTTTCATCACCCGCTCTATCCACGAGAATAACTCGGGTAAAGACTCGGCTTCGTTATACAACGGGATAACAACTGATATGTCCATTATTTGTCTGTAATTAACTTTTTAGCGGTTTTCAGTGATGGAACCTGTCGAATTGTTCCTGCACAAGAGAGCCGCTACCGGTATAGAAAGTATGATGCCGTAAAATACGTTATTAAATATTCCTTGTATGGCCATGTGGATTGGCGAGATACGAATCTTGCTGAGCGAGTCGATCATCTCCGAGCTGACTTGGCTATCCTTTAGTACAGTCGTTAATTGCCCGATCGCATTTGCCACGAAATCAGGCGGGGCGATGAACTGATAAAAGACAAAGTATTCAAGCGAGACGATCAATGCGGCGAAAAAATACAACATCGTGCCGAATCTCCATGCATGAAAGAAACTGATCCTTCCACCGATGTCGTGCCGATATCTTTTCGTCATGTAGTAGGCGATGAAAGGGACGGCGAGCGTCAATAGCCAATAGACAAGACTTAAGGAGGGGACGGAAACGCTGAAGATGAAAAAGATGTATTTCACTACCCAATATATACCCATGGCCAAACCATAAGTCATAGCGCCTTTTAAAAGTAAATTCTTATTCTCTTCCATGATGCTGCAGTTTTGAATTCTTATCAGCAAAATTAATATATTAATGCAAATGCGCAACTATATTATGCCTAAAATGCGAAAAAGGAAGCCTACTTATAAGCTTCCTTCTTTAAGATGTGTCTTATCTGAGCCTCTTGTCGGATTCGAACCAACGACCCCGAGATTACAAATCACGTGCTCTGGCCAACTGAGCTAAAGAGGCAGGTGGGTAAGCTTACTACATCGCGCCGCTACGACCAAGTACCCTTGCTGCGGTCAAGCCCTGGGGGATTCCGAGGGAGCATGCCGTGTAGGACTTACCCGGGTGCAAAAGTAGATATTATTTTTTACTTTGCAAGCGTTTTCTTACTCTTGGGATGATAATTGTTTATAAAGAATTGAAAACCTTATGCTTTTGGTAGTGTTAAAGAATGTTTTATGTGTTGTGGCCGATGGTTTATCAAAGAATGTTGATTTTTTCATTGTGAGGAAAAAATATTTTCATCATGAAGAAAAAGTATTTTCACCGTGAAGAAAAAGTATTTTCATCACGATGAAAAAACAGTTTACTTGGAAGAGGTTCCGCTTTCCAATATGCTGACGATGGAGAACAACGTAAAGCAGATCGCTCCCAGTCCGGCCAATACCCGTGCGGGAATGGCATAATAACTATGCTCGGCCGCCATCTCGAAAAGGAAAGCGGAGAGGAAAAGGCAGAATAAAGCCGTGAATATGGGAATTAATGGAATCCGGTTGGCAAGCTTGAATTCTTCCCTCCATATTTTAGACAGCAAGATCACCTTGCTGGAGATACTATAGCAAACTAATCCAAGGCCGATCATGATATATCCGGTTGAGGCATTAGCCGGGTCGCTATCTCCTAATACGAAGAGGCCCCATATCAGACTGATAGATCCCATCAGGATGACAAAACGGTGCCATAGCCTTTTTTCCAATCGGGAATATGTGTTTCTTATTTGTCGGGCGATCGTGGCGACTAAAGCGATTAAGCTGCTGCAAATACATGCTAGTCCGGCCATCACATGCCCGGCGACAAAGTATTGGGAATGCTCGTCGCTATGCGCTAGCAACCGGTAAGCCCAAATCCATGCGACTATGGATATAAATGATGCTACAAGGATCAAGAATACCCCCTGCCAAAAGTTGAACGCTTTGTCTGGTATTCTGGGATCGTCGCTTTTGGCGTTCATTTGTATTAAGGTGAATCGGGTAGAGGCGGTAGCCGTTGTTGCTACGCATGCGGTTATAAGGCCCACCCCGCAAATGACATGGCCTGCGACAAAGTCTGCTGGCGCCGGTGAGGACATGAGTAAGATAAAGCCCGCCAGAAAAGTGATGGTTGCCGAGAGATATCCAAGGATAGGCAAGGCGAATCTGGCTACATTATTATATGTATGGATAATTTGACGAATAATGGTCGCTGCCGTAGCGAACAAGGCTATACAAATAAAGCCAAGAGAGAATACGACAGGTCCGGCGACGAATCTGCTGGAGTCCACTCCATAGTTAAAGACAAAAAATCCATAACCGAAACAAAAGAGGGCCATTAGCAATGGAATCGCCCTGAATAAGACACTAATCCCGTAATTCATAACTTGTTTTTTATTTAGATTTTTCTTCAAACAGAGATGCGATCCTTTTTGTTCAAGAAGAATTTTAGAGGTTATACGATGTTTTTGCGTGTTATTTCATCATTTTTGTTTTTCTTTGCGGAAAATATCAGAGAAGTGAATCTTATTATAGAACAAGGTAACACGTCATCAAAGGTCGCTGTGTATAAAAATGGGCATATAGAGGCTTCTTTTGTATACAAGCAATTCGGTGTATCTGTGGTCGCTGCTCTTTTTGAGAAGTACGCTTTTACGCAAGGCATTTTATCGACGGTGATAGATACGGACGATGAGTTGATCGCTTATCTAAAAAATAAGCTTCAGCGTTTTGTCTTTCTGGATGAACATGTAGCTTTACCGATCAAGGTGGAATATGGGACGCCGAAAACGCTAGGCAAGGACCGTTTGGCCGCTGTCGTGGGGGCGAATTATTTGCGGCCGGGAAAAAATCTGCTGGTTATCGATGCCGGTACCGCTATCACGTATGAGGTGATAGAAGCGCCGGGTATCTTTCTGGGAGGGAATATCTCTCCGGGGATGACAACCCGTTTTCGAGCGTTGAACCATTTTACGAAGAAACTGCCTTTGGTAACGGAAGAGGATGATATACCGCTTATCGGGAGAAGTACGGAAACGGCTATCCAAGCGGGTGTGGTGAATGGGATTGTTTACGAGATGGACGGATATATTGACGAGCTGAAAGTAAAATATCCGGATCTTTTGGTTTTTTTAACAGGCGGTCATTCGTTTTATTTTGAAAGACGGCTAAAAAACTCCATCTTTGCAGACATTAATTTAGTGTTGACAGGATTAAACAGAATCTTAGAGTATAATGTTGAAAATTAATAAGGTAGTAATAATAAGTTTTCTTATCTTTACACAATTGCCATTGTGGGCTCAAAATAACACGAACTCGCCTTATACGCGATTTGGATATGGAGAGTTGGCGGATCGATCTTTTGGTGCCGGAAGGGCGATGGGTGGAGTCGGTTATGGATTAAGGTCCTCTAAACAGATAAATCCATTAAATCCAGCATCTTATAGTTGCATGGATTCGTTGACATTCCTTTTTGATTTTGGTGCGTCCGGTCAGGTGTCTTGGTTCTATGACGGTACGAACAAGCAACGACAGATGAATGGAAACGTGGAGTATATCGCCATGCAATTTCCGATCACCCGGCGTTTAGCGATGAGTATTGGTTTATTACCTTATTCATATGTAGGATATGATTTCGGCGAGAGCCGTACCGAGGGTGGTTTAAGTTGGGGAGAAAGCTTTAGTGGCGAAGGTGGCTTAAGCGATGCCTATTTAGGGCTCTCCTATGATATTTGGAAGAAGCGTCTTTCCATTGGTGTGAACGCCGGATTTTTATTTGGAAATATAACACATTCCCGCAACTTGATTTTCCCGAGCTCGACAGGGGCGGACGATGTGTATAGAAACCAACGTTATGAGATTCGTGATTTAAAGTTAGATTTTGGTATTCAATATACGCATCCTTTGAGTAAGACGGAGCATGTCACGGTAGGTTTCGTTTACTCTCCCGGAAAAAAGTTGAATACGACTGTGTATGATACTCAGCTTGTCGGTTCTTCGGCTACATCCGGATATACAAGGAACGATACAATTAAGAATTATCGGTTTGATATGCCGAACTCTTACGGAGCGGGTATCTCCTATGTGAAAGAGAATCGGTTGACATTAGCCGCGGACTTCTTATATGAGGACTGGGCGAACGCTTATTTTGATAACGAGAAAGGCCAATTCAAGAACCGTACACGTGTGGCGGCTGGTGCCGAGTTTATTCCTCGTTATGATAATCGTAATTATTTGGGGCGTATCAGATACCGTGCCGGTTTTCATTATAGCAATTCGTACTTAAGAGTCAGTCGCTCCGAGGAGAATGGTTATAAAGGACATGGTTATAATGAATATGGGGCGAGTGTCGGTTTTGGGCTTCCATTGATCGATAACCGTTCATTAGTGAACCTGTCATTTGAATACGTGAAGATCCGTCCGGAATTACGTACAATGATTGATGAGCAGTATTTCCGGTTTACGGTGAACTATACATTTAACGAATTATGGTTTTTTAAACGAAAAGTGGATTAAACCGGGAATGGCCGAAAGGGTCTAATGAGTATGATACTTTTTTGAAGGAATATAAATATTATAGCTAACTTTAATAGAAAGAGATATGAAGATCAAAGTTTTATTACTAGCGCTTGGATGTACTATGGGTACGTTAGGCGCTTATGCGCAGAAAGGAGTAGATAATGGTACACAGTTCGGTTCCGGTGAGGATAGCGTACGTTGTATTACCAATATCAGCTTGTTCGTTCCTTACGCGAAAGCCGGAAACTTCAAAGACGCCTTTGATTTCTGGAAGATCGTGTACGATGAGTGTCCTGCCGCTACAAAAGATATCTATTTGTACGGTGTGAAAATCATGGGCTGGAAGATCGCCCAAGAGAAAGATCCCGCTAAGAAGAAAGCTCTTATTGATGATTTGATGGGAGTTTACGACAAGCGTGTGAAATATTTTGGAAATGATCGCCGGTATGGAAAAGACTGGATCGTTGCTCGAAAAGTGCAAGATTATTTAGCGCAAACTGGCGATAATGCCGACTATAATCAGGCCTATACTTGGTTGAAGGAGATCGTTGATGAGAAAGGTGCTGATACGGAGGCTCTAGGTCTCTCCTTGTTTAGTTTCTCTTCTATGAAGAAAATGGTTAACGATCCGAATTTCAAAGAACAGTATATTCAAGATTATTTGAAGGTTTCTGGTGGCTTGGATGCTCAGTTAAAAGCTGCGCAGGCTGCAAACAATCAAAAAGAAGTGAATGCCTTGACCGCATATAAGAGTGGTGTTGATAATGCCTTTGCGAATAGTGGTGCTGCCGATTGCGAGACTTTGCAGAATTTGTATGCTGCTAAGATCGAGGAGAATAAGGACAACTTACCTTATTTGAAAGAGACTATATCCTTGTTGAGAAGAACAGGTTGCCAAGAAATCGAGGCTTACTTTTTGGCATCAGACTATGCTTATCGTCAAGAACCTAGTGCCGAGGCTGCTGTTGGGCTAGGAAAGAAAGCCGTTAAGATAAAGGATTATGATACGGCTATTAAATACTTTGATGAGGCCGCGAATTTAGAAACGGACGCGACTTCAAAAGCTGATGATTATTATATGATCGCATTGTTGCTGTTTGAGCAAAATGCTTATTCAAAGGCTAGACAATATTGCCAGAAAGCTTTGGAGGTAAATCCTAACTATGGCAATGCTTATTTATTGATCGGCAAGATGTATGCCGCTACTTCTAAATCTGTCTTCCCGAATGATGGAGTATTGGCAAGAGCTGCTTATAATGCCGCTATCGATAAATTTGAGAAAGCGAAACAGGTAGATCCGAGTGTTGCTGAAGAGGCTAATACTTTGATATCATCTTATCGTGCTCACCTTCCTTCTACGGAGGAGATCTTCATGCACCCGGATTTGGAGAAGGGCAAACCTTTCACTGTCGGTGGTTGGATCGGAGAGCGTACAACGATTCGGTAATTATGATAGGAAATCGTTTTCATTGTAAAACGGAAAATATGGGCATAACAACTACCTTCGTGGTGGTTGTTATGCTTCTTTTGTTTTCTGCCTCTTGCAGTAAGGAGCATAAGGAGGTGGTTGATGTTGAGTTTGACCCGGACAAGACTTATACGATGAAGGCTACGGATGTGTCATCCTTGATCTCCGATTCTGGTATCACGAGATATCGCTTGAAAGCGAAAGAGTGGCAGATTTATGGGAAGGCGGCGGAACCCCATTGGTATTTCCCCGAGGGGATCTACGTGGAGAAGTTCGATACCTTATTCCAGACAGAAGCGAGTATTAAGGCGGATACAGCCTATTATTATGATAAAAAAGGGCTTTGGGAGCTGATCGGTAATGTAGAGGTGGAAAGTCTGCAAGGGGAGCATTTTGAGACTTCCCAATTGTTCTGGGACCAGAAGCAAGAGAAGGTTTATTCTGATAAGTTTATGCGTATCGAGCAAGAAGATAAGATCATAACAGGTATAGGTTTTGAGTCGAACCAAGATATGACTCAGTATAAGATATTTAACTCACAAGGTATTTTCCCGGTGAGCGATGCTCCGGCCGATACGACACGGACAGCTCAGGGGGATAGTGCCCGGGTAGATGTGTCACAAATAGATTCAATAAAAAGTAATTAAGGTGGGGACGCTGACTTATATTTTAATTTCCCTCGCATTTTCCGCATTCTTTTCCGGGATGGAGATCGCTTTTATCTCCTCCAATAAGCTTCGTTTCGAGCTGGATAAGAAGGAACGTAGTCTATCCAGTAAGATACTGGGTATTTTCTATCGTAATCCAAATTTGTTTATCTCTACCATGTTGGTAGGAAATAATATTGCGTTGGTCGTTTATGGTCTTCAGATGGCAATCGTATTGGAGCCGTTTATAGCCAAGGTGGTTGCGAATGAGGCATTGATCGTTTTTATCCAATCCGTGATATCTACGATCTTGATCTTGTTTGCCGGGGAGTTTATTCCCAAGACCATATTTAAGTTGAATCCTAATTTATCACTCAATATATTTGCGATACCATTATTTATCATATATATCATCCTGTATCCGGTCTCCAAGTTCTCATCCCTGCTATCTTTTTTGATTTTGAAGTTAGGGGGCGTGAAGAACTTGAAAAGTTCACCTCAGGCATTAGGCAAGGTAGACTTGGATTATTTTATACAGCAAAGTCTGGAAGATGCTCCGCAAAATTCGGATATGGATACGGAGGTTAAGATTTTCCAAAACGCCTTAGACTTCTCGAATGTCCGTTTGAGGGATTGTATCGTGCCCCGGACGGAGATTGTAGCCTGTGATACGTCTGCTACGATAGAGGAATTGCGTTCTAAGTTTATCGAGACAGGACTTTCGAAGATATTGGTGTATAACGAGAATATTGACGATATTATCGGGTATATCCATTCTTCCGAGCTTTTCAAGAATCCGGAGGATTGGACCCAGCATATCCGTAGCGTATCGATCGTTCCGGAGACGATGGCGGCGAATAAACTGATGAAACTGCTGATGCAAGAGAAGAAGAGCTTGGCTGTTGTCGTGGATGAGTTTGGCGGTACGTCGGGTATCGTGACACTTGAGGATTTGGTGGAGGAGATTTTCGGAGAGATTGAGGACGAGCACGATATGAAGTCGCATGTGGCTAAAAAAGTATCGGACAATGAGTATTTGCTGTCGGGTAGAATGGAGATTGATACCTTGAACGAAATGTTCGGGTTGGATCTTCCGGAGTCGGATGATTATGTCACCATCGCCGGTTTTATCTTGCACTTCTATCAAAAATTCCCGAAATTGAACGAGACTGTCCAGATCGATAAATATTCGTTTAAGATAATCAAAGTAACGGCTACGAAGATCGAACTTGTACGTATGAAAGTAGGGATTTGATAAAAAAAAGGATTATATGCTGTGGAATTTCCTTTTTTTCATATCTTTGTGCCCTTAAAATGTGAAATAATAAACTTTAAAAAATAATAAAGATAAATGGCTACGCTGGAAAAAATTAGAAGCAAAGCAGGACTGCTGGTACTCGTGGTGGGTTTGGCATTGTTCGCTTTTATCATTGGAGACTTTTTAAACTCTGGTTCTACTTATTTTAGGCAATCACAGGAACGGATCGCCGAGATTGATGGAGAGGTTGTAAAAATTCAAGATTATCAAGGTCGCGTTGATGAGATGGCCGAGATGTATAAGATGCAATCCGGTTCAGCCAGCCTGCCCGAGGAATATATGACACAGATTCGCCAGTCCGTATTCGATGCGATGGTACAAGAGGTCGTGTTGGACGAGGCTACTGCTAAATTAGGTATGGGAGTAAGTCCGGAAGAATTGTTCGATATGGTTCAAGGTGAGAATATCTCTCCGTTGATCCAACAAATGCAAATGTTTACGAATCCTCAGACTGGTGCTTTTGATAAGGCCGCTTTGTTGAATTTCTTGAAACAAATCGATTCCGATAATATCGCTAGCTATCCGGCAGATCAACAGGCACAGCTGATTCAAGCTAAGAACTTCTGGTTGTTCTGGGAGAAGAACATCAAACGTCAACGTTTGGAGCAAAAATATACGACATTATTGAGCAAGGCTATTTCCGCGAATTCATTGGACGCTAAGGAAGCTTATAATGATAATGCCGAGAATTCGGATATCATTTACGCTATGCAATCATATGCTACGATTCCGGATTCAACGATTGAGGTAAGCAAGAGCGAGATCGAGAAATTGTATAACCAACGCAAGGAGCTTTATAAACAAAAAGAATCTAAGGTAATTAAATATATCGCCGTAGATATCCGTCCGAGTAAAGAGGATTATGATAAGGCACAGGCCGAGATCGAGAGCTTGAAAGAGGAGCTGGCTACGTCTGAAAGAGTGGCTGATGTAGTAAACGAGAACTCTGAGGTTCCTTATGTTGACGCTTTCTTCACGGAGAAGGCTTTGGATCCTGAGATGAAACAATTCGCTACGACTTCTGAGGTTGGCGCTGTTTATGGTCCTGTATTCGAGAATGACAAATACAGAATGTTTAAGCTAGTCGATAAGACGGTCGCTCCGGACTCAGTAAAAGTTAGCCACATCATGTTGGCCGGTAAATCTGAGGCTGAGACAACAGCTTTGGCTGATAGCTTGATGGGGGCGTTGAAAGGTGGCGCTAATTTCGCTGAATTAGCTAAGAAATACTCAGCAGACCAAGCTGCCGAGAATGGTGGTGAACTAGGTTGGTTTACAGAGGTTACCGCTTTGAGAGGTGTGAATGATGATTTTAAGAAGGCTGTCTTCTCAACTCCATTGAATGAGGTAGCGGTTGTGAAATCTTTATATGGTACTCACCTTGTAAAAGTAACAGAGAAAACAGGAAATGTTGAAAAATATAAGATCGCAGATATCGACATGACTGTATCTCCTAGCTCTAAGACCTATAGCAACATCTACAATGAGTTGAATCAGTTCGTATCTAAGAACAACTCTATGGCTAAATTGGAGGAGAATGCGAAGGAAGCCGGTTATAACTTGATTTCAGGTGCAACGGTTACTACAGATGATCAGTTGTTAGGTTCTATCAAGAATTCACGTCCGGTAATTCGTTGGGCGTTCCAGAACGATAAAGGTTCTATCTCTGAGATCTTCGAGTGTAGTGATAAATTTGTCGTGGCTGCTGTAGAAGGAAGTATTTCCGAGGGGTATCGTCCGGTTGATATGGTCGCTCCGGCTTTGAGAGCTGAATTGGCTGCCCAGAAGAAAGGCGATAAGATCGCTCAGGAATTGGCTGCTAAGAATTTAACTTCAGTTGAGGCATATGCTGAAACGATGGGTTCTTCTGTAGACTCTGTGAAGTTCGTGAACTTTGGTACTCGCCGTATCGCTGGTATCGGTATCGAACCGAACTTGAACGCTATGGTTTCTATGGCTCAAGTTGACCAAGTAAGTGCTCCGGTTAAAGGTAACAACGGTGTATATGTGTTCAAAGTATACGCAAGAAATAAAGATGGTAAGGAGTTCAACGAGGCTGAGGAAATCCGTGCGTTGGATGCTTCGAATGCGTATCGTGTAGGATTCCAAGCTATCCAATCTATGGTCAACAACGCTAAGGTGGAAGACAACCGTATCCGTTTCTATTAATAAAGAGTATTTATACTTAAGATAAAAAAGATCCCCTGTTTTGCCGTCAAAATAAATATATCTTGACGACAAAACAGGGGATCTTTATTTTGTGGAATATTTCTCGTACTTTCGCGAATAAGAAAATATCGATAGAATGGTTGACAAAAGACAATTATTAGGGATGACCTTGGAGGAACTGAAAGGTGTAGCGTCTGAGGTGGGTCTTCCCGCATATGCGGCTAAGCAAATGGCCGATTGGATTTATAAGAAGAAAATAACCCGGATTTCGGAGATGACGAATATAGCGGTAGCCAAACGTGCTTTATTAGAGGATTCATTCGAGATCGGGGCTTATCCGCCATCTGAGTATCAAAAGTCGAAAGACGGTACGATCAAATATCTATATGCTGCCGGACCGGGGCGTTTTGTTGAGTCTGTTTATATTCCTACGGATGATCGGGCGACTCTTTGCGTCTCTTCTCAAGTCGGATGCAAAATGAATTGCTTGTTTTGTATGACGGGAAAACAAGGCTTCACGGCAAACCTGACAGCGAACCAGATATTGAACCAGATCCAGTCTTTGCCGGAAAACGATTCATTGACGAATATCGTTTTCATGGGAATGGGGGAGCCACTGGATAACGTAGACGAGCTTTTCAAGGTTTTGGAAATACTCACGGCCCCGTATGGATATGCGTGGAGCCCGAAGCGTATCACGGTTTCAACCATCGGTGTGACGAAAGGCTTGAAACGCTTTTTAGAGGAGAGCGAATGTCATCTGGCCGTAAGTCTGCACTCGCCCTATCCTATGGAACGTCTTTCCTTGATGCCGGTTGAAAAGGCATTCCCAGCGAGGGAGGTGATCGATTTAATCAAACAATATGATTTTTCGCATCAACGACGTGTCTCTTTTGAGTACATTGTTTTTAAAAATTTGAACGATAGCTTGAAACATGCCGAAGCTTTGAGTTGTTTATTAGGTGGAATACCTTGTCGGGTAAACTTGATCCGTTTTCATGCGATACCGAATGTGTCTTTAGAGACTTCCGATATCGCTAAAATGGAGGCGTTCCGGGATTTCTTAAACGCCAAAGGAGTTGTATGTACGATAAGGGCATCACGAGGGGAGGATATTTTCGCCGCTTGTGGAATGCTTTCTACCGCGAAAAATGTTACATTTGTATAATATAAAACACACAGGTATGAAAACACGTTCTTTATTCATCGGTATGTTGCTGCTTCTTGTTTTGATGGGAGCATGTAATTCAGGTTCTGTGATGACTCAAGCTACGGGCTTCGCATATGAGGTTGTCGTGGTTATGGATCAAAAGGATTGGAAAGGCCCTGCGGGAGAAGCCATAAAGTCTGAGTTGGCCTCTTCGGTGCCCGGACTGCCGCAAGCCGAGCCTTCTTTGAAGATTACCTACGTACAACCAAAGGATTTTACAGGTCTGTTACGGTATGTAAGGAATATATTAGTGGTTACGATAGATCCCACCGCTTATACGAAAGTTTCTGTAGGCTACGAGAATAATGTCTGGGCTAGAGGACAGGTGGTTGTTTCGCTGAAAGCTCCTAATACGGAGTCGATCGTCGAGTATTCAAAGACCCATGAGAAGGCGTTGGTCAACTTCTTCGTAAAGGTGGAGATGAATCGTGCGATAGAGCAATTACAAAAGGAATATAGTATGGTGGTTATGGATAACTTGAAAAGCGACCTGAACGTGATGTTAAACGCTCCGGCAAACTTCACGTACTATAAGGATACGACAGATTTCTTCTGGTCTTCCAATAACGCTAACACAGGCCGTATGGACTTAATCGTATATACTTTCCCTTATACTGATCCGAATACGTTTACGGAGGAATATCTGGTCGCTAAACGAGATTCTGTATTGAAGGCGAATCTGCCGGGTTCGTTCCCGGGTTCCTATATGCAAACAGAAACGCGTGCGGGAGTGGAGTATACGCCAATAACCTTAAATGGTAAATATTGCGGCGTGATGCGCGGTTTGTGGAGAATGCAAGGCGATATGATGGGAGGCCCGTTCGTAAGCCACACCCGCTTGGATGAAAAGAATCATCGTGTGGTTGTAGCCGAGGGATTTGTGTATGCTCCGGAGACAGACAAGCGTAATTTCATGCGTAGAATAGAAGCTGCCTTATTTACGTTACGTTTGCCGGGTGAATTTGATGAACCGGTAACTGAGACATTAGATATCCCAAAAGAGAAAAAGTAATAAACAAACAAAATATATGGAAGAACGACTGATTAAAGTGGGGATCACCCACGGAGATATAAATGGTATCGGCTATGAGGTGATATTAAAGACCTTTTCCGATACCCGCATGGCGGAGCTTTGCACGCCGATTATCTATGGCTCGTCCAAGATAGCCGCTTATCACCGGAAGGCATTGGAGCTTCCTCCTATCAATATGAATATTATTTCGCATGCGGAGGATGCAGGAGTAAACCGGGTGAACATTATTAACTGCGTGGAGGACGAGACCAAGGTGGAGTTGTCGAAATCTACGCCGGTTGCCGGTGAGTCGGCTTTCAAGGCGTTGGAAGCGGCAGTTACGGATATGAAGCGGGGAGTAGTGGATGTACTGCTTACCGCCCCGATCAATAAACATAATATCCAGAACGAGGATTTTCATTTTCCCGGGCATACTGAGTATTTGGAGAAATGCTTCGGTGGCTTGGATAAAAAAGCCTTGATGATCTTGATGAAAGATGATCTTCGTGTCGCTTTGGTGACGGGGCATATTCCATTGTCGCAAGTTGCGTCTTCCATCAACGTGGGCGATATCGTGAATAAGCTGCGTATTTTCAATCAGTCGTTAAAGCAAGACTTCGGTATTGTGAAGCCACGTATCGCGGTTCTTTCCTTAAACCCTCATGCCGGTGATGCCGGATTGCTGGGTACGGAAGAGGAGACGATTATCATACCGGCAATGCAAGAGGCGGAGAAAAAAGGCGTAATGTCATTTGGCCCTTATGCGGCTGACGGTTTCTTTGGTTCGCAGATGTATGATAAATTTGATGGTGTCTTAGCGATGTATCATGATCAAGGGCTCGCTCCTTTCAAGACGTTGGCGATGGATGACGGGGTGAACTATACGGCAGGATTGCCGATCGTACGGACTTCTCCGGCACATGGAACAGCTTATGACATAGCCGGGCAGAACGTGGCCTCAGAAGAGTCGTTCCGCCAAGCCTTATATGCGGCGTTGGATATCTTCCGGAACCGGTTACGTTATCAGGAGGCTACCGCCAACCCGTTGCGTAAGCAATATTTCGATAGGGGGGGAGATAATGAGAAATTGGATTTGACGAAAGACGACGATACGGACGGATTATAGTAGATCTTTCCTGACAAGTTTCAATAAATACATAAAATGTCATGTTAATAACGAATGGATGTTATTGACATGACATTTTTGTATGGGACGTGGGACGCTTTTTGGTTTTAAACTTTTAAGATAGGAAAAGTTTGCGTAAGTTTGCGGTTTAAAACGAAAATTACGATTATGTTTAAAGACAAAACGATAGTATATACATCCGGAACGTTTGATATGTTCCATTATAATCATCTTAGGATGATCAATTACGCCCGTAGTTTGGCGGATATATTGATCGTCGGGGTTAGTACAGATGAGTTGGTCTCTTCTTATAAAGCGAAGCCGATCATTCCGTTCCATGAACGTTTGCAGATCATCGAGGCGTTGAAGACTCCCGATATCGTTATTCCACAACATTCCTTGGATCACACGGAAATCGTGAAGAAGCTGAACATCGACGCTTTCGTGGTAGGTGATGACTGGTTCGGAAAGTACGACTATCTGAAAGATTTAGGCGTTCAGGTATTTTATTTCCCTTACGGAACGGGGGTTTCCTCCTCGAATCTGAAAAAAACGATACATGATTCTTATGAGGCGAATCTGACAACCCAACGTCAGGCGAAGCCGGAAACAGTGAAAGGATCTGCCGCTAAATAACGATCAGTTTCATGGATAAATTTATTTTAATTACCGGTGGGACAAAAGGGATAGGAAAGGCGGTAGCGTCCTGTTTAGGAAAGGCCGGATATAACCTTATACTGACTTATGCTTCCGACCAAGCGACCGCCGAGGAGGTACGTAGCGAGTTGGTGGGGCGTTTCGATATACAGGTTTCTATTCTGCGGGCCGATATCTCGGATCGGAATACGATCGGGGTTATCGATTCTTTCTTGGAGGAGAATAGGCTACGTTTGGACGGCCTTGTGTTCAATGCGGGAATGACCTGTCGGGATCCTTTTGAGGAACTTTCATTCGAGGATTGGGACCGGGTTTTCTTTGCTAATATCCATTTCCCGATCTTCCTTTTACAGAAGATTGTTGGACGGATTAATAAGGGGGGAAGTATCGTGTTTACGGGTTCCTTGATGGGAATACAGCCTCATTCGGTATCTTTGGCATATGGGGTGACGAAAAGTGCTGTTCATGCGCTGGTCAAAAACATGGTGAAGTTCTTAGTTCCCTATGAACTGCGTGTGAATGCCGTGGCTCCCGGTTTTGTCGATACGGAATGGCAGAAAACAAAGCCTGCCGAGATCCGTCGGAATATAGAGAACAAGGTCTCTTTGGGACGGTTCTGCGACCCGGATGAATTGGCGGAAGTTTATAAAATGTTGATAGAGAATAGTTATTTTAATGGCGAGGTAGTCGTTGTGGATGGCGGTTACTCGTATAAATAAGAAACAAATGAGCGAGTTGGATAAGGAATACGAAGCATCGTTAAAGTCGATAGAAACAGAAAATAAGATAGACCGAATTTTTTATCGTCCGATAGGATTTCGTATTGCTCGTATGTTGCGAGGCACGGGGATTACCCCGAATATGATTACGGTTATCTCGATCTTCGTGGGTGCGACGGTCGGATTTATGTTTTATCACGATAATTTGACATATAATATCTGCGGTATATTATTGTTGGTATTTGCCAATATCCTCGACTGCGTGGATGGGCAGCTGGCACGTCTTACAGGAATCAAGTCCGCTATCGGGCGTATCTTGGACGGATTCGCCGGGGATATCTGGTTCGCTTCGATCTATATCGGATTCGCTCTTCGTTTGTCTCATGATTACGGTACGGATTGGTTCTTTGCCTTGGCGGTCTTATCCGGTTTGTCTCATTTAGTCCAAGCGAATATCACGGATTATTATAAGACGCTTCACCTTTATTTTATCAGTAAGGATAAAGGCTCGGAGTTTCAGTCTTTGGAGCAGGTGGAGGCGAAACATAAGGAGATGAAGTATGGCATTAACAAGTTTTTCTACTTCTTATATCGTTGGTATACGATGTTGCAAGTGAAGGCTACGCCTACCTTACAGAGTATGTTACAAAATTTGCACGCGAAGTATGGGGATAATATTCCGGAGAATATCCGTGTGGACTTTCGTAAACAGAGTCGTCATTTAATGCGTTACATAGACTTGTTGACCTTTAATGGCCGGACGATGGTTATGTTTGTGATCGTACTAACGGGACAGGTCTGGGCTTATTACCTATACGAGATCATCGTGTTGAACATCGTACTAGCGATAGTGATGAGGAAACATGAGAAGATGTGTGCCTCGTTTTTAGGATAAAGTATGAAGAAGAGTGTTGTTGACATTTACGATTTGCAAGAGATGGCCCCGTTCTTCAAGGGGCGAGTGGGGACATGGTTAGGTAAGTTGCTGATAAAGTGCTTACGTGTGGATCTGGTTAATAAGGTACATGCCCGGAATTGTCATTTACGGGGCGCTGAGTTTACTTCCGCTTTATTGCATGACCCCATTATCGATCTCAGCTATGAGGTTCATAATAAGGAGATTTTAGATCATCTGCCGGAAGGGGCTTTTGTTACCGTTTCCAACCATCCGATCGGGTCGTTGGATGGAATCATGCTGATTGATATTTTCGCTTCCCGCCGTCCGGACTTTAAGGTGATGGTGAATGGCATCTTGACCAAGATCGGGGCGATGGAGGATAATTTCATATCCGTGGTGCCCGATTCCCACAAGCGAGGGGCGAATCCGGCGAATGTCAATGGCGTTCGACTATCCCTGCAACGCTTGAAAGAAGGTCATCCGATGGGTTTCTTCCCTGCTGGAGCGATCTCATTTTATAATAAAAAAGAGAAACAGGTACGGGATTTATCGTGGGCGCATAGCGTGATCCGCTTAGTTCGTAAGGCGAAAGCACCGGTATACCCTGTTTATTTTGATTTCCAAAATACCCATTTTTTCTATTGGCTAGGGAATATCAGCTGGCAAATACGTACCTTGCGTATTCCTACAGAGGCTTTCAATAAGCGTGGAAAGAAAGCGGATGTATATATCGGTGAGCCTATCTCGCCGGAAGAGATCGCCGCCATCCCGGAAGACAAGGATCTTGCCGAGTTCTTGTATAAACGTACATATGGTGCTAAAAAATAAGAAACGACCGATAGAATCTGTTATCAATAGTGGTAGTTTGAATTAAGATTTGTAATTTTGGCAGAGTAACTGAAATAATTACAGATTTTAAAAGTGAAAGAGTGATGAAGGTTGATGTACAACAGATAAAACAGCGTTTTGGGATTATTGGTAATAACCCCGGATTAAATCGTGCGATCGATGTTGCGCTCCAGGTAGCGCCAACCGACTTATCTGTTCTTATTACAGGAGAGAGTGGTGTCGGAAAGGAGACTTTCCCTCAAATTATTCATCAGAACAGTCAGCGTAAGCATGGACAATATATAGCCGTAAACTGTGGCGCCATTCCGGAAGGGACGATAGACTCGGAGCTTTTCGGGCACGAGAAAGGTTCTTTTACCGGGGCGTTAGCCGACCGTAAAGGGTATTTCGAGGTAGCGGACGGTGGAACGATCTTCTTGGATGAGGTAGGAGAGTTGCCAACTCCTACGCAAGCACGCTTGCTTCGTGTGTTGGAGACGGGTGAGTTTATCAAGGTCGGTTCCTCCAAGGTACAGAAGACGAACGTTCGTATCGTTGCCGCTACGAACGTGAATTTAGTGCAGGCGGTTTCGGAAGGTAAATTCCGGGAGGATTTGTACTATCGTTTGAATACGGTGCCTATTCAAGTGCCTCCCTTGCGGGAGCGTCCGGAAGATATCGTCTTATTATTTCGTAAGTTCGCCAGTGATTGCGCCGAGAAATACCGGATGCCGCCGATCCGCTTGGATGATGAGGCCCGTCAATTATTGGTTTCTTACCGTTGGCCGGGTAACGTGCGTGAATTGAAAAACATCACGGAACGTATCTCCGTAATCGAGGAGACACGGGATATAACGGCGGATGTCCTGCGCCTTTATCTGCCGAACGTGAACGTTGAGAAATATCCGGTATTGGTGAAGCAAGATCCGGATCAAAAGATATTTAACAGCGAGCGGGAGATCCTTTATCAAGTCTTGTTCGATATGAAAAAGGACGTGAACGAGCTAAAGAAATTAGTGCATGATATCATGGGAGGGAATATCCCGATGCCAACGGTGGCGGACGATACCCCTTATGCGCATCCGATCCATCCGGCGGCGGTTCATGCCATGCACCCGACGATCCAAGATGCCGAGGATGTGGAAGAGGAGACTTTATCCTTGGAAGAGGTGGAGAAGGAGATGATCCGTAAGGCTCTGGAGAAGCATAACGGGCGACGGAAGAACGCGGCAGCCGACTTGAAGATATCGGAGCGTACGTTATATCGAAAAATCAAGGAATACAATTTGGAATAAAATATGCTAAAGAAGATTGTCAACATACGTTTGTCGGCAGCCAATTGGCTTATACTCTCATTTTTGACGGTATTGGCTACGGCTTGCTCTATTTCCTATAAGTTTAATGGAGCCTCTATCGATTATACGAAGGTGAAGACCATTACGATTCGTGACTTCACGAACCAAGCTCCCTACGTGAATCCGACCCTTGCGCCGCAGTTTACGGAGGATTTGAAGGATATTTACATCCGTCAGACTCGTCTGCAACTGGTTCCGAGCAATGGCGACCTTGAGTTGGAGGGTGAGATCACTGGTTACGATTTCGCTCCAATGGCCGTGAAGGAGGATGCTATCGCCTCGCAGACGAGGTTGACGATCACGGTGCGGGTTCGTTACTCCAACCGGGTTAACCCGGATGAGGATTTTGAGCAGTCGTTCTCCGCTTACCGTGAGTTCGACAGTAACTTGATGCCGCAGCAGGTAGAGGGAACATTATGCGAGGAAATCATAGAGGAAATAGTAGACCAAATCTATAACGCTACGGTTGCCAATTGGTAGAATGAGGGCGGAGGATTTATATCGTTTGATGGAGGAGCCTTCGGAATTGACCGAGGGGACTCTTCTTGAGTTGCGACGAATCGTGGAGGATTACCCGTATTTTCAAGTGGCACGGATGTTGTATCTAAAGAATCTGGCCGTATTAAATGATATGAGTTTTACCTCGGAGCTGGAGAGGATGGCGATATTCTTGCCGGATCGGAAAAAGCTGTTCCAACTGATAGAGGGAGATAAATATGGCTTGAACTCCCGTGTGGAGCATGAGCCGGATATGCGAAAAGAGGATACTTTCTCCTTGATAGACGCATTCCTCTCTAACCGTAACGAGGAACCGGAGCCTAAGAAAGAAGCTCCGTTCCTGTTCCAGCCATCGGTATCGTCAGATTATATGTTTTGGTCATTATCGAAAGAGGAAGAAGAGAAGCCATCTGGAGAGGATGCGGAGAATAGGCTTCGACATCACGACTTGATCGATTCGTTCATTAAAAATGACCAACAGCGTATGCCGGGTAGCGGGCTGGAAATCCGAGAGGAAAACAGCCGTGCGGAGACTCCAGAGTCGGTGAAAGATTTGGATGATGAGCAGTCCAAATCGCTGGAAGACTCGTGCCTTACGGAAACTTTAGCTCGGATTTATATAAAACAGAAGCGATATGATAAGGCTTTGCAAATTATTAAAAACTTAAGCTTGAAATATCCAGAAAAAAATGTTTACTTTGCAGACCAAATCAGATTTTTGGAAAAGTTGATTATTAACACTAAAAAATAAAACTAAGATGTACGTATTTATTTCTATCTTAATCCTGATCGCCTCTATACTATTAATCTTGATCGTGTTGATCCAGAACTCGAAAGGTGGAGGTTTGGCTTCAGGGTTCTCTTCTTCTAACCAAATCATGGGTGTACGTAAGACCACGGACTTTTTGGAGAAAGCTACTTGGAGTTTGGCGGGTACCGTAATCGTATTGAGTATCTTGATTACCGCATTTATCCCCAGAGCGGAGCATGCCGCTCAATCTGAGATCAAGCAACAAGTAAACGACGCTATCTCTATCGATCCGAATACGATCGCTCCGGACTTTGGTACGGCTCAACAACCGGCAGTTCCGGCAGAGGAAACTCCCGCTACTACTACACCTGCGGAGGAAAGCAACAGATAAGAATCTTATTTGAAAACAATATAGAAGTCATGTCCACTAACAATGGATGTGACTTTTTTTTGTGCTACTTTAAGTGTAAGCTTCTTTAGGTCTTGATCTTTTCACCTATGTGAAAAGATCGTATCACAAGGGTGAAAAGATCGTATCACGTATATGAAAAGATCGTTTCATCTTTGTGAGACGATTATTACGAATAGAAGTTTCTATCTCTTCATAGAAAGAAATGATTAGTTAAGTGGAATATTGTTTGTATATTTGTTACATATAATAGTAATAAGTATAAATATTCAGATATGGATATGATAAATTTTGATGGGTTGTTGATCGGTATCGTTACATTCTTGATTATCGGTCTGTTTCATCCGGTAGTCGTGAAGGCCGAGTATTATTGGGGGACGAAGTGCTGGTGGATATTCCTTGTCTTGGGGATTTTAGGGGTGATAGCTTCCCTGTTTATAGACAGCGTGTTTGTGTCCGCTATTTGCGGCGTATTCGCCTTCTCATCGTTCTGGACGATCAAGGAGATTTTCGAGCAGGAGGAGCGTGTGCAGAAAGGCTGGTTCCCTCGAAATCCGAAAAGAAAATACCCTTGGGACGATAGTGAGGTGAAATGAATTCTTTTCGTATCTTTGCGTTCGTGAAAGCGATATAAAAGCAATAAAGCTATGAAGACAAAGAGAAAAAAGCAAGATCCGTTAGTCGAGTACATAAAGGCTAACCGGAAAGGCAGTCGTGAGGCCGAGTTAGAAAACCACGGCAGGCCGGTCAGTCATAACCGGATTCATGTATCGAAGAAAGTTTATAATCGTAAAAGAATGAAGGCAGATGCCCAGAGGCATCTGCCTTATTTGTTTTTAGTAGCCTAAAAGGAGACCTTAGTTCGCTGTATTGTTATTGATCGGTGTCTTTTCCTTGAACCATTCTACCAGTATCCCATTCTTGAAGCTTAGGATGTAGTAGCCTTCAGAGTAGTCGGCTATCGTCATGGTGACCGTCTTATAACTGATACTCTCTATGGGGCCGTCCGGGGTTATTCGTGCGCCAGCCGACTCAAAATCCTTTCCTAGTATCGATATAACCTTTTGCTTGGTCATCCCTAACTCTATCTTATGCATCCGGTTATCCATTTTATAAGGATTCATTACCGTAGCGCATCCCATCAATAGGAACATTGTCAGCAACACGTATATCCCTTTCACCATCTTCATCTCTCTTTTTGTTATTTGTTGTATTGGGGGCTAAAGTAGACATTATCCCGGATATATAGTATCGTGAGGATATAAAAAAAGAGGAAAACCTTTCGATTTTCCTCTTTTCCTAGAGCGGAAGACGGGGCTCAAACCCGCGACCCTCAGCTTGGAAGGCTAATGCTCTATCAACTGAGCTACTTCCGCAATATGTATTCTTTCGGTTTTCGAAAGAATTGGTTCACATAGTGAACCGATCAATTAAGGTGGGCAGTGATGGATTCGAACCACCGAAGGCGAAAGCCAGCTGAGTTACAGTCAGCCCCATTTGGCCACTCTGGTAACTGCCCCCTTGTTCTTAATTGCAGTGCAAAGGTACGATTTATTTTGAAACCTGCAAGCGTTTAGGCAGAAAAATTTACCATTTTTATTGCGGTAACCGCTGCCTCGTCCCCTTTATTGCCATATCTACCTCCCGCACGATCCTCGGATTGCTGCATGGTGTCGGTAGTTAACAGGCCGAAAATGAAAGGAATATCGTACATTAAATTCAATTCTGTAATGCCTTGCGTAACGCCGGAACAAACGTAATCAAAATGTGGTGTATCGCCTCTTACGACGCATCCCAGAACGATCACGGCGTCTAATTCTTTA
Organism: Parabacteroides sp. B2-S-102; assembly: GCF_023656665.1. Taxonomy (NCBI): domain Bacteria; kingdom Pseudomonadati; phylum Bacteroidota; class Bacteroidia; order Bacteroidales; family Tannerellaceae; genus Parabacteroides; species Parabacteroides sp. B2-S-102. Next base: position 56,218 of record NZ_JAMOKM010000015.1, on the reverse strand, counting down.
GTCTCGGCCAATCTTTTGGCTCCAAAAGTCAGTTCAAAACTACCCGGAACTCGTTTAACTACGATGTTCTCCGGTTTCACCCCGTGCTTTTCAAGCGTGTTGCAAGCACCTTCCAATAACTTCTCGGTAATGTTCTTGTTCCATTCCGCAACTACGATGCCGATGTTCATCTCTGAAGCATCGGGTACGCTGTTGAAGTCGTACTCGGATAAATTCTGATAAGCTGTAGCCATACTTGTCTCTTTAAAAGAAGAGGATGCCTTGTTTGACCGAGACATCCTCTGTTATACTATATAATATACTGTTTATTTATTTTCCTGCCGAAGCACGGGTGATATACTTATCGATATCGGATGCCTCCATGGAAGTGTAATACTTGTCCTTGATAGTCGTGTAAGCCTTTACAGCCTTGTCATACTCTTTCAAGTTCTCGTAAGCGATACCGGCCTTCTTCAAGTAAATCGGGCTGATAACCTCGTTGTCGGCCTCCTTAGCGGCTTTCTCGAAATAGCTGATTCCTTCTTTCGTATTACCCATGTTCACGTAGCAATCACCGATCAAGCCTGTAACCGCCGGAGATACCATTTGGTCCTTTCCGCTGAAAGATTTCAATAAATCGAGCGCCTTCTGTGTATCGCCCATCTTGTAGTAACAGATACCTGCGTAAGCCTTCGCCAAGTTTCCGGCGTCCGTGCTTCCATATTGGTCGATGATAGCCTCGAAACCTTCATAGTCAGCTCCATTGCCGTTTAAAGCCAAGGCGAAAGAATCTCTGGCGAAGTATTGCTCGCCCTTGAACATGGCGGCGGCGGCTTTTTTCTCCTGAGGAACTAAATAACCATGCTTGATTCCCAAAACAGCTCCAACAACGAGTGCGACAGCTATTATACCGTAAATAATCTTCTTTGAATTGTTTTCAATGAATTGCTCCGATTTGGAGACAATCTCTTCTACTTCTAACTCCTTGTTGGTGTCCTTTTCTTTAGTAGCCATAATGTGTTATAGTTATTTATTAATTTTATCGCTGATTTTAAGCCATACCATATGGTTGGCGATTCAAAGCGCAAAAGTAGTTTTTTTTGCTGATATAATCTATACTTAGAAGTATATTTTTTAATTTTGTACGATTAATACGGTTTAGATGATACTAAAGAAGCTTTCTGTTCTCAATTACAAAAATATACTTCAGTCCGAGGTTATTTTCTCGCCCAAGATGAATTGCTTTTTCGGCAATAACGGGATGGGGAAGACGAATCTATTGGATGCCATTCATTATCTCTCATTTTGCAAGAGTCATGTCAATACGCCTGATAGCCAGATAATAAACAGTGATCAAGATCTTTGCGTGGTGCAGGGTAACTATGATTATGAGGGACGTGAGGAGGAGATTTTCTGTGCCATGCGGCGTAGGCAACGCAAACAGTTCAAACGGAATAAGAAGGAGTACGACAAGCTGTCCGAGCATATCGGCCTATTACCGTTGGTCATGGTTTCTCCGGCTGATGCCGACTTGATCCGGGGGGGAAGCGATGAGCGACGCCGTTTTCTGGACTTAATCATCTCGCAGCAGGACAAGCCTTATCTGCATGCGCTTATCCAATATAATAAAGCGTTGCTCCAACGGAATACGTTGCTGAAAGATCAGAGCATGGATGCCTCTCTTTATGAGGTATTGGAGATGCAGCTGGGTATGTACGGCCAAATCGTTTACGAGAAGCGGAAAAAACTGGTGGAGGATTTTACCCCGATCTTTAATGAGTACTACCAGACGATCTGCGGCTCTGCCGAGGAGGTAGGGCTACATTATATCTCGCAATTGGAGGAAACGGAGCTTGCCGGTAAATTGGCGATGAGCCGGGAACGGGATCGTATATTGGGCTATACCTCTTCCGGTATCCATAAGGATGAGCTGGAAATGACGTTGGGCAGGTACCTGATTCGCCGGGTTGGTTCGCAAGGACAGAATAAGACGTATCTGATCGCCTTGAAACTCGCTCAGTTCGCTTTCCTAAATAAACGGGGACAGACTACACCTATCTTGCTGTTGGATGATATTTTCGATAAGCTGGACGCTAGCCGTGTGGAGCAGATCATCAAACTGGTCAGCGAGAATGGCTTCGGGCAGATTTTTATTACAGATACGAACCGGAAGTATCTGGATGAGATCTTATTGGCTATGAATCATGACTATGCTCTCTTCCGTGTGGAACGTGGCGAGGTACAACCTATGGAGGAATAAGAATGCAGAGAAGAAATACACAGACATTGGGGGAAGTGCTTCGTGACTTTTTCGAGGATAATACCGAGTTGTACGAGAAAATGATGGAGATCCGGGTCCAACGTGCGTGGGGAGAAGTTTTAGGGCCTACGATCATGCAGTACACACGTAATATATATGTACGTGATAAGGTGCTTCATGTCTCATTGACTTCCTCCGTGCTCCGCAGTGAGTTGACGCTTTGCCGGGAACGGTTGGTGAAAAGCTTGAATGATTATGCGGGTGCCTCGGTCATTACCAATATCGTTTTTCATTGAGTGTGGCTTTACCATTCGCAATATTACTTACTGGGTCAAGTAACATATACTGCCCAGCCCCGGTAAGTATATATGGCTTGACCCAGTAAGTATATATTCTGCGGAGAGATCAATAGATGGTGTCTTCTGTTATTACGTAATCCATTTTCTTGTCGAATGGCTCTACCGGAACCTGTGGTATCATCTGGAGCCCGAAGCATATGCCAACCTTGGGAGCGTTGAGCGTGGAAAGAAGGCGGTCGTAGAATCCCCTCCCTCGTCCCATGCGGTTCTTGTCTTTGTCAAAGGCGACTCCGGGCACGATAATCAAGTCTATCTCATTCTTTGGAACTTCTATGCCGTCCGCCTTAGGCTCTAATATTCCGAAAGGTCCGGGTTTTAGGGATTCCGGTCCTTCGTAAAGAAGCAATCTCAAATCATCACCGACGATCAAGGGCAACAGAAGCTTTTTCTTCTGGTACCATTTCTCGATAAAGCCGGCGGTCTGTACTTCTCCCGGTATGGCGTGATAAAGGGCGATGCAAGAAGCCGCTTGGAACAGTTCCGTCTGTTCCAAGCGGTCCATGATCTTATCCGATAGCTCGCACAAGGTAATCCTCGAATATTCTTTTTTTCGAGAGGCCATATCTTTTCGTAGGGCCTGCTTGGCTGTGTAAGTCTCCATTCGCTGATTGTTTTAATAGTTCCGCATTCGGCACAGATTTTCCCTCTTGCAAGATCTTGATCGCACGTAATAAGGTAACGTCATCTTTTAGGAAAATGGGGTAGAAGCCCGCCTCGTCGAAGAAATTCCTTACGATATACGCTTGCAATTGGTTCTCGATTAACTTGCCGGATATATTAATTAATGTAGGACGTCTCTTGATGCCCTTGGTAGCGGCGAAGTTCACGAAGTCGGAAAGGAGCGGTTGTTGCTGCAAGTAATTATATAATTCCTCCCAAGTCTTGAATGAGCCTAGTTTCTCCCGATGGCGGTCTGAGTACTCGAGCGCATACAGGTAAAGCACGCCGCTATTTACCACATTTGAGTAGTAAGAGGTAACGCCACTCGTGTCACGAGGGATAAAGATATCCGGCATGATACCGCCCCCGCCGTATACGGTACGTCCGCCTACGGTCTGGTATTTCAAGGAATCATCCATCTTGATGCTATCGGCCGAGTCAAACTCGCCGTGCATATATCGGTTATAGATATCTTGGTCGTAAGCGTCCGTATTACCCATCTCATATTTCTTCTGGATGCAGCGACCGGACGGCGTGTAGTAACGGGCGATGGTCAATCGCATCTCTGAACCGTCGCTCAATGACATTTGAGTTTGTACCAGACCCTTGCCATACGTTCTTCGTCCGATAATCGTACCCCGGTCGTTATCTTGGATCGCTCCGGAGAATATCTCACTGGCGGAAGCCGAGATCTCATCGGTCAATACTACGATCGGGGCGTCTTTACAAGTTCCGGTTCCGTTTGCGTATACGTCGGAACGGGGGAACGACTTACCTTCCGTGTAGACGATCAAGCGTCCTTCCGGCATAAACTCGTTAATCATATTGATAGCGGCATCCATATATCCGCCGGTATTACCCCGTAAGTCGATCACGAAAGAGGTACAGCCCGCTTGTTTCAGCTTGGCGATCGCCGTGATGAACTCATTATAAGTATTCCGGGCGAATTTGCTAACCTTGATGTAACCTATACCTTTAGCCGCTTCGAAAGAAACATCGACCGAATTAACAGGGACATCTCCACGGGTTACGTCAAAATAGAGCAACTCAGGAGAATTTCCTCGCTGTACGCCTAGTTTCACCGTACTGTTCTTTGCGCCCCGGAGTGTCTTCATGATCTCTCCTTGGTTCTTTTTCTTACCGGAGAAAATAGAATCATTGATCGAGATGATCCGGTCGAAGGGCAGTAAACCTGCTTTCTCTGCGGGACCACCGCTAATTACGCTGATCACTAGGATCGTATCGGTTTGCATATTAAATGATACGCCAATACCACTGAAAGAACCTTCCAGCTCCTCATTCACCACGGAAGCGTCTTCGGCGGGGATATATACGGAGTGAGGGTCTAATTCACTGAATATTTTCGGGATCGTACTCTCTACCAGCTTAGACATGCTAACCGTGTCAACATATTGCTCGTCGATAATGTCCAAGATGGCATTTATCTTGTTACCGCTGGAGTAGGACCGTTTTTTTCCTTGACTGATAGATAAATAATGGTTCCCAATAAAGATACCTAAAGCGATACTAGCCGCGATGATAACCGGGAGCCATACGGTCAGTCTTTTGTTTTTATCCATAAAAACGTTTTATTTATTCGTTCAAATCTATATAATCTACTATGATACCGGCACGCTTCAATAATTCGCAGCCGTCCGCTATGCGATAATTCTCGGAATAGACCACTCGCTTGATCCCGGATTGTATGATTAATTTTGCGCATTCAATGCAAGGGGAGGAGGTCACATAAATGGTCGCTCCTTTACTGCTGTTCGATGAGGCTGCCACTTTTGTGATGGCGTTAGCCTCCGCGTGTAGAACATAAGGCTTGGTGACATTGTTCTCGTCTTCGCAAACATTTTCAAAACCGGCGGGTGTTCCATTGTATCCGTCGGATATGATCATTTTATCTTTTACTAATAATGCGCCCACTTGGCGTCGTTTACAGTACGAATTCTCGGCCCAGATAGCGGCCATTCGCAGGTAACGTTTATCTAATTCGTGCTGTTTTTCTGTTTTCTCGCACATTTGTTTACTCTTTTGTCTTTTAATCCAGACACAAAGGTAGTGATTATTTAGATTTACCGGGCGATAAGCCCGGTAAATTATTACTTCTTAATACCATTACGGATTAATAAGGCGTCTATCGTAGGCTCTTGTCCACGGAAACGCTTGTATAACACGGCGGGATCTTCTGTACCACCTTTGGATAAGATATTGTCACGGAAAGATTTCGCGACCTCCTTGTTGAAGATTCCTTTCGATTTGAAAACGGAGAAAGCGTCGGCGTCTAATACCTCGGCCCATTTATATCCGTAATAGCCTGCCGCGTATCCTCCGGAGAAGATATGTCCGAAGCTTGTGCCCATCAAGGCTTCCGGTACTTCCGGTACGATTACCGTCGGAGCCCAAGCTTTTTTCTCGAATGTCGCTACGTCACCGTCGAAAGGTTGCTCCAACGTATGCCATGCCATATCCAGCAAGCCAAAGCTTAATTGGCGGCAGCAAAGGTAGCCGGCGTTGAAGTTAGAGGCGTTTACCAAGCTTTGTATCATCTCTTGCGGGATTTTCTCTCCGGTCTGGTAATGAACGGCGATCTGATCTAAGAACTCTTTTTCAGTCAACCAGTTCTCCATGATCTGGGAAGGTAATTCTACGAAATCACGATAAACGCTGGTTCCCGAAAGGCTGGAATAGGTTCCTTGCGCTAGCATGCCGTGCAAGGAGTGCCCGAACTCATGCAAGAGCGTGTTCACCTCGTCGAAACTTAACAAAGAGGGCTTCGTGTCTGTCGGACGGGTAAAGTTCATCACGATAACGATCTGAGGACGGCTATCTTTTCCGTCTTTATCTTTGTATTGAGCCTTGATATTGTTCATCCAAGCGCCGGATTGTTTTCCGTCACGAGGGAAGAAATCCGTATAAAGGATAGCAAGGAACTTACCATCGGCATCGTATACCTCATAAGCGTCTACTTCCGGATGATAAACCGGGATTTTCTTGTTTTCCTTAAAGGTGATACCGTAGAGCTGGGTAGCTAATCCGAATACGCCTTTCTTTACGTTGCTTAACTCGAAATAAGGGCGAGTCATCTCGTCGTTTACCTTGAAGCGGATATCCCGTAACTTCTCGGAATAATAACTCCAGTCCCAAGGCATAACGGTGATATTCTCTTTCTCTGTACCTAATGCGAATCCTTCTACTGCATTGTATTCGTTGATCGCTATCGGTTTATAAGCTTCGAGTAACTGATTCAATAATTTGTATACGTTCGCTGAGTTTTTAGCCATCGTGTGTTCCAGCGCATATTCGGCGTAATTCTTGAATCCCATCAACTGGGCGATCTCTAGGCGGATATTAACGATCTTTTTGATAATGTCCTTATTGTCGAACTCATCCCCTTTATTTCCTACGCTCATGTATTCACGATACATTTTTTCTCGCAAATCACGCTTGTCGGAATAACGCATAAATGGAATGTAACTCGGAGCCGAGAGATTGAATAACCATCCATTTTTATCTTTACTTTTGGCTAACATGGCCGCTGCGTCACGAGCACTTTCGGGTAAGCCGGATAGTTCGTTCTCGTCCGTTATTAGTAATTCGAATCGGTTTTTATCTTTCAAGGCGTTTTGATCGAACTGCAAGGTTAACATGCTTAGGTCCATACTTAGCTTGCGGTATTTTTCCTTGTCATCTTTATTTAACGTAGCCCCATTCGCTTTAAACGACTCGTAAAGGTCTTCCAGCAATTTAGCATCCTCGGTAGAAAGGTTCAATTGTTCTTTTTTATCATAGATTGATTTGACCCGAGCAAGTAGCTTCTCATTTAAGAAGATGTTATTGGATGTCTGGGATAACTTCGGGGAGACACGTTGCGAGATTTCCATCATTTCGTCGTTAGCCTCTGCCCCTAATACATTAAAAAAAACAGAAGAGACTGTTTCTAATAATTTGCCGCTACGTTCCAGAGCTACTACCGTATTCTCGAAAGTAGCCGGTTGCGGGTTATTGGCGATCTCTTGCACCTCTTTTTCCATTTGCTTGATTCCTTCGTCGAAAGCGGGCTCATAATGCTCGATCTTGATCTTATCGAAAGGAGGGGTCTCGAACGGTGTTTTAAACTTCCCGAAGAAAGGGTTATTTGCTGCGTGTGTCATTTGAATTGCGCTTAATAAAATTACTACATTATATAATAACTTCCTCATATTAAAAATTGTTTGAAAATTTCCGCAAAGGTAGGCATTTTAATCACAGGAACATTATAGGCATCTGTTTTTATATTCAGATTGATTTAAAATGAAAAATAGAACATTTCCTATGACTAAACCGAGGCTTGTTTTCGGGGGGCTGTACCTTGATTTTGAGCTTTGATGAATATGATAATAGGATTGATTTAACAAAAATTTATATGTTTGAAAACACTCCTTTAGAGCACCTTTCTTTTTAAAGCCTTGATCTATAAGTTTATCGTAGAAGAAGGATGCCTTTTTTTCTAAATAAATATAAAAGACAGTTTGTTTTTTTAGTTATTAAATAATACTTTTGATTCTCAGAAACGAAAATAATTTCATTTTGATATTAAAGAAAGTAACTTAAAACCCAAATACACATATGAGTTATCTTAAATTTGACAAAACAGTAATGATAAACCTGGAAGAGTCGCTGACTCGTGAGGTGCTTCGAACCAACCGTTTGGGAGCCTATCACTGCACTACTGTTGTTGATTGTAATACCAGGAAATACCACGGACTACTCGTTATGCCTGTGCCTGCGATTGATGATGACAACCATGTGTTACTATCTTCTTTTGATGAGACGGTAATTCAACATGGTGCCGAATTTAATCTTGGGTTGCATAAATATGCAGGCGATAATTTCAGTCCCAAGGGACATAAGTACATCCGCGAGTATAGCTCAGAGACAGTACCTCGTACGCTTTACCGTGTAGGAGGTGTGATCTTCTCGAAAGAGAAAGTGTTTTCCATGTACGAGAATCGTATCATGATTAAGTATACGTTGGAAGATGCTCATTCCGCTACGACCTTACGTTTCCGTCCTTTCCTCGCTTTCCGTAGCGTGAAGAACTTAACGCAAGCCAATGGTAACGTGAACCAATCTTACGAGGAAGTCACAAACGGAATCAAGACATGTATGTATCCCGGTTATCCGGAACTGTATATGCAATTTAACAAGAAAGTTAAATTTGTGTATGAGCCGTATTGGTACAATGGCATCGAGTATCCGAAAGAACAAGAGAGGGGATATCCTTATCAGGAGGATTTGTATGTTCCCGGATATTTCGAGGTCCCTATCAAAAAAGGGGAGACTATTATTTTCAGCGCTGGCGATAGTGCAGTGGCAACTACCCGCTTGAAGGCACTGTATGAGAATGAGGTCGTAGCTCGTACACCTCGTACTAGCTTCTTCAATTGCTTGAAGAATTCCGCTCAGCAATTTTATTTTCGTCCCAAGGAAGACGACGCTTATCTATTAGCGGGCTATCCATGGTTTAAAGTACGTGCGAGAGATTTGTTCGTAGCTCTTCCGGGTAGTACGTTGTCTATCGATGATCCGGTTCGTTTTGAGAAGATCATGCATACGGCGATGCCGGCGATGCGGGCGTATATGGAGAATGGGCGTTTCGATGCGGTGATTCGTGAGATCGAGCATCCGGATGTCTTTTTATGGGCGATCTGGGCGATCCAACAGTATGCTAAGCATGAAGGCGTTGAAAAGGCACGTGAGCTATATGGCGATTTCGTGAAAGAAGTTATCGATTATATACGGGACCAGAAACATCCCGATATGAAATTGATGGAGAATGGTTTACTTTTCGCTAATGGAAAAGATAAGGCGATTACTTGGATGAATTCTACCGTAAACGGAAAACCTGTTGTAACTCGTTCCGGTTATATAGTGGAATTTAACGCTCTTTGGTATAATGCTCTTTGTTTCTATACAGAATTGATGGGGGGAGTACCTGTCGAGGGTATTGATCCGATTATCAAGTCGATGGATAAATCGTTCCCGGAAACCTTTGTGAACGGGTATAATTATTTGTTCGATTCCGTGAATGGTTCTACGGTAGATTGGAGCGTACGGCCTAATATGATTTTCGCTGTGGCATTGCCTTATTCCCCATTGACGAGGATGCAGAAACGTGCCGTAGTGGATATCGTGACGAAAGAGTTGCTTACCCCGAAGGGCTTGCGTTCCTTGAGTCCGAAGAGCGAAGGATATCGCCCGTATTATGTGGGGCCGCAATATGAACGAGATTTGGCTTATCACCAAGGTACTGCTTGGCCGTGGTTGTTAGGCGCCTATTTGGAAGCTTATTTGCGTGTATTCGGAAAGAGTGGCGTTGCTTTTGCTGAACGTATGTTGATAAGCTTGGAGGAGGAGATGTCATTACACTGTATCGGGACGATCCCGGAATTGTTTGATGGTAACCCACCGTTTACCGGACGTGGAGCTGTCTCTTTTGCGATGAATGTTGCGGCTATCCTCCGTGTTGTGGATTTGTTGAAGAAGTATAACGCCGAATAAAACTAAGTACCATTATGAAAGCATTAATGTTTGGATGGGAATTTCCTCCTCATATCTTGGGCGGTTTAGGAACGGCCAGTTTCGGTTTGACACGAGGCATGGCAATGCAGCCCGATATGGATATTACTTTTTGTATACCGAAGCCCTGGGGCGATGAAGACCAGAGCTTTCTAAAGATAGTGGGTGTCAACCAAGTTCCGATTGTTTGGAAGGATGTTGACCGTGAATATGTGCAGCAACGGGTTTCCAAAGCGGGAATGAACGCTGACCAGTATTATAAGTACAGGGATCATATTTATGCGGATTTCAGTTATCGTCATGTGACTGATTTAGGGTGCCTTGAGTTTTCCGGACGTTATCCGGATAATCTTCTGGAAGAGATCAATAACTATTCGATCGTTGCGGGAGTAATCGCTCGTACGGAAGAGTATGATATCATCCATGCGCACGACTGGTTGACTTATCCGGCGGGTATTCACGCTAAAAATGTGAGTGGTAAGCCTTTGGTAATCCATGTTCATGCTACGGATTATGATCGTAGCCGTGGTAATGTGAATCCGGATGTCTATGCGATTGAGAAGAATGGTATGGACAATGCAGATCATATCATAACGGTGAGTAATTTGACTCGTCAGACGGTGATCGAGAAATATCATCAAGATCCCGCTAAGGTAACGACCGTACATAACGCCGTAGAGCCTTTAAGTCCTGAGATTTTAGCGATCCCAGATAAAAAGGGTGTAAAGGATAAGGTTATTACATTCTTAGGTCGTATCACGATGCAGAAAGGGCCGGAATATTTCGTTGAGGCTGCCGCAAAGGTTTTGGCTAAGGCTCCTTATGCACGTTTCGTGATGGCTGGTAGTGGTGATATGATGGATCAAATGATTCGTTTGGCCGCAGCACGTAATATTTCAGATCGTTTCCACTTTACCGGATTTATGAAGGGCAAGCAGGTCTATGAGGTGTTGAAAGCCAGTGACGTATATGTGATGCCTTCGGTTTCTGAGCCTTTTGGTATCTCTCCGTTGGAAGCCATGCAATGTGGTGTACCCTCTATCATTTCTAAACAATCCGGTTGCGCCGAGATCTTGGATTATGCGATTAAGGTGGATTATTGGGATATTGAGGCGTTAGCGGATGCCATGTATTCTATTATTACTTATCCTGCCATGCATGAGTTCTTGAAAGTGGAAGGTAAGAAAGAGGTGGATAATATCAAATGGGAATATGCCGGACAAAAGGTTCGTCGTATTTACGACAATGTGATAGGTAACAAATAAATTAACGACAAGACAAAAATAAAACAAACAATATTATGAAAACGATCTGCTTTTATTTTCAAATACATCAGCCGTTCCGTTTAAAAAGATATCGCTTCTTCGATATAGGTAACGACCATTACTATTACGATGATTTCCAGAATGAGGAGATTATCCATCGTATAGCTGAACAATGTTACTTGCCGGCTAACCGGACTATTTTGGAGATGATTAAGACCAGTGGTGGTAAGTTTAAGGTAGCGTTCTCTATTTCCGGCGTAGCGTTGGAGCAGATGGAGATTTATACTCCGGAAGTGATCGATAGCTTTAAGGAATTGGCGGCTACGGGGAATGTGGAATTCTTGTCTGAGACTTATGCTCATTCTCTTTCTTCCTTGGGAGATCCGGAGGAGTTCAAGCATCAAGTAAAGAAACAAGAAGATAAGATCAAGACTTTATTCGGGGTTAAACCGAAAGTGTTCCGTAATACGGAGTTGATTTACTCGGATGATATTTCCGCTATGGTTTCTGAGATGGGCTATAAGGGGATGTTGACGGAGGGTGCTAAGCATATCTTAGGTTGGAAGAGTCCGAACTATATGTATTCTTCTTGCGTAGCTCCGAAGTTGAGTTTATTATTGAAGAATGACCGTTTCAGCGAGGATTTATCGAACCGTTTCAGTGATTATAGTTGGAATGAGTATCCTTTGACAGCCGATAAGTATATGTCATGGATCGCTGCTACTCCGGATTCAGAGCAAATCATTAATTTGTTTATGAATTATGAGGTGCTGGGATCTTTGCATCCAGCTTCAACCGGTATTTTTGAGTTCTTCAAGGCTTTGCCTCGTTTTGCTGCGGATAAGGGGATTAGCTTCTCTACTCCATCGGAAGTATTTACATTGATCAAGCCGGTAGACTCTATCTCCGTTCCTTATCCGATCTCTTGGGTAGATGAGGAGAGAGATTGTAGTTCTTGGTTAGGAAATGTATTGCAGCAGGAAGCGTTCCGTAAGATTAATGAGATCGGTGAACGTGTTCGTTTGTCTCAGACTCGTCGTATCCGTCAGGACTGGTACTATCTGCAGAGCAGTGACCATTTCTATTATATGAGTACAAAGCATATGGGACAAGGTGGCTTTAGCCCTTACGATAATCCGTATGATGCATTTAATAACTATATGAATGTTCTTTCCGATTTCATTGTTCGTGTAAATGCGGAATTCCCGGAGAATATAGAGAATGAGGAATTGAATTCATTGCTTTCTACGATTAAGAATCAAGGAGAGGAAATCGAGAGTCTACAGAAAGAATTAGATAAATTAAAAAAGAAGGCGGCGAAGAAATAAGTCGTTAATTGATTTGACTAGACTATTTTTGGAGAGTGACGGGTCCTTTTAGGGACCCGTTATTTTTTGCCTTAGAGATACGGATATAAAAAAAGCGAGATGTTTTTCATCTCGCTTTTTTTATTATATAGATTCTTTGCTATCTGACATATTTACATGATGTAATACCAATTTTCATCACCTCTTCATCCTTTCGTATCTTTACACCTGAGGGAGCTAGATAATTCGTGATGGCTGTTGTAACAACTGTACTTTGACCGTAACTGTTACCTGTGGTCGTTGTCCGTTGAACAGGGATAAGAAGTAAACTCAAATCTTTGTCCGGATTATTCTCCATCTGATATTTTAATAAATTGGCAAGATTCGGGAATGAGTACGTACGAGTAGTCGCATCGTAAGCCTTGGATAGAAACGAGGTTACATTATTGTCAATTTGACTACCCTCAAAGAAACTCTTTACAGAATCCTCCGGCAAGATCAATAAATAAGGAGGAGGAGCCAGCGCATATTGCCAATCTTCTTGCGGCATCGCTTTTAACTCTAGTGGTAAATTATTCACGATACGTTTTTCCATGATCGGAGTAATTTCCTGTGTCGGAAGAACGATGCGTGTACAAACGCCGGCAGGAGTCTTAAAAAATGCATAGCTGTCGTTCGGTTGTAGCAATTGACTCATATCCGTATTTTTGAAACGACTTAGCTGAATGACCTCTTTAGTGACGGAGAAAGCTTCCCACGTGGTTATTAAAGAGTCTTTTCCTGCTGTGCTTTTAACCGCATAATTATAATATATCTTAAGGACAGAGCTAGCCACGGACAATATATTACCACTACCGAAGGTAGTTGTTACATAAAGCCCCGGGAAAAACTCATTGAAAGTTTCTTGATTCTTGAATGTACCCGGATTATTAATCGTTTCATCATAAAATTTTTGTCCGAACTCAGTAGGCATTTTAATGCTTACATGAGGGCTGTAACCATCAGAGTTTCTAAGGGAGTCGGATATACTTGTGTTATAAGCTGTATAAGCTTGAGCACCCATTGACTCTTGCATATTGCAATATTGCTTAGGGTCAATATTTGTATAAAAATTCTTTTGTAACGGACTTGTAATTTTAAAGATCTCCGCACGCATAGGCGCCAAGGAGTCTCCTACCCATACACCGTTTTTATTGGAACCATTATAATATATATTGAATTCCACCGAATCAATTTTTCCCTCATAAGGTGTATGCTTAAATTGAAAATCACTCGGACAATAGAATTGGCACATATAATCCGATACAAGGTTACCATACAGCGGATCGTAGAGTTCACCCAACTGGGCGCTAGTAGACCTTGCGTAAATAGAATCTAATTGCACCGTAGTGGCTTGTATCTGGAACGTGTCCATATATACCGCAATTGTATCGTCGCCTGGCTGAATACTTGTTCCTATCGAACTAAAATCATCATTACACCCGGCCAAAATGCTAGCACCAAGGCCAAGTCCAAGTATTAAAAGCTTGATTTTCATTACTACATTTATTATTTCGTGTTAGAATCCAATACCACGTCGTAGAACTTATTGAACTCGTCCATATAAGTTTCCGGTGACTGATAGGGAAGGAATGGAGTATCTTTCTTGGCAGAGATATAATCAAGGACTTCTTGATTGATCGTCTCGCTACCTTGGATTACACCATCAGCGAAATCAATCGCTAATTTGGTTAAGGCCACAAAACTTGTATCTGCCTTGATTAACTTCAAGTCAGCTTCTTTGGCTCCGTCCGCCTTCAGTTTTGTCGCGAAATCTTTGTTTAGCGGGTTCTTGAAGTCATCGTTGTAGATCGAATAAACGATTTTCGCGTTACGCAGGCACGGGTCATCGGCATACATTCTCTTGATGTAAAGAGCCGTTAACGCTGACATCCAGCCATGGCAATGGATTACATCAGGAATCCAACGCAATTTTTTTACGGTTTCCAATACTCCGCGTACATAGAAGATCGAACGATCGTCATTATCTTCATACTCATTTCCATTCTCATCGCTGACCGTGGATTTCCGTTGGAAGAAATCCTCGTTGTCAATAAAGTAAACCTGCATCCGGGCCGATTGAATGGATGCTACCTTAATGATCAGAGGATGGTCCGTGTCGTCAATAATAAGATTCATACCAGACAGACGGATAACCTCGTGCAACTGATTGCGGCGCTCGTTGATATTTCCGAATTTTGGCATGAATGTCCTGATTTCGCGACCACGCTCCTGAATTCCTTGCGGCAAATTTCTACATATTGTCGCGATCTCGGATTCGGGAAGGTAGGGAGTGATTTCTTGGGCTATAAACAAGATTTTTTTTGCATCCATTCTGTAAACTAGTTTTATAAAGACGCTACAAAGATACGAAAAATCTTTTATTTACGGTAATTATTTAGTTGCTTTGCACCGTCAATTAAGCATCTATCTGATGAAAATAGTAAATAGTATTAAAGATTTGAAGGCTTATCTTGCTGAGGCAAAGCAGGATAATAAGAAAATTGGCTTTGTTCCTACCATGGGAGCACTGCATAATGGACATCTTAGCTTGGTACAACATTGCGTGAAAAACAATGATGTATGTGTAGTCAGTGTTTTTGTAAATCCAACCCAATTTAATGACAAACACGACTTGGAAACGTATCCCCGTACGTTGGAGGCTGATTGTGTGTTATTAGAATCTGCCGGCTGTGACTATGTATTCGCTCCCTCTGTAGAAGAGATGTATCCGGAGCCAGATACCCGTACATTTGATTTGGGAACGGTATCTGAGGTAATGGAAGGCGCTAAGCGTCCGGGGCATTTTAACGGTGTAGCGCAGGTGGTAAGTAAATTGTTCTATATCGTGGAGCCGGATAACGCTTATTTCGGAGAAAAGGACTTCCAGCAGATCGCTGTGATCCGGGCGATGGTGAGACAATTGAATATCCCTGTAACGATCAATGCTTGTCCGATCGTTCGTGAGGGCGATGGCTTGGCCTTGAGTAGCCGGAATACCCGTTTGACACCGGAACAACGTCAAAAAGCTCCGTTAATTGCTCGTACGTTAAAAGAAAGTACTACCTTTGTGCCCGGAAAAAGCGTACAAGAAGTGATTGACTATGTTGTCAATACGATTAATAGCGATCCTGTCATGGAAGTTGAGTACTACGAGATCGTAGATGGCAATACGTTAGAGTCTATCAAGAACTGGTCGGATACCGATTATCCGGTAGGTTGCATCACGGTATATTGCGGAGAAGTACGTTTGATCGACAATATCAAATACTAATTATAAGTCATACATGTTTATAGAGGTAGTAAAGTCAAAAATTCACCGGGTAACGGTAACGGAAGCGAACTTAAACTATATCGGTAGCATCACTATCGACGAGGATTTGTTGGACGCCGCTAATTTGATCGCGAACGAGAAGGTCTCGATCGTGAATAATAATAACGGAGAACGTTTTGAGACGTATATTATCAAGGGCGAACGTGGCTCGGGAGTGGTTTGCTTGAACGGAGCGGCTGCCCGTAAGGCTCAACCCGGAGATATTATTATCGTTATGTCGTATGCCATGATGGATTTCGAGGAGGCGAAAACATTCAAGCCTTCCGTGGTATTTCCCGATACGGCGACAAATAAGTTGATATAGCAGACGCTAGGCTTTGTAGAGATCTCTAATCATAAGAAAAGCTCGTCGGGATGCGGCGGGCTTTTTTTATCTTCATAAATTTAAGTAATAAGCGAGTTATGTACACGAACAGGAATATATGGAATGTTAGCTACCCGATCTTTTTGAGCTTGTTGGCGCAAAACGTGATAAACGTGACTGATACGGCTTTTCTAGGTAGGGTTGGTGAAGTCGAGTTGGGGGCTTCCGCTATGGGAGGACTTTATTATATCTGCGCTTTTACGATCGCCTTCGGTTTTAGTACGGGATCTCAAATCGTGATTGGCCGTAGAAACGGAGAGGGACGTTATGACCAGATAGGGCCTGTCATGATACAAGGCGTTTTCTTCCTATTGTCGCTGGCTGCTATATTGTTCTTGTTTTCTCGTTTTTTCGCGGGAGACGTGATGCGTGTATTGATTTCTTCGGACGCTATCTTGAATGCCACGGAGGAATTTTTGGATTGGCGTGTGTTTGGCTTCTTCTTCTCTTTCGTGAACGTGATGTTCCGGGCTCTTTTTATTGGTATTACCCGTACAAAGGTGTTGACATTGAACGCTGTCTTGATGGCAATGACGAATGTCTTACTGGATTATCTTTTGATTTTCGGACATGCCGGATTCCCAAAGATGGGTATTCAAGGGGCGGCTATCGCTTCCGTCATAGCCGAGGCGGTATCGATTCTCTTTTTCGTGGTTTACACGAGACTTACCGTAGATATACGTAAATATGCGCTTAACCAGATTCGTTCTTTCGATTTTGGCTTGTTGAAACGGGTGCTGGATATTTCCGTGTTCACGATGCTGCAATATTTTTTGTCTATCGCTACTTGGTTTATGTTCTTTATCGCTGTGGAGCATTTGGGGCAACGGGAGTTGGCGGTGGCGAATATCGTACGTAGTATTTACGTCGTGATGTTGATTCCCGTTAATTCCTTGGCGACCACGACAAACACGTTCGTGAGTAATAGTATCGGGGCGGGAGCGATCAATCAAGTTATACCGACTATCTGGAAGATCTGTAAGTTATCGTTGGGCATTATGGTCGTGTTTGCCGCTATTGTCAGTTTGATGCCGGGATGGGTCGTGTCTGTTTATACGAATGACGCTTCATTAGTGGCGGCCTCGGTTCCATCCGTCTACGTGATTGTCGGTTCTTTATTGATCGGATCGGTAGCTAATGTGGCGTTCAACGGGGTGTCGGGTACGGGAAATACACGTTCTGCGCTTTTTATGGAAGCGGCGGTATTGATTCTGTATGTGCTTTTTGTATATGTCGCGGGGATACGTTTGCGTTTGCCGGTAGCCGTATGCTTCTTGACAGAGGCTATTTACTATAGTGGATTGCTCGTCGCTAGCGTAATCTATTTAAAGAAAGCCTCTTGGCAAAATAAAAGAATATAAGTATATGAGGGGGAAAAAACACGTACGTCTTTTTTCGAAAACACGTACGTGAATTCTGAAAAACATGTACGTGTTTTTTTGAACTGTGAATATTGGGAAATTGTTCGTATTTTTGTAGGACGAAGTTACGAAAATAGTGTATTTTATTGGAAATGAGCATATGTTAATCGCTCATGATAGTAATAGGTTACGATTTAGTTAGTTATCTGCTGCATTATTCTTCTGCGCGTTGCGTAACCTTCAAAGAACTCTTCGTATGCAAAAGTAACAATAAAACGGGAGATTTTGATATGAATCTCCCTGATTTTTTTCTATCTCATACAAGTTTTTCCGTAAAAGCGGCTTTATTCGTCGGCACACCATCGCCCAAAAGGATTTTGAACGAACGTGTGCCGACTACTGCATAAGCGGAGAAAAGAGCTTTGCCTCACGCCTAAACGACAGTTTAGACTGATGAGGCAAGGCCCATTTCTTTTGTGCTTATGCCGAAGAGGTGCTTTTACGGTTTTTCAGATGATTTTTCTTTTTCGCTGTTCTTTTGAGCCGGAAGCGGAAAGCCGTGTATGACCGTTTGCCCATAAATGGAACAAGCCGTCACCCACAGCTGGCAAACCGGGAAGAATGATTTTATCTGCCCGCCCCGACACGTCCGGCCAGACAGATAAAACCATACTTCCTTGCAGGTGGTTTGCCCGGTTTCACGCTACCGACTATGTCCTTTTTTGGGGGGACTTCCTTTTTTCACGGATTTCTCTTTTGAAGTTTTCTGTCTAATCTGCCTCTACTTCCGTTTACCTCCATTTTCGCGCCTTTCAGTGAGTCGCATCAGGCAGTCATTTCCGTTCTGGGCGCAAAGGTAACTCCGGGATTTGACGGGAAAGCAAGGTCAAGCCTCCTGTTTTCGGGAAAAATCTCCAGCCCTTCGGGTAGTATTTTTCCCGAAAAAACTTGCATTCCCTAATCCCTACCTTTTTAAGCACCCGAAACGAAAACGACCGATGCGACAGAAAGACGCATAAAAAAAATGTCGGATAAACGAGAGGCAGATAAGATAGTTTGAAACTCAACTCCCTCAGCTCTTGAATCCGCATTAAAAACAAAAAATCAAAAACAGAACGGATATGGGAACAACAATGGCAACAAAATTCGTGGCTTGGGAAGTGCCAACATTGGAAGCACTAAAAGGCAGTAAGGTTTACATTCTTCGTGAGAAACTGAACAACGGAGGACAGATGAACCGAGAGGAAAAGGATTGGCTTACACGCAACGTGAACAGCAACACCTATTTCAAGAGCGCAATACTCCTGCAAGGCTGGAGGTTTGACTTCTCCGATGTACTCCGCACGTTTATCGTGTGCCAATACGGACATTGGACGGAATACAAGGCAACAGACAAGACCGGACTTCGCAGATACCTATACGGCAGGATAGACAACATTGTAGAACTTGAAAAATAGCGAGGATATGACAGCAACGGCAGACTTCAAACAAGTGGCGCAATACATAGGGCTTGCGATATGCACCCTAATCATGCGCATCGTCCTTTGGGTATCCGGCATCCTTTGGGGCATCGTCAGAGAGATAGTAAACGGAGTGTTCCGAGTGGCGATAGGCATAATCGTGGCTATCCTCTCCACAATCGCCTTATTCGGCTTCATCCTTTGGTTATTCACCCTTTAATCTTACCGACAGCGATATGAAAACGACAGACCATTTCAAGAGAACGATACAGATGTATTTGGAGCAACGTGCAGCGGAAGATGCGCTCTTTGCGAAGAACTACCGCAACCCTGCCAAGAACATAGATGACTGCGTGACCTACATTCTGAACTATGTGCAGAAAAGCGGTTGCAACGGCTTCACGGACGGGGAGATATACGGACAAGCCGTACACTACTATGACGAGAACGAGATAGAGGTGGGCAAGCCTATCCAGTGTCAGATAGCCGTGAACCACGTGGTGGAACTCACCACAGAGGAAAAGGCGGAGGCACGTCAGAAGGCTCTCCGACAATATCAAGAGGAGGAAGTCCGCAAGTTGCAGAACCGCAACAAGCCGAGAACCGCCACCAAAGCGACCACCCAAGAAGTACAACAACCCTCATTATTTGATTTAGGCTTATGAAACCGAGAACACAGATACAGCAGGAAGTCGCACGGCTGAGCAAGCGACTACCGAGATTGACCGCCACGCAAAAGGCATACGCTTTCCGCCATTGCTTCAAGCATTACGCAATCAAGAGAGCGGACGGCACGAACATCTGCACTGAGTGCGGACATTCGTGGAAGAGCGACCACGACCTTGCGGACACCCTTTGCGGATGTACCTGCCCCCATTGCGGTATGTCATTGGAAGCGTTGCGCACCCGAAAGAGCGTTTTCAGCGAAAACGAATACTTCTCCATCGTCACCACCAGCAAGCAATACCAAGTGATACGCTTCTTCTTCGTCAAGTCCCGATACAAGGCAGGGCAGGCAGCCGAGTATTCCATTTATGAAGTGGTGCAGAGGTGGATTTCGCCCGATGGAAAGACAACGACCGTTGCCCGACTGCGTGGAATGTCAATGTTGTATTATGACCAATGGTCTGAATACAGCGACATGGAGGTACGCAAGAACAACAGGCTTCACGCATACGATATAGCACCTATGTGTACCTATCCCCGACAGCGTTTCATCCCCGAACTGAAACGCAACGGCTTCAATGGGGACTATCACAACACACTGCCGTATGACCTTTTCACGGCTATCCTTTCCGACAGCCGAGCCGAAACACTCTTGAAAGCAGGGCAATATGCCATGTTGCGGCATTATATCCGTAGTTCCTTTGATATGGGACGGTATTGGGCATCCGTCAAGATTTGCATCCGCAACGGTTACACCATTTCGGACGGCTCCGTATGGTGCGACACCATTGACCTCCTGCGTCATTTTGGCAAGGACACGAACAGCCCGAAATACGTCTGCCCTGCCGACCTCAAAGCGGAACACGATAAGTTGGTGAGAAAACGCAACCTGCAAAGGGAGCGTGAGCGGACGGAACAGCAACGGCAAAAGGCGATTGAAGACGAGAAGAACTATCTGAAAGCCAAAGGCATCTTCTTCGGACTTGTGTTCTCTGACAGCCTTATCTGCATCAAGGTCATAGAGAGCGTTGAGGAAATGGTAGAGGAAGGACGGATGATGCACCATTGTGTGGGCGGTTATCATAACAAGGCAAACTCCCTTATCCTATCCGCCACCATTGACGGCAAACGGATTGAAACGATAGAAGTGTCACTGAAAACGCTGAAAGTGGTACAGAGCAGAGGGGTATGCAATTCCAATACCGAGTACCATGACCGCATCATCCGGCTTGTGGAGGACAATACCGAACTTATCCGTCAGCGGATGAACGCAGCATAACATTAACCTATAATACAGAACAATATGGAAGTAAGATTTGAAAGTATGGTTTGCTTGTGGGACGATAAAATTCCCACGATGTTCCTTGAGTTTATGAACCTCCTCACTTTTTGTCAAAGTGAGGAGCAGTTAAGGGCAAGTGTCAAGGACTTTGCCGAGAAGCACGAACTTGACAAGTTCTTCCTTTACGGCTTCGGCTCACACCATTTCTACATGCACCAACGCTACACAAGCAATCCCGAAATGGTGATGCAGAACAGAGTTTTGTCAGTACATTTCTAACCATCTAAAAAAACAACGATTATGAGTACACGGATGACCATCAACGGAGTAAGCACCTGCACGAAAGCAGGGACAGAGAAATACGAGAAGTTCCAAACAGGCATCGGCAGACGCAAGCGGACACTTGTGCAATACGACTACCGCCACACGGACGGGGAATTGTTCTCTTGTGTGAAACCCACGTTGGACGAGTGCCGAGCCACACGGGACAAGTGGCTGACGGCAAAAAGAGGAAAGGAGGACAAGCAATGAACGAAGCAGGCTACCAAACGCTGATAGTCAAGTTCGGCAAGCCTATCACGGAATTGGACGGCATCTTTGACGATGCCGAAGCGTGGGGAGTGGAAACCCTTAAAGGGTGGATAGAGGACTATGAGAGCAGTCGGTTTACCGCCATTGACAGCCACACGGCAGTCATAACGAGCGAGTACAATATGGAGTGTGTGAAAACATGGTTGGAACGGAACACACCAATAGCCGAGAAAACAGAATTTTGAGCGTTTAGGCGGTGTCCGCACCGCCCGAACATAACACCCAAAGAAGAATGAATATGATAGCAAAGACGATTTTGGAGCAGATAGGTGGCAGACGCTTTGCCGCCATGACGGGAAGCAAAGACTTCATAGACATGGGCAACGGCTTACGCATGAGCCTTGCGAGGAACAAGACGAGTGCCAACCGCCTTGACATCATCTATGATGCAGGGGCAGACCTCTACAATATGCGCTTCTACCGCAGGACGTTCAGTAAAAAGACATTCGAGTGTAAGACGAAGGACATTGAAACGCACGAGGGGATATATTGCGATATGCTGGAGGAAATGTTCACGATGGTGACGGGGCTTTACACCCGTTTTTGAGAGGTGGGCGGCGAAAGCCGCCCTACTTTCTTTCAGTGAGCATGATGGCGGACAAAGAAAGTAGCAAAGAAACCTCTGTGCCAATCTTCGATAAAACCAGTCTTATAAAGATATGATTTGTTCCCAATTGTAATTAGGATTAGAGAAATGTCCGTATATAGAAGTTGGTTGATATATAGGATTCTTTAATTTTAACAACTCAATTATTGCATTAGGTCTAAAATCGAATTTTGATAGAATAAATTGTTTCAATTTTGTAGAATTGGATTCTTTGTCTGTGGAAACATTTAGCATGGTAGGCTGTTCTTCTCCAAACAAATAAGCCACTGCTATTTTGCATTCTTTTTCTAATCCGTTTGCGACTATGTTTTTTGCAACAAATCGAGCCATGTAAGCAGCACTTCTATCTATTTTGCTCGGATCCTTTCCAGAAAAAGCACCTCCGCCATGTGTTACCAAACCGCCATAAGTGTCTATCATTATTTTACGACCAGTTAATCCTGTATCGTTAACAAACCCACCTTTATAAAATTTTGATTTCCTATTTATCTGAATATCTACATTTATACAATCAATCAGTTGAGTTAAAACCTTCTGTTTTATTTCATTTTCAATGAAATCTGGATGAATATTCTCCTTATGCTGTACATTGATTATCAATTGTTCAAGATTATTTTCGCTAATTGTGACTTGTACTTTCCCATCAGGGAGGAGATAATCTACGCTCTTTCTATACGTATCAATCTCTTTGGCTATTAAATTAGATAAATATACACCATACGGAAGATAATTATATTGATTGTTTATAGCATAACCATACACAATACCTTGGTCGCCAGCTCCACCGTTCATAACAGCATCATTTAGTTGTCTTGATTGTGAAGTCAAAAAGTTCAGTATGTTTAATTTTTCACAATAGCCTATGGATTGATATACATCATTGACAATTTTCTCAATATAAACCCTTTTATTTTGAGTACTAATTTCTCCAGCAACAATTAAATTATTACCACTTCCCAAGCATTCTATTGCTGTATGGGCATTACAATCTTGCATCAAGAAAGCATCCAAAAGAGCATCACTTATTTGGTCGCATATTTTATCGGGATGTCCTTGTAATACACTTTCTGTTGTATATTTGTCTAAATTATCGAATATCATAATTCTGTTTTATACAGCTCCATTCTTCTGTTAATTTATTGTTTAGTTTTTTGTACACAGAATTACTATTCGGAGATTTATTATATGCCAATGTCGTTTCATATTCAAGTACCATATATATAGCATCCTGAATAGTTTTATTTTTAGTTGATTTAGGTGTGCTAAAAATTTGTTTGAATTTATCACACAAATTCTTTAATCTAAAAAAGAATGCTATGTGGTATATCAGTTCTATTAAGAACAATGACGATAAAAATAGTTGCAAGAATGGTATGGCAACGACGTTATCTTTTATTCCGTAGTATGCAAATATCAAAAGCAAACCAAATAGTATTGTGTTCTTTATTGCCATTTTAGGCAACATCACTTTAATGATATTATATGTAAAAAAACAATTCTCATAACAATTAACCAACATTTTATATGGTCCTTTCTCAATAGAATCATTATCGTAATAATTCAAAACTGGCTTTTCCAGCAATTTCGTGCCTAATGAATTGTCGATAAATCCTTTCCGTCTTTCATTAGCAGCCATAGGTTGCATTATAATTTCTACGATTATATATAATATACCATACCCTATAATAGAAATATAATTCAAAACATTAAACAAATTAGCAATCCATTTTATAGAATCTAATGAATGGCTTATACAATTTATTTGGAACGTTTGGAGTAATATTGAACATATGAATGTACTCCAGAGGAATCCATTTTCGATATTGCGCCAAAAAGCAATCGTCTTGTAGCTTATCTCATACGGTAATTGTCTATCCATATCCTTTATTTTTTGCAAAGTTACATGAAAAAAGCGAAACTACTTGAATGAGTCACTTGTAAAATCAAGTACTGACCATCAATTAAAATATTGATATAACATAAACTCCGATAAAGCATCCCCAACTTCATCGGAGTTTATGTTGTCGGACACTTACTTTTTATGGTACATACAGTAGCGCAAACTCCGCCTTTCTCCGTTTGAGCAGCATGGCATGACGTTTACCCTTGTAGTTGCAGAAAGCGATATACTCCCGATAGATGTTCCTATCGCCTGCCTCCAACTTTCGGATCAGCGTGCTTTTGGGTATCTTTCCGCTTCCCAACAGACGGTACGGACCGACATTGTAGGCGAGCGTGGCAAGCAAGAGCGAATCCTTCCCGAACTGCCGGAACATCGCGCAGAACTTCCGCAGGTCTTTCCGCAGAAGCGCGTCCGCCTGCCGCTTCGTCATGGTGCGTGCCGAATACCTTTCGCCCGGCTGCAACCGATGTCCATATCCTACATACGGGTGATGTTTTTCCGAATGCCAGCCCTCAAAATACTTCGTGCATCGTACTGCCCTCTCGAATGGTGGCAGCCGGTAGATAGCCGCCTGCCCGTCCGTTCCCTCATGGCGGCTGTCCCGTGCGGACACGGAACAGACCGTCAGAAGCGAACAGAGGATAGCCATGAATACACGCATCATCGTGTAAGGGGCTTGAAGTTCCCGATGGGGACAACAGTGATAACCCCGTCATCCTTCACGTTTCGGTTGTTGAAGTCAAATTCCAACTCATAGGAGTTGCCGAAATTGTCCTCCACTACCACGATGAAGTTGTGCGCCTCCTCACCATCCGCCGTGTAGTACAGCCGGAACTTCTCGTTTTCGAGCAGGTAGCGGTCATTGGGCAGGAACGTGATACCGTTGTCCATTTTCAGCGTTCCTTCTCCCTCGAACTGGAAATACCGGATAGTATAGAGGGTATTGGCGAAGTCGCCCGTCTTTTTCAGCTCACAGCGTATTTCAACCGTCTGTCCCTTCGTCACTTTGTTCGGCACAGGCATAGTTTCCACCGTGAAAGGATAGGATTGCTGGATGTCCATATCGTCGTCACACGAAATAAGCGTGAGCGACACGGCGGCGAACAGGCAGAGTGCCAACGCCTTGAAGATTGATATTCTCTTGTTCTTGTTGTTCAGTATGTTCATTGTCTTTTG
The DNA here is from genome assembly GCF_023656665.1 of Parabacteroides sp. B2-S-102. Classification (NCBI taxonomy): domain Bacteria; kingdom Pseudomonadati; phylum Bacteroidota; class Bacteroidia; order Bacteroidales; family Tannerellaceae; genus Parabacteroides; species Parabacteroides sp. B2-S-102. Next base: position 31,038 of record NZ_JAMOKM010000015.1, on the reverse strand, counting down.
ATTTATAAGTTATTGTTCATTTCTTTTTTCGTTGTCAGTTGCAGATACTCGTTCAAGTCCTTGCAACCGTCATAGAGGGCGGAACGGTCACAGACACGTTCCCCATAGTGTCCTTTCAGCATTTCCAACGTCCGCCGTCCGGCTTCGTCACGGTCGAGGTAACAGTCTATGCGCCCGTAACCGTCCAGATACCTCATAGCCTTTTCCACATTGGCGACGGAGTTCAGCACAAGGCAGTCGCCCGTTTCCAATCCGAGCGTGACGGCGGAAAGAAAGTCCATGAAGCCCTCGAACACGCTGCACACATCAGCCTGAGAACTTTCCATTTTGACCAGCGACACATCCTTCGGAGGCACGCTGCCTTTGAAAAAACGGCTGCGGATTTCAAAGCCGCCCGCTACGTTCGGAAAACCGACGGCGAAATACCGCTTGCCACGCACTCTATAATTCAGTCGGCAACAATACCGGGATGCAATGCCGTAAGGGATGCCACGTTCCGCCAGATAGTCCGTCAGTGGAGAATGAAGCAGTGGGGCGGTTTCCATACCCTCAAAGGCAGGTTCTGACCGTTTAGGCAGGAAAGTCGGTTTACTCACTTCGGGAACAGGCATAGGCATATTGGCGGTTTCCGCTATGAACTTCACTTGTTCCATGAAGTCGTTGCTTCCGATAAACTCCCCGGCAAGCGTGAAGATGTCACCGCCCTTGCCCGTTCCGAAGTCGTACCAAAGCTGTTTTGCCACGTTCACACGGAAAGAGGGCGTGCGCTCATTGCGGTATGGCGCACGATACCACAACTCGTTGCCGCTTCTTCGGACAGGCTCATGTCCTAACCGTGCGAGGAAGTCCGCAAGGGGTATCTGCCTCATGGCGTCGATTTCCGTCCGTTCCATGCAGTGCGTTAGTTAATGATAAACTTGATGCCCACGCCCCACTGCGTATGAAACTTCCTCGTGTCGCCACCCCACAGGCAACGCTCCCGGAGATTGGCAAGCAGAGCAATACGGTCAGCCACGTAAAGCTCCATATCGAGCGTCAGCGCACCACCGTAGATGAAGGCGTCCCGGTCATGGAGCGTGGAGCCGTCATGCAGCACCTTCTCGCCCCAGTTCACTGATTCATATCCGGCAAGAGCCGAAGCCCCTGCATAGACGAACACGATTTTTCGGGCATCGGAAAGTATTTTGAAGTAGTATCCGCCCTCCGCCGTGAACTGCGCCACGGGTATTTTCCCGTCCTTGTAAGGGTTGTTCTTCAACAGGTATTCGCCACCGAACACCCATTTGTTCCCCTTTTTCGTGTAGGTGGAAAGAGCCGCCCCGAAACTGTATCCGCCGTCGTTGCCGCCGGGATTGAAGCCGTCCGCCATATTCGCCCTGACCTCGATGCCCTGCATCTTCGGCAGGCATCGCTGGGCGTGCGCTTGCCCCGTACACAGGGCAAGCGACGCGATGATTATTGCGATGTACTTTCTCATGGTCAGCGCACTTGAAGTTCGTTGATGGTATTGGCACGTACCAAGTCCTCGTTTTCAATCACGAAAGACTGGTGGCGACCTCCGTTCTTCTCGTTGAGTTCCACCACGATGCATTTGTCATCGGGGATGGTGAACTTCGCCATCGTGAATACCGTGCGCTCGCTCTTCTTGCCCGGCACGAGCGTGGCGTAATTCTGCGCACGGAGCGGCAAGATGATCTGCTCCTGCACGGCGGTACGCTTCGCCACCTTCTTGTCCACGATTTTCCATGTGACGTAGTCCACATCGAAAGGCACGTTGCTCTGGTTCTTTATCTCCGTATGGAAATAGAGCAAACCGTTATGCGTGTAGATACCTTTAAGCAGGTACTGGATGCCGAATCGCTTGCAGCCGATGTGCTTCACCTCGCGCTTGTTCTGCTTGTGGATGGACTTCATGATAAGGCGCACCAGCATCGGGCTTTCGCTACCCAGTTCCTTCAGATAGATTTCCTGCGCGTTGTTCGGGCGGTTTACCTTCTCGCCGTCATGGATGAAGTCGCACATCTCCACGTTGAGCAGCAGCGGTTCGGCTGCATATTTCACGTTGAAGGTATAGAAACTACCGTCCTCCGTTATAACGGACATATTGGTTTCGTTCGGGAAGTTCCTCACGGTAGCTTTCACGCGGATGACGTTCTCCGCTCCGTCGGCTTTGCCCGCAATCAGGTCGGGCGAGCCTAAATCGACATAACGCACTTCCGAGGGGAAAATGACGTGGACGGTCTTGTCGTAGGTCACTTCCAAACCGTGCGGGGGAACCATGCGGTCGAAGGTCAGCTTCTTTGTCAGCCCGTGATACAGGTCGCCGTCCGCCTCCTTCTGCGGATAGACCTCCTTTGTCAAGGTCGGTTGTTGGCTTTGCCTTCCTCCTCCTTGCAAGGCATAGTCAAGCGAGCTTGCCTCTGCTCTCGCTTCGTTCGTCGGTTCACTTCCATTGTCCGTTCCAACGGTTACGTTCTCCTGCGCGTTGGCAGTTACGATGCCCATAGCGAGGGCAAACATGATGATTACTTTTCTCATTACTTTGGATTTTAGTGGTAAATAAAAATTGGATTGTTGTTGCTTTTTCTGTTTTCAATTTCTGTCCTGATAGAGCATGACCTTGTACCCGGCTTTCAGATGCACTTTGACGGTACGCATCTTCTTGGCGATATACTGGCTCGTGCCTTGTATCAGCCCCTTGCCCAAGTCGGAGGCGAGCTGTGCCCCTGCGTTGGTGGATATATTGATGCTGCTGCCCAGCGATCCGCCCATGTTGGCGGCAACCTCCCTAACGGCATTCATTTCCATAGAGTTCGGAATGAAGATACCGGGCTGCCCGTCCGTGTCATACACCTCCAGCTCTACCGGGATAATCGTACCAGCATATTCCAGCGACGTGATTTCAATATCAAGCCGTTCGCCCTGAATCTTTGCCGTGCCTACCACCACCGCATTACGGGGGATGATTTTGTCCGCTACCGCCATCGGCTCCAACAGACGGAGCTTGACAGCCTGCCCGTCCGTCACACTCTGCGCCCCATAAACGCACGCCGATATGGTGTTTTTGTCCGATACGGTCGTGACGCCCACCGCCGTATTGAAACTGCGGTTACGCTCTTGCGAGAAGGAGGCGACAAACTCGGCGTTGCTCATCGGCTGTGAGAGCGAGGATACAACCTGATGCGCCACCAGCCTGACAGGTGCAGCCGTGTTCTTTCCGGTTTTCTGCACGGGGCAAGGCTCTGCCGCCTGTCCGACAGGTGGCTGTGTGCCGTTCTGTCCGCCCATGTACTTTGCCGCCAGTTCATAGGACTTCTCCATGAGTGCCACTTGGTCATCCATAGCGGACACCTTGCCTTTCTCGCTTTCCAATTCCGATTCCAGCGAGGCGATACGCTCCAACAGTTCATCCATTTCCGCATTGTCGTTCTTCGGTTGCTCATAGAAGTTGCCGAGCGTGGCATTGAGGTCGCGGTAGGCGGCTGCGGAGGATTGGATGGTCTTCGGTGCGGACTTCACGTTCTCTTCCGTTCCTCCGGGATTGGCAAGGTCGAAGTCCCTGCCGCTGTCCGTTTCCGCCACCTCGCGGTCGAACATATCGCCCAGTTCCTGCATGGCGCGGCTGCGGTTCTCCTGCCGTTCCTCCATCGCCCCCTGTTCGTATGCTTTCGCCTTGTCGCCGATAATCTGACGGTTCGCCTTGTCTGCGTCGGGCATTTCGATGTTGTAACCTCCCGTCCCCGGTTGCTGCTCCTTGTCGGAAGATGGGGCGAATATCAGCCACATCGCCCCGATGAATACCAGCACCATAGCGGGCAGCACTATCATTTTCTGACGTTTCAGCCTTTGGGCTTCGGTCAGCGGCTTGCGCTCCTTGGCTTTGCCTTCCTCCTTCGCGCCTTGGCCATTCAAGCAGGCTTGATGGCTCTCGGCTTGGCGTCGGTTCTTCGGTTTCCCGTTGTCGGGAGCCGCCTTGTTCTCGTTTTTAGGTTCATTCTTCGTCTGTTCCATATAAATAAAGTATTACATTATGATTGTTGTCCGGCTTTACGGACAGTTCCACCTGTCCGGCATGGTCTGTTGCTATCCGGCTGCCGTCATTCCTGCCGATGTCATAGACGGCTTTGCCGAAGGTGTAGAGGGCAAGCACCGCGAAAGCGGCGAGCATCGCCAGCACGATGCGTTTGCGTGTCTTCGGGGGCAAACCGTCCAGATAGCCTTTGAGCCTTGCCACCAGCATTTTCTTTTTGTCGTGGATCCTCCAGTACGCACGCCAAAATGATTTTCTGATTTTCTTCATATCCGTTTACCTTTTGATGGTTTGTAAATCCTTGTTCTCGATGATGGTGAATCCCTCGATGGTGAAACCGTTGGGATTGTCGTCCGAACGGGACGAGTTCAAGAGGCGGCACGTGGTCACGAGGCTGCGCTCGGTGACGTTGCTTTGCCGGATGATCTTCTGTGTGGCGTAGGTCACGGCACGGTAGGGATAGCCGTTGAAGTCGCATACCACGCTGTCCACCTTCAGCACCTGATTGATGTTTCCGGCGATGATGCGGTTGTAGTATCCCTTCTCGGCGAAGTCCGAATAGTAGTTGTACACGCTTTTGTCTGCCAGCAGCAGGGCGCGTTTCACGTTATGCTCTATCGCGCTCTTTTCGGGTGAGAGTGTGAAGAAAAGCTCGTGGAAGCGGCGCACGTGTTCCCTTGCCTCCGCCGGACGATTCTGCGACAAGTCCTGCGAGAGAGCCAGCATCAGCGACTTGCCGTTGTCCAGCACGTAAATCTTTTCCCGTTGCCGTTCCGCAAAGCGGTAGGAACTCCACACGCTCCATACCGTTATCACGGCGCACAGCGAGAGGAAGACGATACCGAACAGGCGTATCTGCCTGAACGATGATTCGATGTTTTTAAGTGACTTAAATTCCATTGTTATTTATTCGTTTTTAATTGTCAGTTGATTATTTCAGCAGTTTCCCGGCACGTCCGACCACGTTTCCTGCGGTTGCACCCGCCACGCTGCCCGCCATGCTTCCGGCTCGTCCTGCCGTCTGGTTCACGTTGCGACCGTAGCTTCCCATGCCTCCGGCTTGGATAATCCAGCCTGCTACCGTGGGGATGGTGAAATAGCCGATGATTCCTATGATCATGAAGACGATATACACACCGTCGCTCGAATCCAGCGAGAAGTTCGGGTCAGCCTGCATGCGCTCGATGTCGCTTTGCAGCATCAGCACCTGAATCTTCGCCAGTATGGTGCTGAACATATCCGACACGGGCAGCCACAGATAAACCTGTATGTAGCGGCATATCCACTGTGTGAGTGTACTTTGAAAGCCGTCCCATACCGATATGGCGAAGGCTATCGGACCGAGTATCGCCAGCACCACGAGAAAAAAGGTGCGGATGGTGTCTATCACGAGGGCGGCGGCTTGGAACATCAGTTCCAGTATCTCGCGGAAGAAATCGCGGATGCCTTTCTTCATGTTGTACATCCCACGTTCGATATACATTCCCGCCATCGTTACCATGTCGCCGGGCGACCAGCCCAGTTCCTCCAGCTGTTTGTCAAACTCCTCGTTTGACACAAGGTAGGCGGTTTCGGGGTTGCGCATCATCGCCTCGTATTCCAGTTTGTCTTTCTGCTCACGGTACTGGTTCATGTCCAGCGTTTCCGCCTCCAGCATCTTTGCCGTGCCCTGCACAACGGGCGACATGATACTGTTTATCGTGCCTAATACCACCGTCGGGAAGAACATGATGCACAAGCCTATCGCAAAGGGGCGGAGCATGGGGAACACGTCTATCGGTTCGGCTCTCGCCAGCGACTGCCACACCCGGTAGGCGACGTAGAACAGCGCACCCAGCCCGGCGATGCCTTTCGCCACGCCCGCCATGTCCCCGCATAGCGGCATCATCTGCTCGTAGAGCGAGCGCAGAATCTGGTGAAGGTTGTCGAAATTCATAGGCTACCAGTATCTTTCGTTCATGTTCCCGTACAGCCCCATGATGCGGTCGAGGTCGTTCTTCTTCTTCGCCCGCAGGTAGCTCACGCTGATGTTCTTGTTGGTGTAGTAGCTCACGAGGTTGCGGTAATGCTTCATCTTGGAGTAGCAGCGTTCCACCACATCCATGCGCTCCTTGTCCGTCATGGAGAGCGTGGTGATGTTCACCACGTTCCTCAGCTCCGTCAGCACGTCGTTGGATTCCTCCAACAGCTTGGTGTAGCCAAAGGCGATGGCTCCCAGTTCCTCCACCGTGAAGTTGTCGTCACGCATCATCCTCTGGAAGCTGGTCACATAGGTGTCGGTGATGTCACCCACCATCAGGATGGTCTGCTGCACCTTCCGGGCGTCCTTTACCAGATTGTTCACGGATTTGAGTGCGTCGTAATACTTCTTGCCCTGCTCGTAAATCTTCACCGTCTCTTGAAAATTTTTTATCATATTCTGGGCGGTCGTGGAAGTGTGTACCACGTTCTTGGAAGTGTTCACGATGCTCTGCGCGATGTTGGACGGGTCTATCACCGCCCACTGTGCGCTTGCCCTGCCGACTGCAAACAGGCACAGGCAGATAATAAATGTTATTCTTGTTCTCATGTTACTTTGGATTTTAGTGGTTATCGTTATTGCTCGCTTATCGGATGGTCCGGTTTCGGATTCACACGCACGTAGTCCCCGTTCGGCGAGAAGGTCAGGATGTCCGTCGCTTCGTTGTAGGACACGTCGATACGGAAGCCGGTGTTCATGAACAGGTTGCCGTTCTCCTCCTGCAAGAGATAGGTTTCCGGCTTTAGTTTGCGGCGGATGCCGCTCCGCTTGAATACCGTCACCTTATAGGCTTCGCCCTCCTTGTAGATAAGCACGTCGGGCTTGCCTTCCACACTTTCCCAGTTCCCGCAAAGCAGATCACGGCGATTGTCCGCTACATCGCAGGATTGCAGCATCATGACCGCCAGCCCGATTAAACACTTGCTGACTTGCAGCATTTTCGTTCTTGATATACTCATACGCATTTTCTTTTTTAGTTGATGAATCTGTTTTTACTTATTCCTTCGTCTTTCGGCAAGCTGCCGGATGGCGGCTTCGATGTCGCCGCCCAGCTGCTCCGCCAGACGGTAAACCTCCACCTTCTCCGTTTCTTCAGTGGTGTACGCCAGATACTCTTCAGCACTAACTTCGGTGGCATAGACCGCCGACTGCGTGCCGCCCAGTCCGATCCAGACTTCCTTGTAGAGCCTTGACGGGTTGTTCGCCATGTTGATGGAGAGTATCTGCGACTTCTCCTTCTCCGTCAGCCCCAACAGGGACTGTATGGCATCAAACTTGTTCATGTACTTCCGCTGGTCGAGGAGTATCTTGCAGTCGGAATTATTGATGATGCTCTCCTTGACGACGGGCGAGGAAATGATGTCGTCCACCTCCTGCGTCACCACGATTGCCTCCCCGTAATACTTGCGCACGGTCTTGTACATATAGCGCAGGTACTCAGCCATGTTCGCCGAAGAGAGAGCCTTCCAAGCCTCTTCCACTATCAGCTGTTTGCGCACGCCTTTCAGACGGCGCATCTTGTTGATGAAGGCTTCCATGATGATGATTGTTACCACAGGGAAAAGTTCGCGATTTTCCTTAATACTGTCAATTTCGAAGACAATGAACCGCTTGCCGAGCAGGTCGATGTTCTCCGTGGAGTTGAGCAGGAAGTCGTAGCGTCCTCCCCGGTAATACTGCCGCATGGTGGTGAGCATATTGTCGATGTTGAAATCGGACTTCTCCACCTTTATCTCACGTTCTGCCAGTTCGCGGCGGTAGTCGTCACGCATATACTCGTAGAAGGTGTTGAACGAGGGGATGATGCTCCTGTCAGCCCTGATACACTCGATATAGGCGTTCACCGCACTGCCCAGTTCGCCGCTCTCCGTCTTCGTCACTTTGTCGTCCTCCGACTTCCAGAGCGTCAGCAGCAATGTCTTGATACTGTCCTTCTTCTCCACGTCGAACACGTAATCATCGGTGTAGAACGGGTTGAACGAAATCGGTTTCTCCTCCGTGTAGGTGAAGTACACGCCGTCCGCCCCGTTTGTTTTGCGCCGGATCATCTCGCACAAGCCCTGATAGGAGTTTCCCGTGTCCACCAGCACTACGTGCGTACCCTGCTCGTAGTATTGCCTCACGAGGTGGTTCATAAAGAAGGATTTGCCGCTGCCCGAAGGACCTAATACGAACTTGTTGCGGTTGGTGGTGATGCCCCGCTTCATCGGCAGGTCAGAGATGTCGAGGTGCAGCGGCTTTCCCGTTAGCCTGTCCACCATCTTGATACCGAAGGGCGATAGCGAACTGCGGTAGTTAGTTTCCTCCGTAAAGAGGCACACAGCCTGCTCGATGAAGGTGTGGAAACTCTCTTCCGCCGGGAAGTCCGCCGCGTTGCCGGGCATCGCCGCCCAGTAGAGCGTCGGGCAGTCGATGGTGTTGTGGCGCGGCACGCACTCCATGCTCGCCAGCTGGCTGCCCACGTCGTTCTTGATATGTTTCAGTTCCTCCGTGTCATCGCTCCACGCCATGACGTTGAAGTGCGCCCGTACCGATGTCAGCCCGTAGGAATGGGCTTCGTTCAGGTACTGGTCTATCCACTCGCGGTTGATGCTGTTGCTCCGGCTGTATCGGGATAGCGACTGCATATTCCTCGCGGACTTCTCGAACTTCTGTAAATTTTCCTCGCTGTTGTCGATAATCACATACTGGTTGTAGATGTGGTTGCAGGAGAGCAGCAGCCCCACGGGTGAGGCGAAGGAGAGACGGCAGTCCGAGCGGTCGGTGGAGAGTTTCTCGTAGCGGATGTCGGTAGCCACCTTTCCGGGCATATCCTCCGCGTCGGAGAGGGTGTGCAGGCACAGGCGGTTGTCGCCGATGCGCATTTCCTTTGCCGAGAGGTCGATGTCCTGCAAGGTCGTGTCGCCTTCAGGCATGAGCGAGAAGTAACGCTCTATCAGCCCGGCGGACTTCTCCGTCCCGACAATCTCATCGATGGAGAGGCGGCGGAGTCTCACGAAGCCGCTGTCGTTCATGATGCGCTCGAACTGTTCAGCGGCCTCCATGAACTTCCCGGCGGTTTCCTTGTCCAGCTCCTTCGGGATGATATGCCCACGGCACAGCGTGCTGAAATTGCTCTGCATCCGGTTACGCTCCTTTGTCGTCTTGGTCAGGTAGAGGTAGCAGGAGTGTTTCAGGTACGGACGCTCGTTGAAGTGTCGTTCAAATGAACGGCTCAAGAAACTCATGTCGTCTTTCTGTAACTCCGGCTTGTAGCGTTCCTTGATGAACCAGTCCTGCTTATGCACGACGCAGAAGTCCGGCAGTACCTTGATAGCCTTGCACCAGCAGCCGTGTATCGCCTCGTACTCCGCGCCCGTCACGGTATAAAGCTCCGGCAGTTCCACCTCAAAAGCCACCGTGATGTCGGCGTCTTTGGAAATGATGCAGCCATGTTCCACAGCCAGCAGGGGGAACTTGTTTTCCAGTGTTGTCATTTTGGATGTATTTCTCATGTCGTTTCTTCCTTTCGTTGCCGTTTGAATAATCGGGTGATCCGCCGCCGGTTGATAAGGTATCGGGGATGGCTCCTTATAGCTCCTAATTTCATAAGCCCGTGTTCGCCGTACCGGGCGTTCAGCGCGAAGGTCTGCCATACGAGGACGGAAGACGATGCCGCGCCGAAGCCGATACATATCCACTGGTCGATGCCGACCATATAGAGGATGACGAACAGGATGAAGAGTGCCAGCAGGCCTCCGCAGAAGATGAAGAGGTACTGAGCCTTTAGACCCTTGAACTCGACCGGACGACCGATACCCTTGTTTATCGGGTATTCAGCCATACATTGTTTATTAAAGGAAGAATGAGCGCAGGATAGTCGCAGCTACAATTAAAAAAATACATGCGCCGAACCACGAGGCTGCGGTTTTCGAGGTATCCGGGTCGCCGGATGAAAACTTGCCATAGACTTTTACGCCTCCGATAAGACCGACCACCGCGCCGATGGCATAGATAAGTTTCGTGCCGGGGTCAAAATACGAACTCACCATAGAGGTGGCTTCGTTGATGCCTGCGATGCCGTTTCCCTGCGCAAATGCGGAGGCGGTTGCGGCAATCATAAGTGCCGCAGAGATGATGAACTTTTGTCTGATGTTCTTATTCATAAACTGTTCTTTTTGTGCCGTCCAAAGGGTGGATAGTCCTTTTTCGGGCGGTTGATACTTGATTACTTTACTTTGGTTTAGTGGTTGCCCGTTTGTTTCCACGGACTTGGGTGTGTCCGTTGCGGGTTGGCTGTACCTTGTACTGCCGTGCGCATGGTGTGATGCCGTCTTACGTTTTCATTTCCACTCTTTTTTAGCCGTTATACATAGTCCCGGATATTGAACTCGTCAATGTTGTCGGGTACGGTAAATTCCTTTTTCGGCTTCTTCAGCCGGACTTCGATAAGCCCCTTGATACGGATGCTCAGTTCCGTCGAGCCGGACATCAGTTTCTCGTACAGTTCCGTTCCTTCCATATCGGAGAAGACCTTTGCCGCACGTTCCCGTTCTGCCGTTGTCGCTTCCGGGTTCTTGGCTGCCCTGACCGCATCGTCTATCTCGTCAAAACTGCTTCCCGTAGCTCTCGGTGTGTCGGGCGTTCCGTCCTCCGGTTCATCCTCCCCGAACTCCAGTTCCGAAGGCGGGATGCTCGTGAAGGTTTCATCGAGTTTTTCCTCCGGGACTTGTGCCGGGTGGGACACGGTTTCCGTGTTTCCATCGTCAAAAGTAGCCTCTTCCTCCGACAGCTCAATGCCTTTTTTCGAAGTGGCGGCTTCTTGCGTCAGTATGGCAGCGGTTGTCCGGGTTGATGCCATCTTGAAATGGCTCCTGCCGATGATGTCCGATGTTTCTCCGGGAGGTGTTTCCCGTGCCGTTTCCTGCTTCACCTCCGTGCCGCCCAATGACCGCCAAAACCCGGCAATGCCTTTAAGGAAGCGGACGAATCTCGTTTCCATGATGCGGTCGTAGAGCAGCAGGAACAGGAACCACAGGTTGCAGCCGACCGATACGGTCAGGAGAATGTCAGTCATGTTCATAATTCTACTCTGGGGACTGCGTTTAACATACGGTTCAGTTCGTCACGGTGTGTACGGAGAAACTCGCTTACCACGTTCTCAGTGAAGTCGGCCATTGTGACTTCACCATCACCCAGCCAGCGGACAATCATGGCAACCTTGTCATGGGTCTCTTTGCTGATGGACACTTGTTTCCCTTCCCTTGCCTTGAAACCTGATTTTTTCAGGAAGGCACGATAATCATTCTTTTTTCTTCTCATTTCTTTTTCTTTTTGATGATTAAAATACTGCGTCGTAATTCCGGGCGTAAAGGCTCTTTATCGCCTCTTCGCACTGGTTGAAGTGGTGTGTAAGCACATGGTCGATGTAGGCGGACAGCGAAAGCCTGTCATGCCCGATTACACGGGTTATGCGCATGATGCGGTCGTGATACTCCGGGCGCACGTATGCCATCTTCCCCTCGCGTGCCTTTACTTCGGGTTCACGGATGAAAAGCCGTTCATAGTCCTTTTCTCTGCATTTGCCGCCTACCGGCACGGGCGACAGGATTTCCACACTCGCCTGCACTTGGGCAAGCAAACCTCCGCCGTCATGGTGCGGACTTCTGTTTTTCTGATTCTTTTCCTGATTCATATCCATTGTATATTATTTACTCTTTATACTTTTGCATAAACATTCAACATCAAAGTGTGGAATAAGACCGAGTATCCATTAGTCAAAAAGACCGTAGAATATGTTCTGCCCCCACACTTTTACATCAGAAACCGGATAGTTCAATGGGCTTTTGACCCCGCATTCGCAATGGTGGTTCAAGATGTATAGATGTTGTCTCAATAAGTTGTTAAGACTATGACCTACGTTGGAATTGATGTCAGTAAGGCTACTTTCGTCGTGGCTTATTCTTCTGCCAAGAACAGTAAGACCAAGACTTTCAAGAACACGACCAAAGGTGTTCATATTCAAATTAAGTCTTCACGTTGTTTCTTGTACAGTTCGTTTATTTTCTCCTTGTGCTGTTCCAGATGTTGGCGCAGCACGGTGTCCACGTAGCCGCCTACCGAGATTTCCCGTCCGGCGATGTCATTCACGATTTTAAGAATCTTGCTGTGTACGTCCCGGCTGATATAGACGCACTGGCGTGTCTTTATCTCGTTGCGGCGGAGGAACAGACCGGAATAGTCGTCCTCTTGCCGTTTGCGGCGGGCGATGTCTTTCTGCACCTTCTCCCTTGACGGGGATGCCGTGGGCGGTGGTTCCGTTTCCGGGACGCTCTCTTCTTCGGGGGCAGGCACGGGCGGCTCCTGTGCGCGGTACAGAGTCCCGTCCTGCTTGCGCCTGCCGATGGAGGCTATCAACAGTTCCTCGTCAATGCCTTCGGTGTTCACTTTCCTGCTGCCCATGCTCATTGAGGTTTGATGATACGGCTGATTTCTTCCGAGAACTCACGGATACCGCTCCCTTTCAGAAGGGACACATCCATCGGGAAGATGGTAGAGCGGAATACGCTCTTGCGCTCTTCCGAGAGGTCACGCCGGAACTTCTTGCTGTCGGGCAGGCGGGTGGACAACACCGACAACCCCATTTCGGCAATCACATCTTCATACAGGTCGTACAGCCCGTTCTTCTCCCTGCCGTCCACCATCGTCCAGAACAGGTACAGCCCTTTTGTTTTCGCCTGCCCCGTCGTCATGAGGTTGTCACGGAACATCACGGCGAATTGCAGGGTGCTTTCCACGACAAAGCGGTCGGCACTCATGGGCGCGAAGATGTAATCCATCTGTGAGAGGGTCTTTACCACACCGTTGCTTTTCAGCGTTCCCGGCATATCGAAGAACACGATGTCCGGTTTCGCATCTTCTTCGGCAAGCATCCTTTCGGCATCGTCAAGGGCGTTGAGGGCGTCGCTTGCAATGACCGGATAGGCGTTCTTTTTTATTTTGCGGAAGTGGTCACACGCGAGTGCCTTGAAATAGAGGCTCTCGTCGATAAGTTTCGTTTCACGTTCACGCAGTCCGTGGATGCTGTGTTGCGGGGCGTCGCAATCTATGACGGCGACATTGTGACCTTGCACGTTGTGGAGGTAGCTGGCGGCAAGAGCCGTGACGGTCGATTTTCCAATACCTCCCTTTTGTGTTGCGAATGCAACGAAGATTTCATTACTCATGGTTCTATTGCTTTTAATGGTTGATAAATTGTTTTCCTGTTCCTGTACGGAAGCGGTGACATACATATCCGCGTCCGTGAATCATTATCCGGGCGGTCCGTCACGTATCCGCTTCAATGGCGAAGCCGGGATTCGGATAACCGGTGAATGACGGCATTGCGTCATGAAGTCATTGAATCCGTGAATCACCACGTCACTGGAAAACCGGGTATCCGACGGTTCGGATATTCGGTTTGGCAAATATCCGCCGAAGCGGTTTGCCGGGTATCTGAAAGTTCCTTTTTCCATATCTTCAAATCGTTCGTTTCTTGAATCATGCTGCAAATAAACAAGGATATTTTTGAATCTGTATCACTTCTCCGGCAAGTGGCAGCACGTTGCGCCGGTTGGCACTGATTGTCCGGGTCAAGCCTCTGTCCGATACCGCGTTAAGGGCGTAACTTTGCACCCGAACGGCAGGGTTCGCCGCAGGTGGCGCAGCCCGGGGTTTGAAAGGCATTCCCCCAATCCGTCCCCGACGGATTTTTATGTTCACCTGAACATAGCAAGGTATGTTTTCAGCCGCTCAAAATATTTTGAGCAGCCACGAAAACGCCTTGCCCTTGCAGGGGGGCGGGCTTACCCTCCGAAGTCGGGAAGCCTCTCAAACCTGCGGTGCTGTGCCTCGAAGCGGCGGCTTATGCCGTCAAACCGCTAAATCCAAAGTAATATGAGTGAAAAAAGAAGAAACAAAGGCGGGAGAAATCCCAAACTCGATCCGGCGGTGTTCCGCTACACCGTCCGTTTCAGCGAGGAGGAACACAACCGTTTCCTCTCCATGTTCGAGAAGTCGGGCGTTTACGCCAAGTCGGTCTTCCTGAAAGCGCACTTCTTCGGGCAGCCGTTCAAAGTGCTGAAAGTGGACAAGACGCTGGTGGATTACTACACCAAACTGTCCGATTTTCATGCGCAGTTCCGCGCGATAGGCACGAACTACAACCAAGTCGTGAAGGAACTGAGGCTGCATTTTTCCGAGAAAAAGGCGATGGCGTTGCTCTACAAGCTGGAGCAACAGACCGTCGAACTCGTGAAACTGAGCCGCCGGATTGTGGAACTTTCAAGAGAGATGCAGGAAAAATGGTCGCAAAAATCAGTGTAGGAAACTCGTTGTACGGCGCACTTGCCTACAACGGGGAAAAGATCAACGAGGCGAAAGGGCGGCTTCTGACAACCAACCGCATCTACAATGACGGTTCGGGGACGGTGGATATCCACCGGGCTATGGAGGACTTTCTCGCTCTGATGCCCGTGCGGTCGAAGGTGAAGAAACCGGTGGTGCATATCTCGCTCAATCCGCATCCCGACGATATTTTGACGGACACAGAACTTCAGGACATCGCACGGGAGTATCTGGAGAAGATGGGGTTCGGCAACCAGCCGTATCTCGTTTTCAAGCATGAGGACATCGACCGCCACCATCTGCATATTGTGACGGTCAGGGTGGACGAGGAAGGCAGGAGCATAGACACCCGGAATAACTTTTACCGGAGCAAGCAGATAACACGCGAACTGGAACGGAAATACGGGCTGCACGACGCGGAACGCAAGAACCGCCGTCTTGATACGCCGCTGCGCAAAGTGGACGCTTCTGCGGGCGACGTGAAGAAGCAGGCGGGGAATCTGATTAGAGAACTGAACCGCAGATACAAGTTTCAGACGATGGGCGAATACCGCGCCCTTCTTTCCTTATATAATATGACGGTGGAGGAAGCGCATGGCAATGTGCGCGGACGTGAGTATCACGGGCTGGTCTATTCCGTCACGGACGATAAGGGTAACAAGGTCGGTAATCCTTTCAAGTCCTCACTGTTCGGGAAGTCCGTCGGCTATGAAGCCGTACAGAAGAAGTTTGCCCGTTCCAAGCAGGAGATTAAGGACAGGAAACTTGCTGACATGACGAAACGCACCGTCTTTTCCGTGCTGGAAGGCACGTATGACAAGGAGAAGTTTGTTGCCACGCTCAAAAGGAAGGGCATCGACACCGTGCTACGCTACACGGAGGAAGGGCGCATCTATGGAGCCACGTTCATCGACCACCGCACGGGCTGCGTGTTAAACGGCTCACGCATGGGCAAGGAACTTTCTGCCAACGCCTTGCAGGAACACTTCACGCTGCCTTATGCCGGACAGCCGCCGATTCCGCTCTCCGTTCCGGTGGAGGAACTGGAGAACAGGCAAGGATATTCCGGAGGGGAATACGAAAGCCATTCCAGCGGCATGAACCTGTTTGCCCCCGAAGGTCCGGCAGTGGACGCTGAAGAGGAAGCCTTCATCCGGGCGATGAAGCGCAAAAAGAAGAAAAAACGCAAGGGCTTGGGTATGTAATCAGAGTATCAACAATTAAAAAATCAATGTATGTCACAACAAGAAGACGATTTGAGGGCATTGGCGAAAATCATGGATTTTCTGCGTGCCGTGAGTATCATTTTAGTGGTCATGAACGTGTACTGGTTCTGCTACGAAGCCATCCGGCTGTGGGGCGTGAACATCGGCGTGGTGGACAAAATCCTTCTGAACTTCGACCGCACGGCGGGGCTGTTCCATTCCATTCTCTACACGAAGCTGTTTTCCGTCCTTTTGCTTGCCTTGTCCTGTCTGGGTACGAAGGGTGTCAAGGGTGAGAAAATCACTTGGGGGAGAATCTGGACAGCATTTGCCGTCGGGTTCGTGCTGTTTTTCCTGAACTGGTGGTTGCTGCCCCTGCCGCTGCCGCTTGAAGCGGTGACGGGACTGTATGTCCTTACCATTGGAACGGGCTATGTCTGCCTGTTGATGGGTGGTCTGTGGATGAGCCGCCTGTTGAAGCACAACCTCATGGACGATGTATTCAACAACGAGAACGAGAGTTTCATGCAGGAAACACGGCTCATAGAAAGTGAGTATTCGGTCAATCTGCCGACACGTTTCTATTACAGGAAACGCTGGAACAACGGTTGGATCAATGTAGTTAATCCCTTCCGTGCGTCCATCGTGTTGGGTACGCCGGGCAGCGGCAAGTCCTATGCCGTGGTAAACAATTTTATCAAGCAACAGATTGAAAAGGGCTTTAGTCAATACATCTACGATTTCAAGTATCCCGACCTATCTACTATTGCCTACAACCATTTGCTGAACCACCCGGACGGCTACAAGGTAAAGCCGAAGTTCTATGTGATCAACTTCGACGACCCGCGACGCTCTCATCGGTGCAATCCCATTCACCCGGATTTCATGGAGGATATTACAGACGCTTACGAGAGTGCGTACACGATTATGCTCAATCTCAATAAAACGTGGGTGCAGAAGCAGGGTGACTTCTTCGTGGAATCACCTATTATCTTGTTTGCCAGTATTATATGGTATCTCAAAATCTATAAGGGTGGTAAGTATTGCACGTTTCCCCATGCCATTGAGTTCCTGAACCGCCGTTACGAGGATATTTTCCCGATTCTTTCTTCATATCCCGAACTTGAAAACTACCTCTCACCATTCATGGATGCTTGGCTCGGTGGGGCGGCTGAGCAGCTTCAAGGGCAGATAGCATCGGCGAAAATTCCGCTCTCGCGCATGATTTCCCCGCAACTCTATTGGGTAATGTCGGACAGCGAGTTTACGCTGGATATCAACAATCCCGAAGAGCCGAAAATCCTGTGCGTGGGTAACAATCCCGACCGTCAGAATATTTATGGTGCGGCTCTCGGTCTGTATAACTCCCGTATCGTAAAGCTCATCAACAAGAAGGGGATGCTGAAGTCGTCGGTCATTATAGATGAACTACCGACGATATATTTCAAGGGGCTGGACAACCTTATTGCCACCGCACGAAGCAACAAGGTTGCCGTGTGTCTGGGCTTTCAGGATTTCAGCCAGTTGGTGCGCGACTATGGCGATAAGGAAGCTAAAGTCGTGATGAACACCGTCGGTAATATCTTCTCCGGGCAGGTGGTGGGTGAAACCGCCAAGACGCTATCCGAACGCTTCGGAAAGGTCTTGCAGAAACGGCAGTCCATTTCCATCAACCGGCAGGACGTTTCCACCTCTATCAATACGCAGATGGACGCGCTTATCCCGCCCAGCAAGATTTCCGGCTTGACGCAGGGAATGTTTGTCGGTTCTGTGTCCGATAACTTCAACGAGCGCATTGAACAGAAGATTTTTCACTGCGAGATTGTCGTGGATGCAGAGAAGGTGAAACGCGAGGAAAAAGCCTACAAGAAGATACCCGTCATTACCGACTTCACGGACGAGGATGGCAACGACCACATGAAGGAAACGGTGCAGGCGAATTACAGGCGCATCAAGGAGGAAGTCAAGCAGATTGTTCAGGAGGAACTGGAGCGGATTGCCAACGACGACAATCTGAAACACCTGTTACAGCAGAAATAACCGGGCTGACGTGAGGCAATGAAAGCGGGCGGAACAAAGTATCAAACTTGCTCCGCCCGTTATTCTTTAGGGATTCTTAGTCTATCTTCTCATACGCTCCATCTCTTCGTCACGGAGCATCTTCTCGTTCAGTTTTTCCTGCATTTTGTCAAGGAAGTAGGTGCGGCTTTCGTTCTTCCGGCGTTTGATATCAGTGTAGAAGCGGTAGCAGTCTTTAGAATCAACCCCGAATATCTTATAGAGAAGTGGGGCGAGCTGTTTGAGCGGCATATTGCCGTTGTTGATGCAGCCCATCACGTCTATGCCGTAGATAAGTTCCACGAGGTCGATGGCATTGCCCGTCCATTGAAGAAGGCTGGCGGTGGTTTCTGTTGCGTTGTTGGCGGATATTAGTGGTGGCACTTGGGGCGTGGCAAGGAATTTCTGCATCTTTCTTACGAAAGACAGAGCCTTGCTGACGTAGGCGGCAATCTCTCTTTTTTCTTCTGACAGATTACGTACGGGATGGTGCTGCAACTCGATTTCGATGTAGGCAAGCGCGATGACGGTAAGGTTCATGTCCATGCCGCCGTTGCACAGTTCGATCACTTGGGTGGCGAAAGCCGTGTATGCCGTTTCCATATTGCAGTCGCCGGCTTCGTTTATCAGGCGGAAAAAGTCGGTTTCCGCCAGCAAGAAATAATTCATGGTTCTGTCAATTTTGAAAATTACACTTTGTTTTCTGCGTGCGCACATGAATATAATTGGCAAAAAACGCGGCAGAAAATAAAAAATCCAACACTCAATTTTACAAAGTGCTGGATTTCAGAGGTATAAAATTCAGTATTTTTTCACAAGGACAAATTATCTCCGACTTAAATTGTTTGTAATCGGAACATTTATTCTATTCCTGAAAATAGAAATGTATGCTTGCCGCACATTTTGGCTATCTTGCTTTTTTATCAAGGATATAGATAATGCGACATACACCGTTGGGATAGCTTTTCAAAGAGGAAAGCGTCCAGTGTTGCTCTGGCAGAGCCGACTTAAAAAAATGTCGTCCGCTTCCGGATATGAAAGGAACGGTGTATAGTATGATTTCATCCACAGCGTGCATCCGCAGCAGTCCGTTTATATAGTCTGCCGTGTCCGGTGTGGCTTCCGCGAGGTAACGGATGTTTGTGCAGTCTTTTCTCCATTCGTGCAGCATTGAAATGGAATAGTCCGGTGTCACACGGTAAAAGGCTTTCTTCCTGATTTCATCAAGACCGCAACGGTCAAGGCACAAATCCTGATGTGCTTTATCATATAACTCTGAAGAAAGACATCCGTCCATCGTCAGTACGGCGAGAATCTGAACTTTACCCATAATCGTTTCCTTTCGTTAGGCAAGGGTAAAAAAGTAGCGTGCAATTCACACTACCTTCAAGCGATGGCTCTGGTAAAGCCTTTACGGAGAGTACGTGAATGCACGCTATGCGTAAGCATAGCATAAGCATCACGCAATCGTCTCCGTAGTTCCAATTTACCAGATTTTCGCTTGAAACGCCTTGCGGTCTTATCCTATATGTTGGCGGCGAAAAGCTCCTGCCAATCGCCGTTTTTCTCAAATGTTATGCAAAGATAGCCAAATTCAGTGAATTACGGGCTATGATTGCTTGAATTTATATTTAATCTCCTATGCGCACTTTATCTCCTATCGAAACATTAATCTTGTCCAGGACTCCCGATATCTGCGATTTTATTTCGATCTCCTTCATCGGAAAAACATTGCCGGATATGTTTATTTCCTCTTTGATCTCGCGATATTGTGGTTGTGTAGTTTCGTAAATTGCCTTTGTACCTCTTAGCGAAGAACGAAAAGCAACAAATGCCAGTGTGGCGGAAAAGATGCAAATTAATATAATCTTAAATGTCTTCATTATCCTATATTTTCGTTTCTAATGGCGTCAATGGGTTGTATAACAGATGCTTTCATAGCCGGAAATGCTCCGGCAATGACACCGGACAAAATCAAGATAACCAAAGCGAGAACAGCTACATTTATATCTATTTCTGCATGCTTTATCATTGTCGCGTGACGGGCGCTTTCGAGCAACCAATTTATAATCTCAAGAATAGCTGCACCTGATATCAATCCGATGATACCGGAGATTACAGTTATGATGACAGATTCCGTCAGCATTAACACAAGAATGGATTTAGGAGTTGCTCCTACAGCCTTACGGATGCCTATTTCGCTACTCCTTTCTTTGATCACGACAAACATGATGTTGCTTACTCCAACAATACCACTTATCAGAAAACAAATTCCTACGATCCAGATAAACATTTTCAATCCATCAAAGAGTCCCTCAAAAGCAGATGTTTGTGTCTCAAAATTGATTATCTGTAAGGCTTGCTTATCAGAATAAGCAAATTGGTATTTATTAGCGATGAAGGCTCTCAGCTCATTCTCAAATCGCTTGGAATCAACTTCTTTGTTCAGATATAAACAGAAAGCGCGCAATGGAGTCTTATTGTCAATACAGTTTATGTAACTTGAGAAGGGCACATATACCGAATTGATTTCCGAAGCGCTGAAAATATCATCATTCTTTAGTACGCCTATCACCTTAAAATCAATACCGGCAATGTTGATCGACTTACCCAACGCTTTTTGATTATTAAATAAGGTCGTACTGACATTTTCGCCGATAATGGTAACATTACGGGTATTCTCGTCATCTCCTTTATTAAAATATCGTCCATCTTCGTTGATTTTAAGTATCTTAATTCCCATATAGTTTTCATTGATTCCTATAATCTTAAAAAGTCCGCTTTTAGCTTTATTCATCACTTGCGAATAAGGTCCTGTTATTTCAGGCGAAATAGCTTTTATCCCCGGGAACTGTTTCTTTATGCGGTTAAGAAAATGCAAATCGAAATGCAATTGTTCCCCTTCTCTGATATTCTTATACTTCACCCAGAATCCTCATCATTCCATACCATGACGGATTCACCATAAGTTACTAACGTGGTCACATAGCGGTGTGTGGTATTGATATTGTGCTGGGTTTGAAAAATAGCGATTGATTCATTCTCTATTTTCTGTACACGACTACGCTCGTGCAGAACAATAGCGACCATGCTGCCAATGATCGCCATTAAAAGAAAGTATCCTATAAATATTTTATGCTGCAAAAGTATTTTCATTGGCTTGATATTTTACAATCCAAATATTGCTTTCGTACAATATCTACATGCGGCAGAATCACGAAAAATATCCGAGATGAATAACACTAATAATAATTTCAAATTTTTCTATTTATTGCAGTTACATTCCTCCTCCCAACACATGATAAAGTTTGATTACACTTTGTATGCGTTCAAAACGAGTTTGTAGCTGTTGCACTTCCGCTTCGAGAAGAGACTGTTGGGCGGTCAACACTTCCAGATAGGTGGCATTGGAATGACGCATAAGCGATTCTGTCTTTCGCACAGCATCGCATAATGTTTCAACCTGTCGAGCATTGATTTCAATTTGCGATTTTGCCGTCTGCCATGCAGTCAGAGCATCGTTCACTTCTTTTCCAGCGTTCAGCAATGATTGCCGGAACAACAGTTTGGCTTCTTCCTGACGGCTTTTGGCTATCTTCAAGTTGGCGATGTTTGTGCCCCGGTTGAATAAGGGCTGTGTCAGGGAACCGATGGCATTGAGCAACCATTGTCCGGGATTTACGATTACGCCACCGCCGTTATTAGTCCATCCAAGAGTCCCCGAGAGGGTAATATTGGGATAGAAGGCGGCACGAGCCGCATTGGTGGCGTAGAACGCCTGCGCCAGTTCCATTTCAGCCTGACGCACGTCGGGACGGTTGGAAAGCAGTTGCAAAGGGACTCCAATCGAGACAGTATCGGGGAAAGCAGCCTCGGCCAGATTACTTCGTCCAATCGAGTGTGACGGCATGGCAAGTATCGCAGACAGGGCATTTTCTGTTTCGGAAATACTCTTGCGTATGGATAACAGGGATGCTTCGAGTCGCATCACGTTCGCCTTTGCCTGCAATACGCCGGCTTCGTTTGATTTCCCCACTTTTTTCAACGCTTCAAGAGTACGTACGGTAGTCCGCCAGTTCTCCAAAGTCCGGTTACTTATTGCCATTTGTGCGTCAAGCATGGCAAGGGTGTAGTAACTGTCTGCAATAGTGGCGACAAGCTGTGTCTGTACGGCCTGCCGGTAGGCACGGCTTCCTTGTAACGCGGCGGCTGCACCACGCTTTGCCGCCGTAAGTTTGCCGAAGATGTCCAGTTCCCAGCTTGCCGACGCTCCCACATTATATGTCTTTGCCGTTGCTCCGTCATGTTTATTGGCATTACCTTCGGCAGTCAGTCCCAGTGATGGAAGATATGATAGTCTGGCAGTCATCAGGACGGCTTCTGTCGCTTCCACGCGTAACCGTGCCACATTGAGGTCTGTGTTCCGTTCAAGTCCGGTTTCAATCAAGGACTGGAGTTTCGGGTCGGTAAACATTTCCCGCCACGACAGGGACGCGATGGTCGTTGTATCAATGTCCGCCGGTACGTCCCGATACAGATTCTCCGTTGAGAGGTCAGGACGATGATACCGGCTGTATGTGCCACAACCGGCAAACATCCATCCTGACAATATGATATATATTACTGTCTTCTTCATTTAATTATGCTTAACACGTTCTTGAATATATTGGAATACAATAAACAATGACGGCACAAGGAACAACAGAGCCAAAGTACCGACAATCATTCCACCGATTACACCTGTGGCAAGCGAACGGCTGCCGTTGGCACCCACTCCGTGCGCCATCATCAGCGGGACAAGACCGAACACCATGGACAGCACAGTCATCAATATAGGGCGCAGGCGGACTTTTGCCGCACTGTATGCTGCCTGTGCCAGCGTCATGCCTTCCGACCGCCGCTTGCCGGCGTATTCGGTAAGCAGGATGGCGGTCTTGGCAAGCAGGCCGATAATCATGATTAATCCGGTCTGCATGTAGATGTTGTTCTCCAGACCGAAGAGCCACGCAAACAGGAAACTGCCCATTAGTCCGCAAGGCACCGACAACAGAACCGCGAAGGGTATGAACACGCTCTCATACAAGGCGCACAGAATCAGATAGACCAGAACCATGCAGAGCAGGAATATAAGCGTGGCATTGTTGGTCGTCTTGCTTTCCTCACGCGAAATGCCGCCAAACTCGTATGTGTAATTTGACGGAAGCACTTCACGTGCCGTCTCGCCGATGGCTTCGAGCACCTGCCCTGAACTGTAACCCTGCGCCGGCGACCCGCTAATCGAGATGGCGTTGAACAGGTTGAAACGGGTGAGGTCTGACGGGCCGTTGGTCTTGGTCAGGCGCACGAACCGGCTCAAAGGCGACATGCCGCCATCGGAGGCGCGCACATACATGTGGTGCAGGGATTCCGCATTCACACGATATTCCGCCGGAGCCTGCATGGTCACATGGTAGAGCTTGGAGAACCGGTTAAAGTCGGAAACATATTGTCCGGTATAATAGCCCGACAATGTGGAAAGCACATCTGCGGGCGACACACCCGACTGCTCACATTTGGCGGCATCGATATCCACCCAGTATTGCGGATAGTCCGTGGCAAAGGAGGAATAGACTTCGCCGATTTCGGGTCGTTGCGACAAGGCTTCGACAAACTTGTCCGCCTCTTCCTTGAAAGCGGCGATGTTTCCGCCCGCCTTGTCCTGCAAATAAAGCTCGAAACCGTTTCCCATGCCGTACCCGGCAATCATCGGAGGCGACATGGCGAACACCGTGGCATCGGGAATATCTGAAGTGGCGGCATAAATCTTTCCGATGACATCATTCACCGACTGCCCCTCTCCCTTACGATCCTCCCAGTCTTTGAGTGTCACGAAATACATCGCCTGCGAGGGACCGGAACCGCTGAAAGAGAAACCGGCTACCGCACCGCTGTATTCAATCTCGCCGATGCTGTCGAGACGGCTGTTGATACGCTCCATCACCTTACTTGTCTGAGCCATGGATGTGCCGGGCTTCGTGTTCATGCTCACCATGACCGTCCCGGTGTCCTCTTCGGGAATAAGTCCCGTCTTTGTGACATTGACCAGCAGCACCAGCAACCCGAAAGAAATGCCTATGATGCTCCACAACAGCCATCGGCGATGGATAATGAACATCACTCCACGTACATAGCGTCGGCTCAGACTGTCGAAGACGGCATTGAACGCTTTACGGAAACGGGCTGCAAAATTGTTCTTAGTGTTGCCCTGCTCATCGATATAGGGTTTCAGCAGCAGCGCGCAAAGTGCCGGTGAGAGTGTGAAGGCATTGACTGCCGAGATTCCCACGGCAACAGCCATCGTGATACCGAACTGCGTGTAGAACGCTCCCGAAGTCCCGCCCATCATGGCTACGGGGAAAAACACTGCCATAAAGATTATGGTAGAGGTCAGGATAGCCGACGAAACGCCTTTCATGGCATCATCAGCCGCGAGAACTGCTGATTGATAGCCCTCATCGAACTTCGCCTGCACCGCTTCCACCACCACAATGGCATCATCGACCACGGTTCCGATGGCAAGCACAAGCGCGAACAGGGTGAGCAGGTTGATGGAGAATCCAATCATGGACATCACGGCAAATGTGCCGATGATGGAAACGAAGATGGATATGGTAGGGATAAGCGTTGACTTGATGTCCTGCAAGAACACATACACCACCACGATGACCAGAAGTATCGCTTCCAATAAGGTGCGGAGGACAGAGTGGATGGAGGCATACAGGAACTTGTTGGTATCGGTAAGCACCACGAATTCCGTCCCTTCGGGCAAGTCCCGGCTAAGGTCGTCAAGCACTTCGTGAATCTCCTTGATGGTGCTTGATGCATTGGACCCGGCTTTCTGGTTGATGAGCATCATAGCTGCCGGATGCCCGTTCACCTCGGAGGAATAGTTGTAGTATTCATCGCCCAGTTCCACATCGGCAACCTCTTTCAACCGAAGCACATTGCCGCCCGGCAGTGACTTGACGACCAGCTCACCGAACTCTTCCGCTCCGGACAAGCGTCCGCGGTATTTCATCGTGTATTCATTGGCGGTAGGATGATTGGCACCGAAGGAGCCGGTGGCGGCCTCGATGTTCTGTCGTGCAAGTACGGCAGAGATGTCATCGGGGATAAGCCCGTATTGCGCCATCTTGTCGGGACGCAGCCAAAGTCGCATGCTGTAGTTGGAACCGAACAACTGTGCCTTTCCCACGCCGCTGATACGTTTCAGCCTCGGCTCGACATTGATTTTCACGTAATTGCTCAGGAAGGTCTGGTCGAAGCGGTCATCGGGCGAATAGAGCGCGAAAGTCATCAGTTCGGCATTCTGCTGCTTTTCAGTGGTGACACCGGTCTTGGTGGCTTCCGCCGGAAGTTGGCTCAGTGCGCCGTTCACGCGGTTCTGCACGTTTACCGCCGCCATGTCCGCGTTGGTTCCCTGTTTGAAATAGATGTTGATGGAAGCATCTCCCGTATTCGATGCCGTGGAAGTCATATAGGTCATGTCTTCCACTCCGTTGATGGCTTCTTCCAGAGGGGTTATCACTGCCTTCTGCACGGTTTCAGCGTTTGCTCCCGGATAAGTTGCGAATACGTTGATGGTCGGAGGTGCGATGTCGGGGTATTGTTCCACCGGCAAGGAAAACATGGAAATCATGCCCAACAGTACAATCACCACCGAGATAACGCCCGAAAACACCGGGCGGTCTATAAAAAATCGCAGGTTCATTTCGTTTCGTTTTTAGGGGTTATGCTCATGCCTTCTCTCACCAGTCCCACGCCTTCGGCGACAATGGTGTCACCGACCGAAAGACCTTCTTTTACGATAAACCGGTTGCCGTCGTTCAGGCGGTCCACCGTGAGATAGGCGGCTTCCGCCTGTCCGTTTTTCAGACGGTAAGCGATAATCTTGTCCTGCAGTTCCACGGTGGCGGTCATGGGAATGGTTACGGCCTCCGTTTTCGGGTTTTGAAGGATGACATTGCCGATGCTGCCACTCAACAGTTCGCGGTCGGGATTGGGGAACAGGGCTTTGATTTGTACCGTTCCGGTAACAGGATCCACCACGCCGCTTACGGTTTCAATACGTCCTTTCGCCTTGTACAGGCTGCCGTCGTTGAGTTGCAGGCCCACTTCCGGCGTCCCGGCTATCATGCTGTCAATCGAGCCATAGCGAGCCGAATATCGCCGTAGCATATTCTCCGAAATGGAGAAATAGGCATACATCTCCGCATTGTCGGACACGACCGTGAAAGGCTGTGCCATATTGGGACCGACAAGCGCACCGATGCGATAGGGCAATGTGCCTACTACTCCGTTGCTCGGGCTTTTGATTTCCGTATAGGAGAGATTGTTGCGTGCATCCGATTCTTGTGCCTTTGCCTGTTCGAGTTCAGCACACGCCACTGCCAGTTGGTTCCGGGCGAGAGAAAGCTCGTAGTCGGATATGACCTTCTCGTCAAACAATGCCTGCTTGCCCCGCAGCTCGATTCTTGCCGTTTCCACTTTTGCCTGTGCCGCGCTGACATTGGCCTGCGCCGTGCGTAATGCCGCCCGATAGGGCACTTGGTCAATTACAGCCAATACTTGACCGGTCTTCACCCGTTCACCCTCTTTCACTTTCAGACGGATAATGCGCCCGGATATTTGCGGCAGGATGTCCACATCCTGCCGTCCGCGTATGGCGGCGGAATAGGACTCGGAGATTTCCACCGGACTTGCCGCGACCTTTATGACCCGATAACTCTGCACCGCATCCTGCTTGCCGTCCGCCTGCCTGCATCCGGTCGGCAGGAACAGCATGAGAGCAAATGCGGCGAAATTCGTGATAATGAATTGCTTGTTCATATTTTCTTCTTGTTTTGTATTAATTCATAAATTGATTTTTGGAACATGAATAAAAGTTTATCTTTTTCGTTCATGCGGATATTATCAGAATAACCGTCTTTTGTTATTTGATACCCACATGGCTTAACCATAAAAATGCCTAAGCCCTTAGTGTACGAACTTACTTCTGAGGCATAGTCTTTACTTGTATTTAATGGAACTTTCCCTTTAATATGACACCACTCATTATTACAACTGATGTCTTCAATCTCAGACATCAGTTTTTGCAAATCTGTAATAGCTTTGGAACTCGCTACTTGGGGTATCTGCAACTCAAAACAGAGCATCGGTTCGAGAATGTCCACACCTGACTGTTGCAAAGCCAGCCTGAAGACATAAGGGGTCAGCTGTCTGAAATCAGCAGGTGTACTTACCGGGCTATAATACTCGGCTTGAGTAAAAGTTACTTTCAGATCTGTCACTTCCCATCCATGTAAACCAGATTGGCAAGACATACGAATCCCTTCAAAAACGGCATTTTGAAAAGAATGGTTCAGATAACCATAGGAGATGTCACTTTCGATTTGCAACCCTGCCCCTAACGGTAAGGGTTCAAGAGTCAGCCCTATTGTGGCCCAGTAAGGGTTGGGTGGTACTTCGATCTGAATAATCTTATTGACCTTTTTTATAGGTCGTTCTTTGTAGATAGTCTTGATCTCATCAAAATGGACCTTTACGGAAAATCGTTCTTCCAGCAATGTCTGTATGATTTCCTTTTGGGTCAAACCATATAACGAGATTTCCAATTCATCACTATATGAGTTTATGGAAAAGGACAAAGACGGGTCTTCAATCCACAATGTATTCAGAGCGGATATCACCTTGCTTCTCTCTTCGGGCTTATTTGGCCGGACGGAGGATTTGAGAGCGGGATGCTGATGAGATAATCCTTGAATCAAACAAGGTTTAGCACCTAAATAATCTCCGATTCGAAAATCTTCTATATCTTCTACAATCGCGATATCATTGGCACCCACTTCATCAACATTTATCTCTCTGCCCTGATAAATAGTCTTTAGATTTTTAATCTTGATGAATTTTTCCGAATCGTTGATTCTTACAATGTCTCGAAGTCTCAGACTTCCGTCAATTATTTTTAGAAAACTTCTTTTATGTCCTTTGGGGTCATGCTCTATCTTATAGAGATAAGCTGAAAGTCTGTTTGAGACTGATTCTGGAGGAAGTATAAAAGAAGAGATGGCGTCCAACAACTCATTGATACCGATATTGAACATTGCTGATCCATGTAGTACCGGATAGACTTTGGCTTTTGCCACAAGATCGATTATCGTATTCCAATAATCAGCCGGTGAAATTTCGCTATCCGCCAAATATCGTTCTAATATATTGTCGTCATGGTTGCATACAAATTCTTTGTATTCTTCCTTTATATATGTTTGGGAGCAAATCGGATAAACCAATCCATCGACAACAGTTTGCATAAACAGGACATCTTGAGACAGATTTGTTTTTATATCCAGATACAAACGCTCTAAATTCACACCGTCACGGTCAATTTTATTGATAAATATAATTGTCGGGATTTGCAGTTTTTGTAAAGTATTGAACAGCAACTTTGTTTGCGCTTGTATGCCTTCCTTTGCGGATAAGATGAGGACTGCTCCATCAAGCATTTTGAATGTCCGCTCCACTTCCGCAATAAAATCCATGTGTCCCGGAGTGTCAATGATATTGCATTTCACTCCATTCCAGATAATAGATGTCGTAGAAGCCCGAACAGTAATTCCTCTACGTTTCTCTATATCCATAGAGTCTGTTATGGTGTCACCATTATCCACACGGCCGCACTTTTCCGTTGCTCCACTGGCAAACAGCAGATTCTCGGTTACGGAAGTTTTTCCTGCATCAATGTGAGCAAGAATTCCTAAATTTATAATATTCATTTGGATTAAGCAATAATATACTACAATAGATGCATTGTCGAAACGCACCTTTTAATACCTCCTCGTAGCATGTGAGAACTACAGGATTACTAACTCGTATTAATATGTATATTATTACTGCCGCATAACGATTGCAAAATTACACAAAAAAAATATATCTAACAAAAGTGGGAGGATTTTTTAACTTTTTTTACCATAGACATTTTATTAGGGAAGCGTAGGTTCAACTGGTAAGTACAAATAAGTAGAAATGTTTGAACAACAACGTTTTAGGAAGTTGAAAAAAATCAAGTTTCTCTCTCGGTATAACGTTTATTTTGGCCAATATCTTCTTTAGTTTGGCATTTGAGTATTTCCCATTCGTGTTCTATTTAGCTCCTTATTATGAGTATGTAGCAAGTTGCTTATCAAATTCAGCCTCTTTGAGGGTCAAATATGGTTTTGCAAATGGTGACTGACAAGACATAAACAAGGTCAGCAGGATTTTTTACATAAATGGACATGAATGTATATAACCTAAAATAAGAATAAATTTTAATAAGGGCTGCCCAAAAAGAAAAAAAATGCAGTTGCCATCCTACAGATACTTGCAGAAAGGATAAAATTTACTTTTAGACCTTTTGGGATAGCCCTTATTAATACTTCAGATAAAATTCCTTAGGTTATATTTTCAATCCTTTGGACCGGGTTTCCTCCTTGGCATACAGTCCCGGACGCCCGATTATGACATGGTTGGCAACGATACTATCCGCCGGACTGCGTATCTGCGGCGGTGCATTTTCGGGATATTGCGCCTGCCTGTTCCTCACATCTTCCGCTTCCGGCTTGAGCTGTTGCCCTTCATTCTCCTTTTCTGCGACTTCGGGCGTGGGTGGCGCAAGCTCCAGCTGAATTTTTCGGTCAAGGGCGGCAAGTTCGGACTTCAACTGCTTCAGCTCGTCCTCCTTCTTCCACACCTTACCCGCTATCTCCTGTAACTGCGGTATCTCCATCTCCAGCACCTCGTTCTTCGCCTTGTACTGGTCGATGATGGAGGGTATCCTCTCCATCGCGTTGAGGAAGTTGCGGGCGGCGGCCAACGGGTCAGCCATCGCCAGATGCCCGTTGTTGTAGGTGTACTTGTAGTTCCCCTCGACCACGAAGCGGTTGTCGGTGAACTCCAATCCCTCTTTGAGTATCCTTTCGCTCACCACCTTTATCGGAAAACCGTAAAGTTCACCGACCTGCGTGTACAACCCTCCGGTCGTGGCATTCTTGGCTATCTCCTGCAAACGCTTTCCGATGACCTTCTCATCGGCGGAATCCACTCCGTCCACCTTTATTATATTAAGGCGGTTGCCCTCCTTGTCGGTCTGCACCACCGACAGGAAGCGGTTCCAGTCCTCCGTCATGGCATCTATGAAAGCCGTGTTGTTGCGCAACTCGCCGGTCTTTGACTCCAGCTTGAACTCCGAATCACGCTTGCCCTTGTTGAACGACTTGCGTTCCCCTTCGAGCGATGCGATCCGCTTTTCCAGTTTCGCCTTGTCCAACAGGTCGGTATTGCCGGAGAGCAACGCCATGTATTCCGAGAAATTCATGCCCGATTTTTCGTCCATTGCCCCCTCGTCGATGGTACGCGCACCCATCGCACCGCTTTTGAGCTGGCTTATGAAAGTCTGCTTGCAGTGCAGGAGGTTGAACTTGTAGCTGTCCAGTGACTTCTCCACCGCGTAGATGATTACATCCACGTTGTTCCCGGCGAAATGTTTGGCAATCTCATTACCTGCCCTAACTCCGCGTCCGTCACGCTGTTGCAAGTCGGACGGTCGCCACGGCGTATCGAGATGATGAATTGCCACACACCGTTTCTGTGCGTTCACACCCGTTCCGAGCATGGAGGTGGAGCCGAACAGCACACGCACCGTCCCGGCGTTCATGGCATCTATCACCGCCTTCCGAGCCTTGTCGGTCTTGCACTCCTGAATGAAGCGCACCTCGCTTGGCGGTATGCCGTAGTCCTCCGTCAGTTTGCGCTTGATTTCCGAATAGACGTTCCACCCATCGCCCGGCTGGTAAGTCCCCAAGTCAGAGAAAACGAACTGCGTGCCTTTCTGCGCGTCGTATTTTTGATAATACTCCGCGATTATTTTGGCACAGTGGCTCGCCTTGTTGTCGGGGTGGTCTTCGTAATGCGGGTCTATCATGCGCATGTCGAGTGCCATCTTCCGGGCATAGTCCGTGGCGATAAGCATCTTCGCCTTTTCCTCCGTTTCCGAAAGCGGCAGTCTGCCCAACAGGGTGGCGTCGCCCGTCTTGGCGAATTGCATCAGCTTCTGTATGAAGTCCTCCTGCTCCGGCGTGGGCGGTATGTGGTGCAGTATCTCGTTTTTGTTGGGACGGTCCACGCCCACATCCTCCGCCGTGCGGTAGTCCGTGATTTCCGCATAAAAGTAATGGGGGTGAATGTAATCGACTGATTACTAATAAAAAGCAGAATATATAATCTGATAAGGTGAACGACTAAGAAACGAGCGAGTTTCTTTCCCTTTCTTTATTCTGCAAAGTCTC